>JAEEJI010000130.1 GCA_016281825.1 Muribaculaceae bacterium | reverse complement strand
TAATTTTTACAAAAGAAATGAAAAAGTTAGTTTTATTACTTGCTGTTGTTTTTAGTGTATCTCTCTTCTCTTGCACTGGCACCGCCGAGCAGGCTGCTGAGGCTGTTGATAGCGCCGCAACTGAGATGATCGATAGCGCTGCTGCTGTTGTCGATAGCACCGTCAACGCTGCTGTTGATAGCGCTAAGGCTGAGGTCGCTGAGGCCGCTGACAGCGTTAAGGCTGCCGTGACTGAGTAATCGCATTTCGCGACACTCTAAACACAACAAAGAGTTTGAAGCTGTTCCCCTCGTTGAGAGTCGAGCAGCTTTTTTTGTGCCCTTAGCACAAATCACAATGGGCTTCGCCAGATGGCGAAGCCCATTGTGATTTTATGTGGGTTCCCTAGGGAAACTATGACAACAAGGTTTTGGGGTCGAGGTTTTTGCTCTCGATGTCCTTGAAGTAGCGGTAGGTAGATACTTTCAGCTCCATGCAAGCGTCCTCATCAGCTATGATGATGGCACGGCGGTGCATTTGCAGGGCACTTAGTGTGCACATGTGGCTGACGCTTCCCTCGACGGCCTGCTGCAAGGCACGGGCTTTCTTGTAACCATTGACGATAATCATCACGCTCTTGGCCGCCATGATGGTACCGACACCCACGGTGAGGGCAGTCTTGGGCACCTTGTTGATGTCGTTGTCAAAGAAACGACTGTTGGCGATGATAGTGTCCTGGGTGAGTGTTTTTTGACGAGTGAGTGAGGTCAGCGACGAACCCGGCTCGTTGAAGGCGATGTGGCCATCGGGACCAACGCCGCCCATGAACAGGTCGATGCCACCCACGGCCTTGATGCGCGCTTCATAGTCGGCACACTCCTTCTCCAAGTCCTCGGCATTTCCGTTGAGGATGTTTACATTCTCAGGCTTGATGTCGATGTGGCTGAAGAAATTGTTCCACATGAACGAATGGTAGCTCTCGGGGTGTTCCTCAGGCAGACCGCAGTACTCATCCATGTTAAAGGTAATGACGTTTTGGAAACTGACCTTTCCGGCCTTATTGAGTTCAATCAACTTCTTGTACATGCCCAGCGGTGAGCTGCCTGTGGGGCAACCCAGGACAAAAGGATGCTCGGGGGTGGGGTTAAAGGCATTGATACGGCTTGCCACAAAGCGTGCAGCCCATTCTGATACTTGTTCGTAATCGGGTTCGATGATTAGACGCATATATATTTTAAGTTAAAAGTGTAGAGTGTAAAGTGTAATGTTTAGAGTTTGCTAAAACTCACGGCAAATTTACTGCTTTTTCTTGGAATATGGCTACTGAATGACAAAAAAACAGTAACTTTGCACAAAATCACAAAGAATGGAAGAGAATAAGAGACCGCTGATACTCATCAGCAACGATGACGGATATGATTTCGACGGCATGCAGGCTCTGATTTCGGTGGCACGTGAGTTTGGCGACCTTGTGGTGGTTGCTCCCCTGCAACACCAGAGCGGGATGGGTAGCGCGATTACCATCTCACGACCCTTGCGTGCTTACAAGCGCAGCGAGGAACCCGGTCTGACCGTGTGGCTCGTTGACGGCACGCCCACCGACTGCGTGAAGATGGCACTTGACCAACTGCTTGACGGCCGCGTGCCCGACCTGTTGCTCTCGGGCATCAACCATGGGCTGAACACGGGTGTGAACACCGTGTACAGCGGAACGATGGGTGCGGTGTTTGAGGGCACGGCACACCATGTGACTAGCGTGGCGTTCAGTTATGCCCGTTACGAAATCAAAGTCGACTTCACCCCCTGTCTGCCGTGGGTGCGGCAAATTATTGCGCGTGTGCTGGAGCACGGTCTGCCCGAGGACGTTTGCTTGAACGTGAACATGCCCTACTGCGACCAAATCCAGGGCATCAAGGTGACAACCGCCGGCATGGGTTGCTGGCGCGAGGAATATGAGCACCGCGTCGACCCCTTTGGGCGCGATTACTACTGGACAACCGGCCGCTATGTGATGGACCGTCCCGAGGACCCCACCACCGACCTCTACAATCTGGATCGCGGCTGGATTGCCGCCACACCCTGCCGTGTGGACCAGACCGCCCACGAACATCTCGACACCATCACCACATTGCTCGGCTGATGGCGGAAAAAGAAACGTCCCCATAGGAGCAGTGCGGAAGAAAATGTGTATCTTTGCAAATTCTTTTTGTGTGTAATATCCCTAGATATATAGCTACTTAATATAGACATGGAACGAAAAGTCAGGGTGCGTTTTGCACCATCACCCACGGGTCCGCTGCACATCGGTGGTGCGCGTACCGCCTTGTATAACTACCTGTTTGCCCGCCAACATGGCGGCGACATGATTCTCCGCATCGAGGACACCGACTCGACCCGCTTTGTGCCAGGCGCCGAGGACTATATCAACGAGGCCTTGCAATGGCTGGGCATCGGCATTGACGAAGGTGTGCGCGAGGGCGGTAATTTCGGGCCGTACAAGCAGAGCGAGCGCCGCGATATCTATCGCCACTACGTTAAGCAATTGCTCGATGACGGAAAGGCCTACATCGCCTTTGACACGCCTGAGGAGCTTGATGCCAAGCGCCAAGAGGTTGCCAACTTCCAGTATGACGCGTCGACGCGCCTGTCGATGCGCAACTCGCTGAGTATGCCCGCCGACGAGGTACAACGCCTGATAGATGCTGGCGAGAAGCATGTGGTGCGCTTTAAGATTGAGCCGAACCGTGATGTGGTGGTCAACGACCTGATTCGTGGCGTGGTGACCATCAACTCGAGCATCCTCGATGACAAGGTACTGTACAAGAGTGCCGACGACCTGCCCACCTATCACCTGGCAAACATCGTGGACGACCACCTGATGGAGGTGTCGCACGTGATTCGCGGCGAGGAGTGGCTACCGAGCGCTCCGCTGCATGTGTTGCTCTACGAGGCCTTCGGTTGGGCAGACTCGATGCCGCAGTTTGTGCATCTGCCGCTGCTGCTCAAGCCCGATGGAAAGGGCAAGCTGAGCAAACGTGACGGCGACCGCCTGGGCTTCCCCGTGTTCCCGCTCGAGTGGCATGACCCGAAGAGTGGTGACATCAGCAGCGGCTACCGCGAGCGCGGCTATCTGCCACAGGCCGTGGTCAACTTTCTGGCCCTGCTGGGGTGGAACCCGGGAGATGACCGCGAGATATTCTGCATGGACGAGCTTATCAAGGAGTTCTCGTTTGAGCACTGCTCGAAGAAAGGCGCCAAGTTTGACTTTGAGAAAGGCAAGTGGTTCAACCACGAGTACCTGATGAATATGCCTGATGTCGAGTTGGCACAGGTGTTCAAGCCTGTGTTGGCGCAGCATGTTGATGTGTCGCAGTTCAGCGACGAGTACATCGCCCAGGCCGTCGGTTTGGTCAAGAGCCGCGTCAACTTTGTGGGCGAATTGTGGGACCAGGCGCGCTTCTTCTTTGTGCGACCTGAGGAGTATGCCGAGAAGGATGTGCGCAAGCGCTGGAAGGCTGAGACGCCCGACATCCTGCGTGCACTCATCGAGGTGCTGCACGGCATCGACGACTTCTCGAGCCAGCACACCGAGGAGGTTGTCCTAGGCTGGATTAAGGAGCATGACTACCACCTAGGCAACGTGATGAATGCGTTCCGTCTGACGGTGGTGGGCGAATGCAAAGGTCCGCACATGTTTGACATCAGCCAGCTGATGGGTAAAGACGAGACCATCGCCCGCATCCAGGCCGGCATTGAGCGAATTCAGCCTTTGGACAATGCATAATGCATAATTCATAATGCATAATTCCAAGTTGCATCTTTTATCCCGCCACATTGCTTACACTATATTTGTGATGTTCGTACTGCTGGGCTTTGTGCCAGCGCGTGGGCAGGAATTTGTGTGGGACGTGGATTTCAATACCGTGTTCGCGAATCGCGAGGGCGGCGATAACATGCGCATTGACCAGACCTTCCTTTTCACTCGTCTGGAGCCTGAGCTGGGGGTGCAGTTTGTTGACAGCCACCAGAACACGCACCGTCTGAAGGGTGGCGTGTCGTGGTATCAACCCCTGAACGATGGACTTGACGGCTACAAGGTTCAGCCGCTGCTTTACTATCAAGGCACTACTCAGCGAGGCTGGGAGTTCACGTTGGGAGCCTTCCCAAGGCAAATGATGCGCCATGCGTTACCTCGCTACCTGTGGAGCGACTCGCTGAACTATTGTCATGCGGTGGTGCGTGGTGTGATGATTCAATATGGCAACGAGTCTAACAGCCGTTGGATGCAGGCATTCGTTGACTGGCGACAGATGCAGAGCCACACCCGCCGCGAGGCCTTCAATGTGGTCCTCAGTGGCGGAATGGACTTCGGTCATTCGCCTGTCTACGCACTGGCTCACATCGAGTACAACCACCTTGCCAAGCGCAAGAACGCCCCTGAAGGCGAAGGCGTGAATGACGATGCGACCATCAACCCGATGCTGGGTTGCCGCTATACGTTGGGTAACGTGACTGGCCATGTCGAGGCTGGTGCCATTGTGCAGCTTCAGCGCTGGCGCGCCGAAGAGAAGTGGCACACGCCTGCCGGCTTCATCGGTAACATCCATGCCCGCTGGCGTTGGCTGGAGTTTGATGAGAACATCTTTGCCGGTCGCGACCTGTTCCCGCTGTACGAGCGCTACGGCAGTCAGCTCAACATGGGCGACACCTACTATCGCAGCAAATTCTATAGCCGCACCGACCTGCGTGGTCACCTCTTCAACAACGACCTGGTTGATGTCAGTGCGGTACTTACCTATCATGCCACCGACCGCATCACCGGATTCTGGCAGCAGCTGAGTTGCCGGTTCTATATCGGCGGCAAGGGAAAGTCGGTAAATCGCAGCGAAGACCGACTCAAGCCCATCTTTTAGAAATAGATATGGACTTTCTATATAATCTGGGAATCTCGGGCTATAAGATGGCAGTCCAGTTGGCCTCGGTGAAGAACCGCAAGGCTCGCCTACTGCTTGATGGCCAGGCGCAGACATTCGATTACTTGCGCGAGCGATTAGACCCCGCCGGCGGCTACATCTGGATTCATGTGTCGTCGTTGGGCGAGTTTGAGCAAGGGCGTCCGCTCATCGAACTGATTCGTCGCGAACGCCCCGAAGCACGTTTGTTGTTGACTTTTTTCTCGCCCTCAGGTTACGAGGTGCGCAAGAACTACGATCAGGTGGATGCCGTGTGCTACCTGCCATTTGACCTGCCGGGCAATGTGCGGAATTTTCTTGATTTGGTGAAGCCGTCGATGGCAATCTTCGTGAAATATGAGTTCTGGGGCAACTACCTGCGCGAACTGCAACGACGCGAAGTTCCCACATTCAGCGTGTCGGCCATTTTCCGTTCTGGTCAGGTGTTCTTCAAGCCTTGGGGCGGCAAGATGTGCAAGATGCTGCATTGTTTCACCACCTTGTTTGTCCAAAACGAGGAGTCGCGCAAGCTGCTGCAGGGCATCGGCATAGAACAAGTCAAAGTGTGCGGTGACACACGCTTTGACCGCGTGGCTCATGTGCGCGAGCAAGCCAAGCAGTTTCCTGTTATGGAGGAGTTTGTATCTAACTCTCGGATGACTGCTGTGTTGGGTAGTTCGTGGGGGCCAGACGAGGATCTGATGATTCCTTACTTTAATGCACATCCTGGGTTGAAGCTCATCATCGCGCCGCACGAGTTTGACCGCGAACGCCTGTTGTCGCTGATGTCGCGCATCGAGCGTCCCTGCGGACTGTACAGTCAGACACAACCCGACACTGCCTCGCAACTCGACTGCATCATCATCGATACGTTCGGCATGCTCTCGTCGCTATACCGCTATGGGCAACTGGCTATGGTGGGCGGTGGTTTTGGCAGTGGCATCCACAACATCAATGAGGCGGCGGTTTACGGCATTCCAGTCGTCTTCGGACCTAACTACGGCAAGTTCAGTGAGGCGAAAGACTTGATTGCCTGTGGCGGCAGCTTCACGGTGAGCAATGCTGACGAGTTCACCACCCTGATGGATCGGTTGCTCAGCGACCCCGAACACTTGCGTCGCAGCGGCACCATCGCCGAACAATACATCCAGAGCCACCTGGGTGCCACACAACTGATTTACAACCAAATCAAACACTATATCAAGGACTAGACAATCTAGAGGTACTATACTAACAAAAGAGCCTCAAAAAGTTTTAAGGGAAATGAAGACAGAATTAAGTTCACACATCCGCCTCGACCAGGTGTCGAAGCGCTATTACCGCCCGGAGAGCGAGTTGGAGCTTGCTTCGCTGACGCGCTTTGAGAAAGTCTCAACACATATTGCCGAGAACAGCGAGGTGGGTGCCGCCGAAGCCGCTCAAAGCATCGCGCAGTACCTCACTGCCTGTGTCGAGGCTAAGGGGCAGTGTGTCGTTGGATTCGGAGCCGGAAAGTGCGCCTTGAAGGTCTATGACGAGCTGGTGAAACTCTACTTTGCCGACAAACTGAGTTTTGCCAATGTCATCGCGTTCAACATCAGTGAACTAGGTCTAGGTGTTGTCGCGGGTGATGAGCAAAGCACGTTCATTCGGCTCAAACGACACTTATTCAACAAGGTGGACATTGATAATCGCAACATCCACACTTTCAGCCAGGAGGCCACCCAAGAAAATGTGCACCAGTTGTGCAAGGCCTATGAAGCCGAGATAACCGAATATGGCGGCCTCGACTTGGTCATTTGCGAGTTGAGCAAGGTCGCCTCGCTTGGCTTTAACGAGCCAGGTTCGCCCAGCAACTCCAGTTGTCGGTTGATGCTGTTGAGCGAAGAGTCGCGCGGACGTGTTGCCGAAGCGTTCCAACGCGAGAATGCTCCCCGCACTGCCGTCACCTTGGGCATCAGCAACTTGATGTCGGCACGCCACATCATCGCTGTGGCATGGGGCGAAGACAGTGCTCCTGCATTGTATGCCACCGTTGAGGGGCGCATGACCGACCAAGCTCCAGCGAGCTTCTTGCAGATGCACCACAGCGCGCGCATTGTGGCAGACCTTGAGGCTGCCACAAGACTCACGCGTATCAACTACCCATGGAAAGTGACCTCATGCGAGTGGACCGACTACCTCATCCGCCGCGCCATTGTGTGGCTATGCCACCAGACTGGCAAACCCATTCTCAAGCTTACCAACAAGGACTATAATGACTATGGCTTGAGCGAACTGGTGGTCATCTTTGGGTCGGCTTATAATGTTAACATCAAGATTTTTAACGTGATGCAGCACACCATCACAGGATGGCCAGGGGGAAAACCCAACGCTGACGACACCCATCGTCCCGAGCGTGCCACCCCTTATCCAAAGCGTGTGCTGATTTTCAGCCCGCATCCCGATGACGCGGTGGTGTCGATGGGCGGCACCGTGAGGCGCTTGGTTCAGCAAGGTCACGATGTGCATGTGGCGTTTGAGACAAACGGTGATGTCGCCGTTGCCGACGAGGACCTGTCACGCACAATTATGCTGCATGAGAAAGTGTCGGCACACTACAACCTGGAAGTAGGTAATCACTCACAATTGTCTCAACGTATCCAGGAAAATATAGCGAGCAAATCACCAGGCGATGCCGACCAACCTGACGTGCGCTATATCAAAGGTCAGATTTTCGCTTGCGAGGGCATCATGTCGTGTACCTACCTGGGGGTGAAGCACGACCAAATTTACGAGTTGAACATGCCGTTCTTCAACAGCGAGTCGTTCGGGCATGGCCGTGTGACTGATGACGATGTGGCGATTGCCCGCGAACTGATTGAACGCATCAAGCCACACCAGATCTTTGTCGCAGATGGGCTGAACGACCCATACGGCACGCACGTCCGAGCTGCCGATGCTGTGCTGATGGCGATTGAGCAACTCAAGCACGAGCCGTGGACCGATGCCTGTTGGGTGTGGCTCTACCGTGGTCAATGGGGACAGTGGGATGTCGACCAAGTGGAGATGGCGGTGCCGATGAGCCCTGAGGAGTTCCGCGTAAAGCGTGATGCCATCCTCAAGCACCAGTCACAAATTCACGATGCACCCATCCGTGACGACAGCGATGACAAACTCAGTTGGGAGCGGTCCATCGACCGCAACCGTGCCATGGCCGACACCTACAGTGCCTTGGGTATGGCAAGCTATGAAGCCATCGAGGCATTCGTGCAATACCACCCGCTGAAGGACTAAGAGAATTAAGAATTAAGAATGGGCTTCGCCAACCGGCGAAGCCCATTGTGCATTGTGAGTTGTGCATTCCTTATAGGTGTTTCTTGATGCGGGCGATCATGTCGTTGAGTTTTTTGCCCATCTCAGGCTTGTAACCTGGGTTTTTCTTGAACAGTTCGAGGCTGTTCTGGACTTGCTCGATCAAGTGTTGCACCTCCTTGGGGTTGTTGTAGTAGATGGTGCTCGGGTCATTATAGTTCTCTTCGGTGGGTTCCCACGAGAGGATGTTATCGAGGATGTCCTGAGCGAGGTCGTTCTTGTAGCTCTCGACCATTATGTTGTAGTATGTATCGCACTGGTCGCGCAGGGTTCCCCAGCCCTCTTCTTGTTCACCATAGGATACATCATCAATCTTCCAAGCGCCATCTTCCCACAACAGGCACAATTGATAGGGAAGCTCATAGCAAGGCTTGTCGAGATAGAGCATATCGACAAAGGCGCGATTCTCATCAATCAGAGACACCTTGTCAATCTTCACCTCGGGTTCCTTGTCACCACAGACATCAAGTATGCCTGGTGCCCACTCGAAGCCCACATAGAGGTCGCTCTCGCTGATGTTGAAGATGCTATGTGCATG
>JAEEJI010000129.1 GCA_016281825.1 Muribaculaceae bacterium | reverse complement strand
CCCTTACCGCAGTCTGCCTTTGCCTTGTCGCAGTCGTGGCCCTTACCGCAGTCTGCCTTTGCCTTGTCGCAGTCGTGGCCTGCAACCTTGTCCTTGCATTCATGTTTCGGCTGGCCGCACTCGGCATTAGCCTTGCCACAGTCATGGCCTTGGCCGCACTCGGCTTTCTCTTTGCCTTCATGGTGGCGACCTCTCGGTCCACGCTTTTCATGCTCGGCTTGGAGTTGCTCATATTTCTCTTTCTGCTCTGCAGTAAGCACAGCAGCAACCTTGGCATCTACCTCTGCTTGTCGAGCCTGCATCTGCTCATGGTGACCTTTCATCTCCTCGGGCTTGGGCTGTACATTCTTGTCGTGCATTTGCTGCATTTCAGCCTTCATTTGCTCGGCCTGCTCGTTATAGATCGCAGCGATGGCCGTCTTCTGGTCAGGAGTAAGCTGCAATTGCTTGTCGAGCATAGCAATGCGATGCTCAATCATTTTTTCTGGGTTCATACCGCCAGGACGGGGTCCACGGCCTTGGGGCTGTGCGTTCATGCCAGCAACAGCCAGCAACACCATCATAATTACAAAAATAGTTTTCTTCATTGTTTCTTGTCTTTAAGAAATGAATGTGTTAGTATGTCATCTCAGTTCATCTGGTTGACGGTGCAAAAATAAGACAAAAAAACGAACTGAGCAAATCGTTTTTCTTCAGATTGTGTCCAATGGACTTAAAACATTGACCAAAGCGTGATAATTATAGACCAATCAACTGCACTAAAAAACAGGCGGAAATGATTACAATATGTTAAAATGGGGCTTTATTTGCTAAAAAAACACGGCAAACGAAAGAAAATTTTGGCGTAAGTGCGAAAATTTCAGTAACTTTGCATACATTAAACTTGAAACATCATGGAGGTAAAGAAAGCATTATACATCTCTCAGGAGATCGCACCCTATCTTGACGAGAGTCCGATGGCCACTTGGGGTCGCGACCTGCCTCAAGGCATCAAGGAACGTGGTGCCGAGGTTCGCGCGTTTATGCCCAAGTATGGCTTCATCAACGAGCGCCGCAACCAGCTGCATGAGGTGTTCCGCCTGTCGGGCATGAACATTATTATTGATGATACCGACCACCCGCTGATTATCAAGACAGCGACGATGCTTCCCACTCGTATCTCTGTGTTCTTCATCTATAACGACGACTACTTCACACAAGCGATGACCAAGGAGCTTGAGACCTCGCTTTACAGCGAGACCAATGACGAGCGCAGCATCTTCTACATCCGCGCCGTCATTGAGGCCTTGCGCAAGCAACGCTGGTCGCCCAACATCATCCATTGCAGCGGTTGGATTACGGCACTAGCTCCCGTTTATATGCGTGAGCTCTATCCCGATGACCCATCGTTCCGGGACGCAAAGATAATCTACGAGCTATGGGACGATGCCTTTGAATCTCCCATGAGTAACCGTATGGCTCGCCTGTTATGCCAAGATGGCATCAGTGAGAGCACAGTGCAGGATATTTTCGACCAGCATGTCACTCACACGGCATTGACGCGTCTTGCCCTAGAACACAGCGACGCAATCATCCAGTGCAGCCCTAACGTCAATCCCGAGCTAATTGAATTTGCCCAAACCTCTGGACTGCCATTCTTGCCCTATACTGATGACGAGGATCGTGTCGAGGCCGTAGCCCGGTTCTACGAATCGCTTTAATACCTAGTAATTGGCATCATGAAACATTTTTTCTATAGCCTGCTTGTCCTGGCTGCCTTGCTAGGATTTCAGTCATGCACCGACGAGACCATAGGCTCTTCGCTGACCGATACGCGTGCGGCCATCATTGAGGACTCGTCATTTGTCATCACTGGGCACAGTGTGGCCAACCAGCGCTTACTGGCTCGCACCAGCACACAGTTGGTAGGTCTACTCAAGGCCGACGGCTACGGCACTCTAAGCAGTGAGGTTGTAACACAATTCATCCCATCGACGATTATCGACACAACGGGTGTCAGTGCTGACATGATTGACTCCTGTCGGCTGATGTTGACCATCTCTCCCAATGGTTTTACCGGCGACGAGCAGCCACCGATGCGTCTAAGCGTCTATCGCCTGAACAAACAATTGCCCTCGCCGCTATACAGCGACTTTGATCCTACTGGCTACTACGATGAGAGCGACCTGCTAGGTTCAAACGCCTATTCTCCCAAGTCGACGACAACGGTCTACTACGAGACATCTTCTGGCTCAATTCAGTACGAAGCGATTTATGTGCCGATGCCCGTGAGTCTTGCCCGCGAGATTCAGACCGAGTTCCGCCAGCACCCCGAGACCTTCAATTCTCCTTCGGCGTTCGCCAAATTCTTCCCGGGCATGTATTTCAAGAACAGCTATGGCAGCGGTCGCGTGATGAACTTCAACCGCACCGAGTTACAAGTGTTCTACCGCAAGAACACGACAGTCGCAGGAACGGAAACCGACACAACCACCAATAATATGGCCACCTACATGGCCGCCACACCCGAGACACTTCAGGACAACATCATCATGCTGGATGTTGATGCCAGTGTCAAGGAGCGAGTCGCCAATGGCGAGGCGATAGTGATGGCTCCTGCAGGCTATGAGGTTCAAGTTCGGTTCCCCATCCAAGACATCATCAATAGTTTCCGCAGCGATGTAGGCGATGACCTGGGTGTGATTAACAAATTGGAGCTGACCATCCCGGTCGAAGACACAGGTACTGCCTATGACATTGCACCTCCCACCAACCTGTTGATGGTAAAGACCTCAAAGAAAGAGGAGTTCATCGCCGGCGATAGTCTGACCAACAACAAGGATTCATTTTATGCGACCTATAGCAGCACCAAGCGCGCATACGTTTTCAGTGGCCTGCGCGCCTATATCTTGAATATCTTAACCAATCAGAACGGTATTGCTACTGAGGATGATATCAACCTGACCATCACACCTGTTGATGTGACAACTTACACAACACAAGCCACCTACTACACCACCGCTCAAACGGTCGTGACCAAGATAGCCCCGATGGTGTCTGAGCCCGCCATCGCTCGTCTTCGCCTGGACAAGGCTAAGGTGAAGATTACCTTCAGCAAGCAGATGATGTAAGAATTATGAATTAAGAATTAAGTTTTAGACATCGTGTTTGAAGCATTTCGGGGATTATTATTACCACCATGCGGAATATGTTAACAAAGTTTAAAACACAGTCTTGTCTAGAAAACAATTCTTAATTCTTAATTCTTAATTCTTAATTAAGTAGTATCTTTGCACCCGCAATGCAAAATGGTGCATTGCATCAGCCGCAATAGCTCAGTCGGTAGAGCATTTCATTCGTAACGAAAAGGTCGCGGGTTCGAGTCCCGCTCGCGGCTCCAGCAGAACCGCCCTCCCATCATCCGGGAGGGCGGTTATTCATTGCCCATATAGTTAAATGCAAAAATAGGTCATATTTTACTTATTACATGTCAGCAAGTTAAGCTATTGCAAACGATTGCATAGAGTTCTAGCTGATTTTTTAGCATCACCTATCTTACACCTTATTATAAAAGAATTAATTTTGCCACACATTACTAACACCTCTAAAAACAGCAAATCGCTATGAAACAAGAAATTAATCATCGAGCAAATGTATGGCGTCACCTATTTACGTTGCTCTGCTTGATGTGTACCACCATAGCTTGGGCGGGCACCTGGACGGTTGCAGGCACACAAGCGGTTTTCGGTACAAATTGGGACCCCAGCAATACCGCTAATGTCATGACCCTTGTGCAGGGAACCTCATACCAATGGTCCAAACAATTCACCTTACCACAACAAACATCGATTGAATTCAAAGTTGTAAAAGGCAATAGTTGGGGAGAAGAGTATCCATCAGACAACTACAAAATTGAAGATGTACCCAAGGGCATTTATATACTGACTATTACCTTTGACGAAGCCACTCACGAAGTAGGCGCCATTTTAGCCGAGATGTGGTCAATCGCTGGTGAGCCAGCTGAAGTGTTTGGCTTGACTTGGAACACCAGTTCTAATGACATGACCCTTGTGGACGGTTCCAGTAACACCTATCAATGGACATCCAGCCAATTTACATTTTCACAAGCAACCGACATTGTATTCAAGGTTGTGAAAGATCATGCTTGGGGTACAGAATATCCATCAAGCAACTACACAATTGATGATGTACCCAAGGGCACCTATACCCTTACAGTCACTTTCAACTCAGAAACCCACGAGATTAGTCATCACCTCAACCGCATTATTACTGATTTCTATCTGATGGACAATCATGGTGGTTCTTGGAACATTGACGAGGGCCGCGCCTTCAGTCTGAATGAGACGACAGCCACCTTGAGCGGTGTTGAACTGACCTACGGGGATTATTTCTTCTTCAGCTCTGAGAAAGCCTCAAGTAGCGACAACTGGAGTGACATCGAGCCTTATCGTTATGGTCCCAGCAGCGGCACCACGACGATAAATTCTGGAAAAACTTACACGGCTGCAAGTGGCAATGGCAACAGTTACCAGCCCGCCAAATCGGGTATTTGGTCGTTTGACTACAACCTAGGCAATAACGAGTGGACTGGCACGCTCACTGCCGCCGCAGCTGACGCAAAATGGTACTTGTTGACAAATAGCGGTTCAGGCTTCAGATGGGACTCTCCCATTGAGATGACACGCAACGGTAACACCTTCACTTACACAAAGGCATTGACTGCTGGAAACTACATTATCTTTGCCCAGGCTGTGGGCAATGACTGGGGCAGCACGATACGATATACTTGCAACGGCAACGAAGACGAGGCCATCGAGTCAGGTGTCACCTATAGCGCCACACGCCATGGCAATAAAGCGTATGTCATCCCCACCACCGGCCAATGGACCTTCACGTACAATTATCTGACCGACCAATGGAGCGCGACCCGTGAGGATGTCAACATCAACACTGGCGAGATGTATGTAATTGGAATGGTGAATGGCAATCCTTGGCATGCCGACATGGGAATCAAGATGACCGCCAACGGCAATGAGTTCACGCTGAAGAATGTCCAGATCATCGCTAATGCCGACTTCTCGTTCGCTACCCGTCTGGGCATGAACGAACATGACTGGGGCACCGTGAATGCTTATCGTCTTACCTCGGCCGCCGAAGGTGACTTCTGGTTGGTGACCGATGATATGACCAACAAAGACAATCCCACCACCCTAACCCTTCAAGCGCGCAATAATGAAGACAAGAACTTCATGATGCAGTCGACAGGACGTTATAACATCACTGTCAACTGGAGCGATCCCACTCATCCTTCGGTGACCATTACACGTGTAGGTGAAGTCTACCAGTCGTTATATATGTTAGGCGGGCCCAAGGGCTGGGCAGGCAACGAAGGCACTGAGTTCTTTACGACCGACGGCACGACCTATACCGCCAACATGACGCTCGAACCGAACACCTACTTCCAGTTCGCCACGCAACTAGGCACAAGCCACGACAGCTATCCAGCCGATGTATACCGTTTTGGAGCCGAATCAGCAAACCTCGAGATTGGTGAAGAGGAATTGAACAGTCCTTTGACAATAGTTGCTCGCAACAACAATGACAGGAGTTTCAAGATGACTGTTCAGGGCATCTTCAAGGTGGTGGTCACCGCTACTACCAACAATAATCAATTGATTCCAACGACAGTCACGCTGCAACGAATCGCCTCGGTGGGCAATGAGACCATCATCCATCTGGAAAAGAACGGTCAAGTCACCAACCCTGTTCTGCATGCCTATAATAAGGAAAGGTACAACTCAGCCTATGGTGGTAGCAGCATTCATGTTGACCGCCCCAGCAAGGAGGATTTGATTAACACGCGTCAGCCTCTCAATGTGATTGATCTGGACGAGACAACAACGCCCGATGGTCGTAGATGGTGGTCGTGGAAAGTGGAGAATGCTATTGCAGACTTTTTCTTCACACGAGACGAAAGCGAGACAGACAGCGAAATCTTGTGGCGTCGCGCAGGTGAGCTTTACTTCACTTGGCCCAACAATGGAACCACAATGGAGGATTATACCCGCGACTACTATGCCGCCGCAGCCCAGGAGATAGCCGACTGCGCCACCATGCTCGAGGGTCACTACTATGTTTACTTCACCAACACACCAGGTTGGAAACAAGTGTTCTGCCATGCATGGTACAACGACAATGGCACCAACTATGACTTGCTGACCCCGCCCACCAAACCTGCGACCGTTGAAAATGAAGGTCCTATGTATCCAGGTGATGTTTGCACACTGGTGGGTTACGACAAGGATGGCTATGAAGTGTGGCGTTACGACTTCGGGCTTCTGAGCGAGATGGAGCATCTGCCTACAGGCATCATCTTCAACAACGGCATTCAGACAGTCAAATTACAGGATGGCCAAGGCAATGAAGTGAGAATAACTTATGACTTCATGACTGGCCTAGAGACCACCGACGGCAAGTATCAGACCAGTGACTTTGTTGCCAAGAATGGTGGCAACTATGACTACTGCGGCATGATTTCGCTGGGCCGTTCGCTGGGTAACATCATCCGCAACGGTATTGTCGACGGGCCTCCATACACCATCGAGGAAGACCTGGAGGCAGTATGGCTTGATGAAAACGCCACCACAGTACTCGAGGGAGGTACGGTCTATGGTGCTCTCTATTGCAAAGACTTGAACAACTTTGTGTCGACAAGTTTTGTCGAGAAATCACTGCAACAAGAAGGTGAGATTGACTATGTGATTAGTCTGACCAACCTGATGGGCCAGAAGACTCGCTACGACCAAAGCAACTGGGTGAAGTTGACGCTGAGCCGTGTCAACACAGCGTTTGCGGCGATGGACAAGGATGCTCAACTCAACTACTTGCGCAACCTTGTTGGCAATATTCTGAAAGCTGAAACGGTCACTGGCCAACTTGTCGACAACATGAATCCTGAGATTCGCATTACCGAGAGCCCTGTCACTGATGGCATCAGCTATTATTCCGAGAATCCCAATGTGTTTATTACCGCAAACTTCTTGGGCAGCCAGGATAGTGGTATCGAGGGTTCAACCAACCGCTATTTCCTAGTCACCCCTAAGCCCCAAGAGTACGCGACAATCACCTGGGCTGTATATGGCGGCAATAACGAGTTCTTCATTCCCACCCGTCATGCCATCCAGAACGACAATGGAAAGACTGTCTATATGAATGAGGCCGACCTGAATGGTTACTTCAGCGTCAGCTGGGACCTGATGGACAAACCTGACTGGATGGAGAATGGAGTAAACGGCAGTGGCGAATACACAGGCCAAGCTT
>JAEEJI010000009.1 GCA_016281825.1 Muribaculaceae bacterium | reverse complement strand
TGAATCGACTTCATCGTCTTCTCAAGATTCTCCTGAGCAGCCTTGTCGGTGAAGTCAGTCTCTTCGATGGTCTGGACCATGAAGTCAACACAAGCCTTTGCATCCTTCTCGGCATCACCGGTGGGCTTGGGAGCCTCGGTCTGATTGCGCGTGTTGCGGGCGTCTTGTACATACTGGATGTCGAAGGGCGCATAGTGTCCTAGGCGTGCCGTGTAGTCGTCAATGCCGGGCTTCAAATAGCCCGTCGTGGTCTTTCCGACCACTAAAAGAGTGATTTTCATCGCTTCTTGAAAAAATACTGTGCAAATATAATGCTTATTTAGATAATTTAGGCTGCGTCTCGACTATAAAAAAAATTTTTTTTATTGCGCTCAACTTGCACTAAATTTTCTAATTTTTTACTACTTTTGTCTAGAAATTCTAGACTGTCTAGAAATCAGATTAGACTTTAGACCTTAGACTTTAGTCTACCAGCGCGAACCGCGAAGCGCTCGGGTAAATGTTGAAGTGCGTGTTGCACGCAGTGCAGCGCACGGTGCCGGAGGCATCAACACTCGACCCAACATTGCGCGGTCTAAATTCTAAATTCTAAATTCTTAATTAATTCTTATATGAAGACGAGAGAAGAACTGATTGACCAATTGATTGACCTGGCTTTTGCCGAGGACATCGGTGATGGCGACGCCACCACCCTGTGTTGCATCCCTGCCGACGAGATGGGCCGCTCGCGCCTGATTATCAAGGAGGAAGGCATCATTGCCGGCGTGGAGATGGCACGACGCGTGTTTGAGAAATTCGACCCCGAACTGCGCATGACGACCTATATTGAGGATGGTGCACATGTTAAGCCGGGCGACATCGCTTTTGTCGTCGAGGGTAGGGTGCAGTCGCTGCTGCAGACCGAGCGCCTGATGCTCAACATCATGCAGCGCATGAGCGGCATCGCCACTGTCACCGCATGTTATCAGGAGCGATTGGCGGGACTGAAGACGCGCGTGCTCGACACCCGCAAGACCACACCCGGCATGCGACTGATGGAGAAAGATGCTGTGCGCATTGGTGGCGGCTGCAACCACCGCATCGGCCTCTTCGACATGATTCTGCTCAAGGACAACCATGTTGACTTTGCTGGCGGCATTACTGCAGCCATCGACCGTGCCCACGAGTGGTGCGAGGCCAACGGCAAGGACCTGAAGATTGAGATTGAGGTGCGCAACTTCGACGAGCTGCAACAAGTCCTGGACCATGGTGGCGTGGACCGCATCATGCTCGACAACTTCACGCCCGAGAACACCCGCAAGGCCGTAGAGATCATTGCCGGGCGTGTCGAGACCGAGTCGAGTGGCGGCATCACTATCAACACCCTGCGTGACTATGGCGAGTGTGGTGTTGATTACATCTCGGTGGGCGCATTGACCCATTCGGTCAAGTCGCTCGACATGAGCTTCAAGGCATTCTAAGCCCTTGTTCCCAACTTTCTGCCCTCCTGTGCATCTAATCCGTTGATTAGATGCAATAAAACATTTACCTATGAAAAAGATTTTCACCACATGGTTGGCTCTTGCCACTCTGTTATCAGCCAGCGCATTAGATAAGGAAGATTATTACCTTGCTGGGTCTTACCAGTACAACGGCATCACACTGCCTTACCGTCAATTGACACTCAATGCCGATTTGCCGGGTCAGCCATTATTGGTGGTTCAGTTGCATGGTGGTTCGGCTCGAGGCAACGACAATGTAGCACAGTTAAACGCGTCAGCAGTAGATAGCGTGGAGAACTATCTCCGCGAACATCAGGCAAAGGCTATCTTTGTATTACCGCAGTGTGGTGCTGATCGTGTGTGGAACGAAAGTAGAAATTCCTACAGCACCACGATGACCGATGTCGTAACTCAATGGTTGCAAGAACATATTCCCTCCAACAATGTGGATGCCTCCCGTGTCTATATCACGGGTTACTCGGCGGGAGGAAGCGGCACATGGCGAATGGTGAATGACAATCAAGACATGTTTGCTTCTGCGCTCATCGCTGCAGCCAAGCCGCTGATGGTTACTGCAGCGAATATCCGACACACACCCGTTTATGCCGTTGCGGGTTCTAATGACCAGTTGATGGATTATTCAGCCATCAAGTCGTTCGTTGAATCGCTGCAAGCCTTGGATGCTGAGGCATTGTATTATCAACTCAACGGACGCGATCATCTCGGCACCTGCGACCAGGCATTTACCCACGCACGCCTCGACTGGTTATTATCGCACAACTATGTCTTACCGCAGCCATCAGTCACCAGCATCTGTGATGTCAATCACGACGGTGCAGTCGATGTTTCTGACGTCAATATGGTCATCAATGCTATGCTCGGCAAGGCTAAATGAATTGAATAATGAGTAAAACCTAAGATAGGATGAAAAAGTATTGTTTGTTGTTGACCGCTTTTTGGATGTCCCAAATGATGCTGGCCGACAACTTTGGAATGGCCACTTCGCCTGATGGACAGGTGGTGATGAACTATAGGATGACTGACAAGTTCACATTCTCGGTGAGTTATCATCATCAACAGGTGCTCGATGCCGTCGAGGCAGCGATGATCTTGGATAACGGGACAGTGTTGCCGAAAGGTCCATGGAAGAAGGTGCGCTCTGTGCAAAACCGCGTTAATATCGCAACAGCACATTACCGTAAGTCGCAGATTGACTTGACGTTCACGACCTTACGGGTTAGCTGGGCGAACTGCGCCCTTGAATTTCGACTCTATAACAATGGCATCGCTTATCGGTTTGTCACCCAAACGCGCGATTCTATTAATGTAGCCGACGAGACCGCGCGATTTGGTTTGCCCGACGACTTCAGCGTGTATGCAGCACCAGCAAATTCCCGAACCAAGAGCGATGACTTTCGTGTTCAGACATTCTGCTCATTCGAGAACACCTATGTCCATGCCCCGATGTCTCAGATTTCCCGCACCCACTTGACAATGGCGCCTGTTTTGGTCGACTTGCCCAAGGGCGGGAAGATGCTCCTGGGCGAATACAATGTGCGTGATTATCCCGGCATGTTTTTCTTGCCCGACGGGGAGGGAGCATGGAAGGCCTATTTCCCTCTACTACCCAAGCGCGAGCACCAAGGAGGTCATAACAACCTGCAGCTGCTCATTGACGAATGGCATCCCTATATCGCACGCACAGCGGGCAAGCGCCAGTTCCCGTGGCGCATGATTCTACTTGCCGAGAACGACGCACAGATGCTAGACTGCGACATCCCTTACACACTGGCCGACACGCCCGAGGTTGATGGGTCGTGGGTAAAGCCTGGCAAGGTGGCGTGGGACTGGTGGAACGATTGGAACCTCAAAGGTGTGGACTTCAAGGCTGGCGTGAACAACGAGACCTACGAGTATTATATTGATTTCGCGTCGCAACATGGTATTGAGTATGTCATTCTAGATGAGGGATGGGCAGTGAACAAACAAGCCGACCTGATGCAAGTAGTGCCCGAGATCAACCTGGAGCGACTGGTCCGTTATGCCAACCAGCGCAATATGGGTTTGGTGTTGTGGGCCGGGTACAAGGCATTCGAGAGGGATATGGAAGCCGTGTGCAAGCATTATAGCCAGATGGGCATCAAGGGTTTCAAAATTGACTTCATGGACCGAAATGACCAAAAAGTGATGCGCTTTCTCGAGGATGCCGCCCGTATGTGTGCAAAGTATCACCTATTCTGTGACTTCCATGGCGCGCCCGTGCCGCAAGGACTCACCGTTACTTTCCCAAATGTGCTGAACTTTGAGGCAGTTTATGGCATGGAGCAACTGAAGTGGGCGAGTGCTGAACAGTTTGATGAAGTTCGCCATGAGACTATCCTCCCGTTTATCCGTCAGGTAGTCGGGCCGATGGACTACACCCAGGGCGCCATGCGTAATGGCAATCGTGGCAGTTATCACCCGAACTGGAGTCAGCCGATGAGTCAGGGAACCCGTGCACGCCAGTTGGCGCTATATATGATTCTGGAGTCACCTTTCAATATGCTATGTGACTCGCCGACAAACTATGAGGCGAACCCGCAGTGTACTGACTTAATCGCACAACTGCCCGTCACATGGGATGAGACGCGTGTCCTCAGGGCGGAAATGGAGCAATGCATCGTCATGGCGCGGCGCAAAGGCGAAACTTGGTATTTGGGCGGAATCACTAATTGGGACTCACGTGATCTCACACTTGACATCTCATTCTTGGCAGGCAAGACGATGACACTAGTCACCGATGGCCCCAATGCGGAAAAGAATGCTGAGGACTACCAATACAAATCAGTCAAAGTAGGCAGTACGCTCAACATCCACATGGCTTCAGGCGGAGGCTTCGCAGCCATCGTTAATTAACGTGAGTTCGACGAAAATAAATTACTGATACACAAGTCCTCCCCTATAGGGGAGGTGGCACGCAGTGCCGGAGGAGTGTGTAATACCACCATGTTGCTAAACACAAGCCCCCGCCCTTCGGGCACCCTCTCAAACTTAGAGGGGGAGTTGCTAACGCAGTGATTATCATTAAACAATATCGTCGAACTCACGTTAAAATAACAGATAATAGATAATAGATTATAGATAATTCTTAATTCTTAATTAAAAGTTGTACCTTTGCAGCAATTAACGGCGTATACGCAAAAAAAAAATAAAATGAAAAAGCTGATGATGATGGCATCACTGCTGGTGATGCTCGGAGCCTGCTCGGGGCAGGACAACAACAATCTTACGGTGTCGGGCCTGGATCCGAAGAACTTTGTGACCGAGGTGGACAGCATTCCCATCGCACTCTACACGTTGACCAACGGCAAGGGCATGGAGGTGTGCATCACCAACCTGGGAGGACGTGTGGTGAGCGTGATGGTGCCTGACCGCGACGGCAAGCTGCAGGACGTGGTGCTGGGATTTGACTCCATCGGCGACTACCTGCACGTCGAGGGGAACAACTTCGGCGCGCTCATTGGCCGCTATGGCAACCGCATCGAGCAGGGCAAGTTCGCGCTCGACGGCAAGGACTATCAGTTGCCGCAGAACAACTATGGCCATAGCCTGCATGGCGGACCCGAGGGCTTCTATGCGCAGCCCTGGCAGGTGGAGAGTGCCGACAAGCGGCACTTGGTCTTGACGCATCACTCGCCCGACGGCTTCGCTGGGTATCCGGGAAACCTGGAGGTGAAGGTGGAGTATGTGTTGACCGACGACAACGCGTTGGTCATCAACTACACCGCGACGACCGACCAGCCGACGATCGTGAACCTGACGAACCACAGCTACTTCAACCTCAACGGCGACGCGTCGCGCGACGCGCTGGACTTGGAGGTGATGATCGCGGCCGACAGCATCACGCCCATCGACTTGACATTCATGACGCATGGCACGATGATGGCGGTGGAGGGCACGCCCTTCGACTTCCGCCAGGCGAAGCCTGTGGGGCGCGACATCAATGCCGATGACGAGCAGCTGCGCAATGGTCACGGCTATGACCACAACTATGTGCTGAACACGGGCGGTGATATCAATAAGGTGTCGGCTATCATCTTCAGTCCCGCCACGGGCATCCAGATGGAGGTCTACACCACCGAGCCGGGACTGCAGTTCTATGTGGGTAACTTCCTCGACGGCACGGTCAAGGGAAAGCGTGGCGTGGCCTATCCGCACCGCTCGGCGATCTGCATGGAGACGCAGCACTATCCCAACTCGCCCAACCAGCCGCAGTACCCCAGCACGGTGCTGCGCCCCGGCGAGACCTACACCAGCCACTGCATCTACAAGTTCAAAGTAGTTAAGTAGTTAACTCTCCCCTCCCCACTCTCCCCATCTTTTATGCGCTTCGCGCAGAGATTCTTTTAAAAAATTACTTTAAAAATTATTGCACGCTTCGCGTGGGAATTTAATCTATCAAAAATAATTTCTGGCCGCAGGCCAATAATTTTTAATCTAATTTTGTGATAATTTCTCGCCGAAGGCGATTAAAAGAAGCAAGACAGCCACCACTCTCAACTATAAACTATAGAAGCTGTCGATGACCAGGTCGGCTTTGTCTTGGATGGTCTCGCGGGGTAGGGTGGTGGCAAGGCCGATGACGGTGGCTCCCGAGGCGCGGCCAGCGGCAAGCCCCTTGAGCGAGTCCTCAAACACCCAGCAGTCGTGGATGTCGACACCGATGAGTTGGGCACCGAGCAGGAAGCACTCGGGGTCAGGTTTGGCATGGCGAACCATGTCGCCGGTGACGATAGCACGGAAGTGGCTCTTGAAGTCGGGGTGCTGGCGAGCGAGGGATGCCATCTTGTCATTGTCGCTGCTGGTCACCACGCAAGCAGGAATGCCGGCTTGATTGAGGCGGGCGACATACTCCATCGCACCATCGAAGAACTCATACTTCATCGTGCGCTGGAAGCCTAGGAGCATCTCGGTCACCTGTTGGCGAATGGTTTCGGAGGGGTAGTGGTCGTGCAGTATCTCGAAGAGGTTCGACCCCTTGATGACGTGGGCGAAGTCGGGGATGCCTGTGGGGTACTTTTCTTCCACGGCATTCCAGAACTGGGTATAGATGCCCTCGGAGTCGAGCAGGACCCCGTCTAAATCAAACAATGCTCCTTTTATCTCCTTCATCGGTCAGTGTTATTTGATTATGCAAAGGTACAAAATTTTCGTTGATAACAACGAAAAAATCGTCCGCCCTATAATGGGACGAACGATTTGCTTCAAGCAATGCTAGTTGGGTTACTTCTCCTTCGGAGTGTCCTTCAAATCAACTCCGGCAGCCTTAACTGCTTCCATTACCTTCTTCATCATCAGCTCCTCGAGATCGATTTCCTTAGAAGCCTTCTTGCCAGCCTCGTCAAAAGCCTTGTAGGCATCTTC
>JAEEJI010000128.1 GCA_016281825.1 Muribaculaceae bacterium | reverse complement strand
AGTAAAAAATCTGAAAAAGCGAAGGTCGTCGAGATGCCCAAGGTTTCAGAACCCTCAAAGCTTTCAGAGCCGCTAGAGACATCTGAACCGAGCGAGTCAACCGCTGAACCCGAGGTCTTCAAGCTAGGCACTACCAAGCAGGGTCCCCAAATCACTGTCATTGGCAAAATTGACTTGGATGCGTTGAACCAGCAGACGCGTCCCAAGAAGAAGACCAAGGAAGAGCGCCGCAACGAGCGCATTGCCAAGGCTCAGGCCGAAGGTGGCGGCAAGCGCAAGCGTAAGCGCATTGGCAAGGAAAAAGTTGACATCGAGAAAGCAGCCGCTCAACCAGCACAGCAGCAAGGTGGCGGTGGGAAAGGCAAGAGTCAAGGCTCGTCCAAAGACCAGAGCGGCCAAGGCAAGCGCAAGAAAGAAAAGAACAAACGCCCGTTGCGCGTTGAGGTAAGTGAAGAGGATGTGCAGCGTCAGGTTAAGGAGACCCTCGCACGCTTGACCACCAAGACCCCGAAGAAGGGTGCCAAGTGGCGCAAGGAGAAGCGTGAGGCCGCGCACGAAGAGGCCATGGAGGCTGTTGCACAAGCCGCAGCCGAAAAGAAGGTTCTCAAACTCACAGAGTTTGTCACCGCTAACGACCTTGCCTCGATGATGGATGTGCCCGTGACCAAGGTCATCGCCACCTGCATGAGCTTGGGTGTGATGGTGTCTATCAACCAGCGTCTGGATGCCGAGACAATCAACATTGTCGCCGAAGAGTTCGGTTTCAAGACCGAGTATACCAGTGCCGAGGTCGCCGAAGCAATTCACGACGAGGAAGACAATCCCGAAGACTTGGTACAACGTCCGCCAGTGGTCACCGTCATGGGACATGTCGACCATGGTAAGACTTCGTTGCTTGACTACATCCGCAACACCAACGTGATTGCCGGTGAGGCAGGAGGCATCACCCAGCACATCGGAGCCTACAACGTCAAATTGCCCAATGGTCGCCGCATCACCTTCCTCGACACGCCAGGTCACGCCGCATTCACCGCTATGCGTGCCCGTGGAGCCAAGGTAACCGATATCGTTATCGTTATCGTAGCGGCCGACGACAACGTCATGCCGCAAACAGATGAGGCATTGAGCCATGCTTCTGCAGCCGGTGTACCCATCATCTTTGCCATCAACAAGATTGACAAGCCGGGTGCTAATCCTGACAAAATCAAGGAAGAGCTTGCTAACCGCAACTACCTTATAGAGGAGTGGGGCGGCAAGTACCAAAGCCAAGATATCAGTGCCAAGAAGGGTACAGGTGTTCAGGAGCTGATGGAGAAGGTTTTGCTCGAAGCCGACCTTCTTGACCTCAAAGCCAACCCCAACCGCAAAGCGACGGGCTCGGTCATTGAGTCATCGCTCGACAAGGGGCGTGGCTACATTGCCACGGTGCTGGTCGACAATGGCACCTTGCGCATGGGCGACATCGTGCTTGCCGGTACGCATTATGGTAAGGTAAAGGCGATGTTCAATGAGCGTAACCAGCGCATTCAAGAGGCTGGGCCTTCGACTCCTGTTTTGATATTGGGCCTGAATGGTGCGCCGACAGCCGGTGACAAATTCAACGTGATGGACACCGACCAGGAGGCTCGTCAGATAGCCAACAAGCGCGAGCAACTTCAACGCGAACTCATTCAGCGCACCACCAAGCGCCGCGGTCTTGATGATATCGCTCGTCTGCGTGCGTTGGGCGAGTTCCACGAGCTGAACATCATCGTCAAGGGTGATGTGGACGGCTCAATTGAGGCATTGAGTGATTCGCTCATCAAGCTTTCGACCCCCGAGGTGCAGGTCAATGTCATCCACAAGGCGGTGGGTGCCATCACCGAGAGCGATGTCACGCTGGCTGCTGCTAGCGATGCTTCGATTATTGGCTTCCAAGTTCGTCCTTCGGGTGCCGCCAAGCGCTTAGCCGAACAGGAAGGAGTGGATGTGCGCATCTACTCGATTATCTACGATGCCATCGAGGAGGTGAAGAGCGCCATGGAAGGCATGCTCTCGCCCGATGTCAAGGAGGAGGTCATCGGTATGGCCGAGGTGCGTCAGGTCTACCATATCAGCAAGGTGGGAACGATTGCCGGTGCTATGGTTACCGAGGGCAAGATTAAGCGTCAGTGCAAGGTGCGTGTCATCCGTGACGGTATTGTCATCTTCACGGGCAACTTGGCCTCGCTCAAGCGTTTCAAGGACGATGCCAAGGAGGTTACCAGCGGGTATGACTGCGGTTTCTCGGTACAAAGCTACAACGACCTGCAGGAAGGTGACTTGATAGAGGCCTTCGAGGAAATAGAGGTGCAGAAGACACTCTAGTCAACGTGCGTTGCAAGCGGCTAAAGCCAACAGCTAACGGCTTAAGACACATTTTTTGGATAAAATTGGCTGCACCTCAACAATGCTTGATCAAGCTCGGCATTGTGTTCGGTTTGCACAATTTTTTGGCATTTTTCCGTTTATTAAAGAAAACGACGAATCATGCTAAGACATCTTATATTTGCGGCCTTGCTTGTCGCGTCACTAGTCGCCCATAGCCAGAACGGTGTGGGCGATTGGCGCGTGCATCCCTACTATGTGGGCAGCGAGGTGAAAAACATTATTGACACCAAAGACCAGGTTTATTATCTGGTAGGGTCAGACCTGTTCTGTCTGGACAAGTCTACCGAGGAGAACGAGAGCTACAATAAGCGCAACTACCTCCACGATGTCAATGTCACAGGCATCTATTACAACTATGACCGCGAGTATTTGGTGGTGACTTATGCCAACTCAAACATGGACGTGATTGACCGCGATGGTCGTGTGACCAACGTGTCAGATATCAAGGATGCGTCGTTATCCAGTTCAAAAGGCATCAACGATGTGACTTTCACATCCGACTTGATGTATGTAGCCACACAGTTTGGCTATGTCATTTATGATGCTGAGAATCTGGTTGTCAAGCAGTCATGCATATATGATAAGGATATCAGTTCGGTCACGCCATTAGGTTCGTGGCTGGTGTTGGAGCAGGGTGGTCAGTTGCGCGTGGCACCGTTGACGGGGAACAACGAGAGTTTCTCGTCATTTACCTTACTTGATGCTACCTTGCCGCAATCTGATCATGCTCGACTGTTGTCGGCAGGCAGCCAGACCTTGTTGGTCAATGGTGACTCGGGTTTGTTTTCTCTCTCAGTACAGGACGATGGCTCTGGTGCCGCCTCGGTAGCTGGTGCTGTTCCTGTGTCTGTCAGTCGCGCTGCCACCGTGCAGCCTTGCCCTGAAGGTTTTATCGCCAGCTATCTGACGACTGACAGTTGTTACTACACGATTGACGCTACTGGCACGCAAGTTAGTCGCGTGTCGGCCTTGCCTGAGCTATACAGTCGTTATCCCAAGGGCGACAGCATCTTGTGGGCATTGGGTCCTAAGGGTGTACATGTTGCCGGTAACATACAGAATTATTACAAACCTGACGGCATCGGCATCAAGGTAGGCGCATTTTATATGGCTTATAGCGAGGGACAAGGGCGACTCTACGTCAGCAGTGCGAGCGACAACCTGTTAGGCGAATGGGGCTCAAATTTCGGAACAGTAACGCAGATTTATGCCTATGACGGCTTTCATTGGACTGATGTCACTCCCGATAGTCTGCCTGGCGAGGGAAAAAGCGCCAATTGGCAGATGGTGGTTGATCCGCTAGACAACAACACCTATGTCTATCCGTCACGAAAATATGGCGTGGTCAAGGTGACCAACGACAAGATTGTCAATGTCTATGATGTGTCGAATAGCTTGTTTGGTGGTGAGTCCTGGTATAAAGGTGCATGCGCCTTTGATGCCGAGGGCAACCTATGGGTGGTCTATAGTGCGACATCGGCTTCTACCGAAGAGGCGCGCAATGTTGCCGTGTTGCCCCGTGCCAAGTATGAACAGGCGAGGGTAAAGCCTTCGGATTGGGTCGCGGTAAATGTGCCTGGAACCAAGCAGCAGTACTTTAAGGGCTCTAACCTGGTGATTGCCAATGGCGTGAATGTATACTGTAGCGGAGGATATCAAAAACCCTTGTCGTTTTGGATGCAGTCCGATGGTCTTTCAAGCACGCCGCGCCGCATCAATCATAATACGCTCATCGACCAGGATGGGAAGACCATCAGTTGGAACAATGTCTACAGCCTGGTGGCCGACCGTAACGGTATCGTTTGGGTGGGGCTGAACAATGGCATCATCAGTATGGATCCAACCCAGGCGTTCAGTGACAACTTCACCATCAACCACATCAAGGTGCCGCGCAACGATGGCACGGGACTGGCCGACTATCTGCTTGAAGGTTCACAAATTAACTGTATTGCCGTAGATGGAGCCAACCGCAAGTGGATAGGCACGAACAACTCGGGTCTGTTCCTCGTCAGCGCAGATGGCTCGCAGGTGCTGCAACAATTCACAACCGATAATAGTTACCTGAGCAGTAACACTATCTATTCGGTGTGCTGTAATCCCACCAACAACTCGGTGTATGTCGTGACTCCGAACGATTTCCTTGAGTACTTCAGCGACACCACGCCGGGTGCGGTAGACTATAGTAATGTGTATGTCTATCCCAATCCCGTGCGGCCCGACTTCACTGGAATGGTTACTATCGTGGGGTTGATGGACAACTCGCTGGTGAAGATTGCCGATTCGGGCGGTCACGTCATCAAACAATTGCGCTCGACCGGCGGGATGGCTACTTGGGACTGCTTGGGAGACAATGGCGAGCGAGTCAGCACGGGTGTGTACTTTGTTCTAGCCTCGGAGAAGGAAGGCGGAACCTCACACGGAACCGTTGCCAAGTTTGTAATAATCAAGTGAACTAGAATAATCAAAACTAAGGTACTCATGTTAAAAAGAATCGGATTTCTCCTTGTTGTCATTCTCTCGCTTGTGGCGCAAGCCCAGTCAGGAAAGGGTGATTGGCGTGTTCACCCATACTATGTGGGTGACAATGTCAAGAACATTATCGACACCGACAACAAGATTTACTATCTGGTGGGCAATGACCTGTATTGCTTCGACAAGTCGACCTCCTCGACCGAATCGCTCAACAAGCGCGTGGCTCTCAATGATGTGCTAGTGACAAACATCTATTACAACTACTTGAAGAAGTACTTGGTGGTGACTTATCTCAATAGCAACATTGACGTGATAGCCTCAGACGGTCAAATTACCAATTTGCCCGATATCAAGGATGCCGTGCTTACTGGTTTGAAGGGTATCAATGATGTGACCTTTTCCCCTGGTAAGATGCTGGTGTCGACTGAGTTTGGACTGCTTGTCTATGACGATGCATCCATGAAAGTGATTGAGTCTCGATTGTTCAACACCAACTTTGCTTCGGCTATAGAAGTGGGAGAATGGACGGTGATTTCACGCAGCGGTCTGGTCTATGCAGCCAAGACCAATGCTTTGCGCGAAACTGTTTCTAGCTACCAGCAGGTAAGCGGAATCACTTCGTCGAGCAACGTCAAGCTGATTCCGGTGTCAGACAATATGTTTATGGTTAACTCTGCTGCAGGACTGACAACAATTACTCTGGGGCTGAGTTCGAACGAACCTGCTGCACTTGCCAAGAATGTGGTATTCAGCAATCGTGCCACCATTGTGCAGCCCACGCCATCGGGCTTTGTTGCCAGTTTCCCAGCCGATAATCTGTACGTCACCACCGACGCGCAAGGTTTGAATCCTGAAAGTGTAACAGGTGTAAGCGAATTGCTCAGTGCCAACCCCGATGGCGACGGCACATTGTGGGCTCTCGGTGCCAATGGCATCCACCAATTGGGCACGACCGATTACCACAAGCCCAATGGCATCGGCATCAAGGTAGGAGCGTTCTACATGGTGTTTAACAAACCGAAGAACCTGGTATACTTGAGTACTTCGAGTGACAACACGCATGCCGAGTGGGGTACGAAAATGAACTCTGTGACGCAGATGTTTACCTTTGATGGCAGTCAGTGGACCGATGTCACACCCACTGGACTGCCAGGCAATGGCGAGAGTGCCAATTGGCAATTAGCGATGGATCCCATGGATCCTGATACTTACGTTTACCCATCGCGCAAGTATGGTGTGTTTAAGATTGTAAATGACCAGTATACTTACAAGTATGATGCAACCAATAGTTATTTCGCAACTTCAAAATTCTATAAAGGTGCTTGTGCATTTGATAGTGTAGGCAACCTTTGGGTATGCTATAGCTCGGCCAAGGCATCAGAACCCAGCCAAGTCAATCTTTCGGTGTTGCCCCGTGCCAAGTATGAAGCAGCAACTTGCCAAAAGAGCGACTGGATTCCAGTGAGTGTTCCTGCTACAAAGCAGAATTATTTCAAGGGGTCAAGTTTTGTCGTCGGAAAGGGAGATGTCAAAGTATATAATGGAGGGGGATATAAGGGCAGTTATGTCTTTTGGAACCAGCCTGACGGTCTCACTGGCACACCTATGATTGCGAACTTCAACAGCTTGCAGGACGTCGATGGCAAGAGTATTACATGGAACAACGTCTATTGTATGGAGCGTGACCAGAACGGACTCGTATGGTCAGGTATGAACAATGGTATTGTGGCATTCGACCCCTCAAGGGCGTTTGACGATGACTTTGCCGTGATACTTCCCAAGGTGATGCGAAATGATGGAACAGGACAGAATGACTATCTGCTCGATGGTCTGCAGGTCAACTGTATCTCGGTCGACGCTGAAAACCGCAAGTGGATTGGTACCGAGTCAGCTGGACTTTACCAGGTCAGTGCCGATGGAACGAAAATTCTCAAGCAGTTCAACACCGAGAACAGTTACCTCACTAGCAACACCATCTATGCCGTGTGCTGCAACACCAACACCAACTCGGTCTACGTGCTCACCGCCAACGGATTCCTTGAATACATGTGCGATGTAGCACCTAGTGCATCAAGCTATGATAATGTGTATGTCTATCCCAACCCCGTGCGTCCTGATTTCACTGGTCTGCTTACCATCACTAACTTGATGAGCAACTCCTACCTTAAGGTGACCAATGCCGAGGGGGCAACCATCAAGCAGTGGCATTCAGACGGCGGAACAGCCACCTGGGATTGCTGTGATCAGAGCGGTGACCGTATGCCTACAGGATTGTATACCGTCTATGCGTCACAGCAAGAGAACGACCCAAACCCGCGCAAAGTTGCAGAGTTCCTCATCATCAAGTGAGACTTACAGGAAGGCGGCAAATCGTCGCCAAAACAATAGAAAATTCCTCCTCAAGAAACGAGGGGGAATTTTTTTAGTAAAAAATCTCAAATCTCAAATCTCAAATCTCAATTAAAAACTGTACCTTTGCAAATTGGAAGATTCTGTAGCATATAAACCAAAAAAGAACACGATATGATTTGTGAAAAATGTGGACAACAGGTTCCTGACGGCTCGGCGTTTTGCAACCATTGTGGAACCCCGATGAGCACTGACATAAATTGCCCATCATGTGGAAAGACGATACCGGCGAACTCGGTGTTCTGCCCCAAATGCGGCAAAATGGTGCGTAATGATATGCAGGAACCAGCCGAAGAGACGGTGGCAACGACTGGCGCCACCTATCATGAGCTGGAACGTGAACGCCGTGGGCAGGAAACTGACCCTTGGCAGGAGGCTCGGCGCGAACAAGAGCGGGAACGCAAGCCATATTATCCCGAAGACAACGGTAAGGACGAGGATGATGAGGACGAAGAACTATCAAGCGAACCGGCACACTTCAACCGCAATGTGCTCATCGGAGCGGCGGTGGTGGTGGCGCTGATAGGGTTGTTGTTGCTGCTTCGCAACTGCGGCAGCAGCAATGACGGACGCCATGAGGTGACCGGCAGCGACTCGACACTGCTTGTCGCTGACTCAAATGGCGACCCGATGTCAATCTTCACATCCGAACTCAGCCGCAACAACTTCACGGGTGACGGAGCCGTTGCGGCACATGCCGTCAAGGTGCCAGGAAATGGTACTGACCGCCCTGAGGTGATTATGGGTGTCACCGCTAAGAATGACACTGAGAGCCGCTCGTACTTCAAGATTTACAAACTCACCCAGAACGGACAGGTGTGGATGCCCGAACTGCAGCACACGCAGTACCTGAACGGCCGAACGGTCAATATGGACAACGCGGCGCTGATTGCCGATATCCAGAATGTGCCGCGTGCCGTGCGTGTCAACGACAAGGACTACTACTACTTCGCCTATGTGAACAACCCCGTTGAGGGTGGCTCTATTGGGCGTGTGTCGTTGTGCCTGTGGAATGTCGATGAGAAGAAACTCACCACACTGGACTACCAGGGACCTATCAAGACCCTTGATGACGGGCGACAATATGTCTATGGAAAGCCGTTGCAGTCCATTAATTCGGCCGAGACACGCTTCCTGCAGAATGAGGCCCGCAATGTCAAACTCATCCATTTTTTGACCGAGGAGGAGCTCAAAGCCGAACAAGAGGCCAAGGAGAAAGAGGAGGAGGAAAAGCGCCTCGCCGACCCCAACAACGTGGATGAACGCTGGAACCAGGAAAACGAGGAAAACGTTGAGGCTTTGAAGAAGGGCGAGGAGGTCACCATCAAGGCCGCCAGCTATGACAAGCCCATCTTCAACATGAAGGAAATCAACAAGAAGATTGAGAACGAGGGGTACATCGTGTTCAGTATTAACAATGGTGCCGTCTATGGTTTCAATAAGAATACCCGCAAGTACTTCTCGATTTATGCACCTAAGGGCGACTCGCAGCCTAGCGACATTGGTTTTGCCGATAGCAAGAACAACCTTATGCGTATGCGAACCAGCGAGGGACGCTTCAGCTACGACCTGGTCACCGGCAAGACCAAGCGAATACCCGAATGATACTGCCTGAAGACCCCAAACGACGCTACTACTGGATGTTTTTCCTCAAGCTAGACATCATCATCCTAGCCCTTTTGGCACTGCTATGGTGGCTAGGGCATCATTAGAAAAGTAGTGGAGTAGTGGAGCCGTAACTCGTTACTTGTCACTCATAACTATAAAAATTTTTATGGTAGAAATACGACATATAGAACCGACACGGAAGGAATTGGCACGGTTTGCCAAGTATCCCATTGACACGTTGTATAAGGACAGTCCTTATTACGTGCCCGATTTGATAAGTGATGTGATTGGCACATTGATGCCCAGTGAGAACCCGGCATTTGACTTCTGCGAGAGCGCCTACTTCATGGCTTACCGCGACGGCAAGCCGGTGGGCAGAATAGCGGGTATCATCAATCGCCTGGTGAACCAGCGCAGCGGCAAGGAAGAGGGACGCTTTGGATACTTAGATTTCATAGACGATGCCGAAGTGGCCGACGCGCTTATCAACGCGGTTACCGACTGGGCCAAGAGCAAAGGAATGACCTGCCTGACCGGTCCTTTGGGATTTACCGACATGGACCAGGAGGGTATGCTTATCGAGGGCTTCGAAGAGCTGAGCACGCAAGCCACCATCTACAACTACCCCTACTATCCCCAACACATGGAGCGTATGGGCTTTGTCAAGGATGTTGACTGGGTGGAGTTTCGTGTTGATGTGCCGTCCGAGGTGCCAGAGAAGATGGCGCGCATCGCGCGCATCGTGCGGCAGCGACTAGGCGTGAAGACCATCAAGTACACGAACCGAAAGAAACTGGTGGCTGACTATGGTGATGCCATCTTCCGTCTCATTAACGAGGCGTACGACAAGTTGTTCGGCTACTCGCCGTTAAGCGACAAGCAGATTAAGCATTACATTAAGATGTACCTGCCGTTCCTTCCGCTCGATGACTTGTCGATGGTGGTGAAGGAGGATGGCGAGCTCATCGGTGTGGGTATCACCATTCCGTCACTGTCGCAGGCATTGATTAAGGGTCGTGGACGTCTGCTCCCATTCGGATGGTACCATCTACTCAAAGCGTTCAAGGGACACAATGACGTTGTGGATCTGCTTCTCATTGCCGTCAAGCCCGAATATCAGAGCAAGGGTGTGAATGCTTTGATTTTTGATGACTTGATTCCGTGTTTCAACCGTTTTGGCTACAGGTGGGCCGACACGGGGCATGAGCTGGAGGAGAATGAGCGCGTGCAGCAGCAGTGGCAATACTTTACCTACCGCCAGAACAAGCGCCGCCGCGCGTTTACTAAGGAGATTTAAATGAATTCATAATTCATAATAAGATGGACACCAAGCGACTGAACCATATTGCTGCATGGGTAATCTTCATCGGTTGTTTGTGTGCATTGGTTTATATGATTTCACATGATTTGATGGATAGTAAAGAGGGGGGCACTGGAGATGTCGTCGAACAAAAGCAGCCACTTGTAGTTGTCGACTCGACTGCCGATGTGATTGCCTATTATCCGCAGTTCTCGCGAATTGACCTGGTCTGCGGCACAATGCCTAGCCAAGACGATGATTCGGTGGTTTTTTGTGCTGAGGCGGCGTTCACTCATGCCTTGCTTGATGAATTTGCTCATAGCAATATCGATGGCGACCATGTCAGTGGCGGGACACGCTATACTGGCGCTGTGTGCAAGGATAACAGTGGCGCATTTGTCAGTTGGGGCAATCACTGGGAGTTTGTCCAGGGTGACTATAGTGCCGCACTTGACAAGGCAGTCGCCAATAGTGGCATGGGTTTCGGGCAAGCCAGCATCATCCATCAGGGTAAGCGTGTTGAGAAGTTGTGGCGCGGCGGTGTGAACCAGTACCGCGCATTGTGTGAGAAGGGCGGACAATTGTGCATAGTCGACTCGCGTGAGAAGGTGGAGTATTCACGGTTTGTTGACCTACTTGAACAGTATGGTGCAACCGAGGCACTCTATCTGGACATGGGCAGCGGGTGGAACCACTCATGGTGGCGCGATGCCGATGGCATAGTGCATGAGATTCATCCCCGCTTGGATAAGAGCCGTTACTGCACCAACTGGATAACATTCTATCAATAGCAGGATACAAGAACAAAGCTATATATAATCAAGACAATGATAAGGATTGAAAACAAGGCTGCGCTGGGCGCAGTGAGTGAGAATGACATCAATGCGTTGCACAGTGCCGCCACGGCCGCAGCACGCACGCTTGCCGACGGCGATGGAGCCGGCAACGATTTCTTGGGCTGGATGCATCTGCCTAGCAGCATTGACGAGACGCGACTTGCTGCCGTTGAGCAGTGTGCGACTCGTCTGCGTCAGGACTGCGAGTTTGTGGTCGCAGTGGGCATTGGCGGCAGTTATCTGGGCGCAAAGGCAGTGATTGAGGCACTGAATGATCAGTTTGCCGCCTATAAACCTGCGGTCGGCGCCCGCGTACTATTCGCTGGCAACAATATCGGTGAGGACTATCTCCACGACTTGATGACCCTGCTTGAGGGTCACAAGTGGGGCATCATCGTTATCAGCAAAAGCGGAACAACCACTGAACCCGCCATCGCGTTCCGTCTGCTCAAGGGGCAGCTCGAGCGCGAGCTGGGGCATGAGTGGGCCAGCCGTCACATCGTAGCCATCACCGACGCCGCCCGTGGTGCGTTGCGTGGACTAGCAACTCAGGAAGGCTATGAGACCTTTGTGATTCCCGATGATGTGGGTGGCCGTTTCTCGGTGCTCACACCGGTTGGCTTGTTGCCTATTGCCGTTGCAGGATTTGATATCCGTACGCTGGTGGCGGGTGCCGTCGAGATGGAGCAAGGTGGCGATGAATTGATGCTCTGCTATGCTCAGACGCGTAATGCTCTATACCAAGCTGGCAAAAAGGTCGAGATTCTAGTGAACTTTGAGCCTCGTCTGCACTTCCTTGCTGAGTGGTGGAAGCAACTATACGGCGAGAGCGAGGGCAAGGACGGAAAGGGCATCTTCCCTGCCAGTGTTGACTTCACCACCGACCTGCACTCGATGGGACAGTGGATACAAGACGGCGAGCGTACCATCTTTGAAACGGTGCTAACGGTCGAGAATCAGCATCACGAGGTAGTCATTCCGCACGACGAGGCCGACTTGGACGGACTGAACTACATTGCTGGCCGCCGGGTTGGCGAGGTGAACCACAAGGCCGAGCTTGGCACACGCTTGGCTCATGTTGACGGTGGTGTGCCCAACATAGTCATCATGTTGCCTACCATCAACGAACGCACGTTGGGTCAGCTCATCTATTTCTTTGAAAAGGCTTGTGGCATCAGCGGATATATGCTGGGCGTGAACCCATTCAACCAGCCTGGTGTCGAGGCCTATAAGAAGAATATGTTCGCTCTGCTGGGTAAACCTGGCTATGAGGCGCAGACCGCCGAGCTTGAAGCGCGGCTCTAATTGTCATCGCCAATTATCATTTAAGTCAACAGACTAGCCAATCTGCTGGTCTGTTGATGTTTGTTACAACCACTGACTGTCAAGGAATTGTATTTTCCGCTTTAGGTATTGCTTGACCCATGGGGCGTTCTCTGGAATTTTTCCAATCGGGCTGTTGGGCCATCGACGGGTCTCTGCTTGGCTGGCCAAGGATACTTGTGCGACAAAGTCATCAATAACTGCGTCAAGGTCATCGCCGTGTATTGCCTTGAGTTGACGGTAGTGTCGCTGGACGCATAGTTGAAATCGTGGGAAACGTACGAGTTCTTTGAGCCACAAGGGTGAACAATAATTGGGCATTTCTTGATAGATGAAGCATTCAGGCTTGTCAATATAGCGGTGGGCAAAGGCACTGCCAAAGTCCCAAACTGGTCCGAACATGATCTTTGAAGATCCCATGTCTTGTTTTGAGAACCAGCAACTTCCTGAGAATGCTTCGCAGTTGTCCATTATTTCGTTGACAATGTAATACTTGGCTAGGATGTCCATGTCAATTAGGTCTTCCCAGACCCGGCTATCCTTGTCGTTGGTGCAGATTGCTGAATCGACGCGCTGAAGCAGTTGGGTGATGTAGTTGCGTTGCCAATCGGTCAACTGCTTAGGATAATGATACTCGATGGGTAAGGTCACGCCCAACTGGCTAGGTAAGTTGATGCGGCTGTAGGTGTTCCATCCGTCAATCTCAAGCAGCCAACCGCCTGTATCGTGTTGAGCCTCTGACGGTTTGCGCGTCCAGTGCTGAAGATCTATCTTCCCAGGTTCAACTCGTATTTGCTCGGTAAGTAGATACAAGCCGTTGTACTCACCATTGATGACTAGTTCTACAGGTTTGATTTGAGGGGTATAAGGCATGTCTAGGCGTCGGCTCAGTTCAAATGCTGCGACAGCGGCTAACATTGAATAGGGAGTCGTGGCCTCACTCAATAGCACAAAATGCTTGCTGCAGGGCAACCCCAGCAGCGGGTAGGGGGCATCCAACTTAATCCGAAAAGGTTTTTTGTCGCTGAGTGTCCAGGTGGTGTTACCGCGGCCTCGCATCTGCATGTTTATCATGAAAGCAGAATCCTCGATGCTCAATGCGCCCGACCTCCAGTGTTCTCGGGAGGTAATAGGTGCCTTGTTGCGGGTGTCAAGGTGGATGATTGGCACGCTGTGCGAAGGCTCAACCACTTGTTTGCTGGGTTGAGCGCAAGAAGCCAATATCAAGAGCAATGTGATCACTCCGAAGAGTATGTCATGAAAACGTGCCATAATAAGATACAAAATTACAAAAAAAAGCCTTTCGACCTTTTTTTTCAGTGCTAAAAATGAAAATATTATGGCCAAGGTGTTTTTTTGCCAACTTTTTACTACCTTTGCAGTTTGAAATATAGTCAGATATCGAAAATGAAAAGAATATTTTTAATTGTTGCGGTAGTGGGTATATGGGTCATGCCGTCGTGCAACACTGCCACCGACAGGGGAGAAAAGGCAACTACCGAGCAATCGGGTGAGTTCACACCATCAGGCGACCTGCAGAAAGATGTGAAGGCCATTGCCGACTTGAGTATTCAAGCGTCACAACGCATGCTCAATGGCGAGGGCAATGTGCTCGAAGACCAGGCTATGGCCGATAAGATGATCCAGGCGGCGAATGATTACTATACCAAGCTAGGCCGCGGAGAAGAGTTCCAGGAGGCACTCAATGCCGCTACCGAGGTTAATGTGGACTCGTTGGGAGTCTTGATGGGAAAAGGGCAAAGATAATCATGACCACCCACACTCTTAATTCTTAATTCTTAATCAAACACATCAAACGCGATGAATATCCTCGAGTTGAGCGAACAAGAGATTGTGAGAAGAAATAGTTTGAACACGATGCGCGAGATGGGTATTGACCCTTATCCCGCAGCCGAGTTCCCCGTTGATGCCTACAGTGACGACATTCGTGCACAGTTTAGTGACGATGCCGCTCCACGACAAGTACGCATTGCCGGACGCATCATGAGCCGACGCATCATGGGCAAGGCTTCGTTCATGGAACTGAAAGATTCCAAGGGTCGCATCCAAGTGTACATCAGTCGTGATGACCTATGTCCCGACGAGAACAAGGACTTGTACAATGTCGTGTTTAAACGCCTGCTCGACATGGGCGACTTTGTTGGGGTGACTGGCTATGTATTCCGCACGCAGACGGGTGAGATTAGTGTGCATGCTCAGACGTTGACCGTGTTGAGCAAGTCTCTGCGTCCCCTGCCAGTCGTCAAGGTGAAGGACGGCGTGACATACGACGCGTTTGATGACCCAGAATTGCGTTATCGCCAGCGTTATGTCGACCTGGTGGTCAACGAGGGCGTGAAGGACACTTTCCTCAAGCGCGCGCTGGTGGTGAAGACCATGCGCCAGGTGCTGGATGATGCAGGATATACCGAGGTCGAGACCCCGACCTTGCAGAGCATCGCTGGTGGTGCAACGGCTCGTCCATTCATCACCCACTTCAATGCGCTCAACGTCGACATGTATATGCGCATTGCCACCGAGCTTTACCTCAAGCGACTGATTGTGGGCGGATTTGAGGGTGTCTATGAGATTGGAAAGAACTTCCGCAACGAGGGGATGGACCGCACGCACAACCCCGAATTCACTTGCATGGAGCTGTATGTGCAATACAAGGACTATAACTGGATGATGTCGTTCACCGAGCACCTGTTGGAGACCATCTGTATCGCCGTCAACGGCAAGCCTGAGGCCGAGTTTGACGGCCATCTCATCAGTTACAAGGCTCCTTACCGTCGTCTGCCCATCTTGGAGGCCATCCAGGAGCAGACGGGTTATAACCTGACAGGCATGGATGAGGCACAGATTCGCGAGGTGTGCCACAAGTTGAACATGGAGATTGACGAGACGATGGGCAAGGGCAAGCTCATCGATGAGATTTTCGGCGAGTTCTGCGAGGGACACTACATCCAGCCTACATTTATCATCGACTACCCCGTCGAGATGTCTCCCCTTACCAAGATGCACCGTTCTAAACCTGGTCTGACCGAGCGCTTCGAACTGATGGTCAACGGCAAGGAGGTCGCCAACGCCTACAGCGAGCTCAACGACCCCATCGACCAAGAGGAACGCTTCAAGGAGCAGATGCGATTGGCCGACAAGGGTGATGACGAGGCAATGATTATCGACCACGACTTCTTGCGTGCGTTGCAGTATGGCATGCCGCCTACCAGCGGCATAGGCATTGGCATCGATCGTTTGACCATGTTCATGACTGGCAAGACCACCATTCAAGATGTGATTCTGTTCCCGCAGATGCGTCCCGAGAAAGTGGCACGTCGCGACAAGGAGGAGGCGTACACTGCACTGGGCATCCCCGCCGAGTGGGTTGCGCCATTGCAAAAAGCCGGTATGCTCACCATCCAGACGCTGGGTGCGCTGGAGCGCCCGGGCAAATTGTTCCAGGATTTGTTGGACATCAACAAGAAGTACAAGCTGGGCTATAAGGTTCCTATGGCCGATGAGGTGAAACAATGGGTCGAGAAGGCTCGGCAAATTACAGTCGATAATACCGAAGAGTAATCTCTCAACAAAGATATCAGAAATGAAGAAATTATTTGTCTTAATGGCACTGTCGCTACCGCTGTTCTTGATGGCGCAGGAGCTGGTTCAAGAACAAGATCTGGAGGGAACTTGGACATTCCATCCTATCTATATGATGAGTTCGGCCACCAATCTGATAGATACTGAGCATTATGTGTATGCGCTGACCAACGGCTCTCTTGTCCGATGGGACAAGGTCAATGCGCAGGTAAAGACTCTGTCATCGACCAATGGCTTGAGCGATGTCAAGATCAAGAACATCTATTACAACTACGACAAGCATTACTTGTTATTGACTTATACCAACAGTAATATTGACTTGTTGTATGAGGATGGTAGCATCGTCAATGTGAGTGCATTGTCCGATGTAGTGATGAACTTGTCTCGTGCAATTAATGATGTGACATTTGCCTCAGGCAAGGCTCTGTTGGCGACCGATTTCGGATTGGTTGTATTGGATGACTCGACCTTGCAGGTGTGTGAGTTCCGTGACTATGGGAAGGCGTTGACTTCAGCGGCGCAAGTGGGCGAGCGTATGGTCATCGCTTATGGAGGAAGCCTTTATGCTAGTGGCACGCGTCGTGAGTCGCTTGATGACTATATGGACATCGGTGTGTCGCAGGCTGAAGCAAAAATTTATCCCGTCAATGACAGTACGTTCTTTCTTTTGGGCACTAGCGCTCTGAAGCGTTGTGATATGGATCCGGGAGGACGCTGCGATGTCACAACAGTTTTCTCGGCTACGCCCGACAATATTCAGCGGACCATTGGCGGTTGGCTGGCCAACTTCCGTGCGAGTTCATGTTACTACACCATCATGGATGATGGTGCGTTTACGGCGACAAAAGTGTCGGGAAACAACACCTCGCTCTACTCTTGTTCGCCCGATGCCGGTGGAACCATCTGGCAGATTGACGGTAACGGTATCCATATTAAGGGGAACACCGACTACCACAAACCTGATGGTATTTATCTGTATCGTTCTGATCCTAAAACACCACAAATGTTCTATAGCTATTTTAATACTCAGAACAACAAGTTCTATATTACCACGCATGACCAACGCTATGCCTACGGATCAAATTCTCAAAGCGGGAACTATGTGTTCATGTTGACATATGATGGCAATACTTGGACCGATGCGACACCAACGGCTTTACGAAACAAGACGCAGACGGGTCCCCTCACATTTGTACCGGGACATGACGATGCGCTGTTTTTCACTATCCGCAAGAACACTAACATGTTCCGTGTGGTTAATGGACAAGTTGACTTGCAGTTTGTTCAGGGTGTGAACCATCCCTATTCGGGACTTAACGCGCCGCGTCTGGCATTTGACAGTGAAGGCAACTTGTGGATGTGTACAACACGTGCAACAACAACTGAGCCGAAGGATATTGCTTGTATGCTGCCTCATGACAAGGTGATGAATCCATCCATCACCAAGGATGACTGGATTGTGGTATCAGTGCCAGGCTTGTCGGATGGTACGTTCCAAAACCAGATTTTCTGCGTCGGCAAGGATGACGTCAAGGTAACCCATGGAGGTAATCAAACTTCTATGACCTTCACATTGTGGCGAGGAACACCTGACTCACTTAATCAGAACGTTGAGTCTGTGCGTGTATCAAATCCAATTGACCAGAATGGCAAAGCCATAGAATATCATTTGAACTATATCTACACCATGAGTGTCGATTCAACGGGTTATATTTGGGTAGGCGGTAGCAGCAGTCCTGTTTTCTACTTCGACCCAGTTGAAGTAATGAATAATGGCTTCAAAGTCACAAGGCCCAAAGTCACAGAAGGGGATGATTCTCCTTATGACACCTACGTTAGCCATATTGCCACCGATTACTTGAATCGCAAGTGGATTGGTACAATCCAACAGGGTCTCTACGTTGTGAGCCCCGATGGCTCTAAAGTACTCAAACACTTTGATGTCGATAATAGTGGACTGCCCTCGTCATGTATTTATTCGGTCACGGCATCGCCTACACGCGCCATTGTGTTGACCGACAATGGTATCGTGGAGTTTGACATGGAAGAGATTCCTGCAGTTATTGATTATACTGCCGTGACTGCGTCACCGACGTTTGTCGAACCCAGCTACACAGGTTTCGTGACCATCGGTAAGGTGGATGTAGGTGCTTGTGTTCGCATCACCGATCGCGACGGGAACATTGTGCGTGAATTCACCGCAACATCCAACTTGGTCAATTGGGATACTTGCGATGACACTGGCGAGCGTGTGCCGACAGGTGTCTATAACATCTACGCTGGCCTCACTGCCGACCAACTCCCCGCCACTCCCCAAGTGCGAGTCAAAGTCATCAAATGATTGACGTACACTCAGTTGAATTTTATGTCATTGCCTTTGTGGTGGCCATGGCACTGATTACGCTGCTCATTGGGCAGCGTAGTAGGGGCGAGGCCACCACAAACATTGACCAGTTTGACCTCAGTCCGTCGAATGCCGAAGTGGCGGGTCAACTGGCTATCACTAGCGAGGATACCGACCGTGTGACCATCTCTCGCTCAGGGTTGCCAATCTTTGAGGGTGACACGGTCATCTTGGTGAGTACCATTATTGATGACAAGTGGCACATCGAGGAGAAACGTGCCACTAAAGGTCGTGGGCCAAACATTGAAATGGATGGTGCGGTCACTATCAGCTTCTTGCGCCCTGGCCGATACCATGTGCGCTATGACAGCGAAATTACGGGGCAGTGGTGCACTTTCGCGCACAGCCACCGCCCCGGAAAGGTTTCCAAAGTGGAACTAAAATACTGATATTTCATACATTCTCCGAGAATGTATGAGGCTTCTACTCCTTTTCCCAGGGGTAGAGGCCTTGGTTTTCAGCCTTGATGATGACAGGCATACCCACATAGGCATAGTTCTCCTTGAGCGTGATGATGTCTTGGTCACGCAGACGGATGCAGCCCTCGCTAGCACGACCAGGCACCGAACTCTCATTGTTGGTGCTGCCGTGGATGCCGATGCCACTGTGGCCTGGCGTAAGCAGGCGCAGGAACCAGTGCCCGTAGGCCTTGATGCTGCCACGACCATCCTTGAAGTCGTGCTTCCATGTGCTGGCATCCTGGATGGCAGTAATCTTGAACGGCTGGCCGACTGGCGACTCGGGAGTCTTCATGTCGCCCTTGCGTTGCTTGTTGCCCTTGTTCTTGCTAAGGCAACAAGGGTATTCGGCCATTAATACCGAGTCACAGCTGTAGACACGCAGATTCAAGTCTTTTTTCGAAATGACGATGAATGCACCGTTCTTTGGTTTTGAAGAGGTTGTCGCCGACTTTTTTGAGGATTTTTTCGATGCTACAGCGGTTGTCTTGGCGGGCTTCTTGCTACCAGTCTTCTTCTGTGCGAAGGCCTGTGTACCAAGGCCAAACGCCAGTACACAGACCATCACGATTGCAAATATCTTCTTCATTCTACTCAACTAAGATTTTAAATTATCCTCCACCTTTTAGAGGATTTAATATAGCATATCCAACACCTTATTGTATTGGTACTGACTATTGAAACCCGAGCGCTGAATCATCTGAATCTCTGACATGACCTTGTCGAGATAGGGAATGGTGGGTGTAGTGGCATTTTTCACACCTTTCTCGTAGGTCTTGTAGTAGCCCAACTTTTTGAAGGCTTTCTGGAACTCCTTGTACAGTTCGCTTTCGGTTCCTTGAGTTGCCCAGCGGGTCTGCTCAAATTTGCTCTTGTACTTCTCAAGCAGGTTACGGATTTCGAGGCTGTACTTGCCATAGTTTTCCACCATGTCTTTACGTTTGAGCACGTCCTTGGTTTCCATGCCGTCAAATTTTGCAAGTATCTGCTCGACATCCAGTTTGTCGTAAGGTTCTTGTAGCACGGGTAGAATATCCATCTGATAAATCAAGTTGTCCCGGTTATCGACGGTCTCTTGTCGCGTTTTGTTGGCGGTCTTGATGCCTTTTTCCTGTTCTTTCTTCAGCTTTTCGAGTGCGCTGATTTGGTCTTTGACATCCTTCACGATGCCGTTAAGGCTATCAAGTCGGGATTTGAGTACGTCAATCTTTCCGTTGAGAATGGTGATTGAGTCGCGCATGTCTTGCGCAAGTTCTTCCTGGAGTTCAATTTCGTCCTCGAGTTGCGAGAGTTGTTGAGCTTGCTGTTGTTGTGTGGTGGTACTGGTTTGGGCCATTGTGATAGCAGGAACCAGTGCCATCGCCATTAGGGTGAGGGTGATACGTCTCATAAGTGTTGATAGTTAATAATTGGGGTCTACAAATCTGATGCGAAGGGGCATTTTGCACTCAATAGGTTCGCCATGATGGGTGGCTGGTGCGAACTGTGGGAGCTTACGGCAGATTTCGAGGGCTTTCTTGTCAAGTTTCTTGTTGCATCCTTCGAGAATAGTGGCATCGGTGACATTGCCATTCTCGTCAATGGTCAGGTCAACAATCACGCTAACGGGTGGTTTCGAGTCATCCCATCCAGTTTTCTTGTTAAGATAGGCATTGAGTGCGTCTTTGCCTCCAGGAAATTGGGGTAGCACAATTTCATCGGCTGCAGTGGTATCACGCTCGGCATAGTAGTCTTTTTCGCCGATTGCTGCAATCGCAGCTTTATACTTTTCATTGTACTCAAAGGCGCGTTGGCGCATTTCACGCAAACTCGCATCGTTAGGTGACAATGCTAGAGCCTTGTCATAGTCGGCAATGGCCTCATCTAGGTTGCCTTGTCCAGCCTTGATGACTGCGCGGTTTTTCCAATAAACCGGTTGATTAGCATCATCTTGGATGGCGAGATCGATGGCCTGCAGGGCTGCTATGGTGTCACCCTTGAAGATGTATGCATAGAAGCGTTCGCTGTTGGTCCAGGCGCGGAAGGCAGTGTTCACATCGTCAATGAGTGTGGCTGCACGATTCAGCGCGGTGACCGCCTCGTCTAGACGATTCAAGTAACGTAGCGACGAACCCTTATAAGCCAAAGCGTAGCCGTTGTCAGGGTTCTGCTGTAGTACTTGATCCATCCAGTCAATGGCTTTTTGGTACTGCTGGTTGTCGTATGCAGCGGTGCCCTTGTTGAACTCGTCAAGGTTTTTGCGAGGCACGCGAGCCTGCATCGTGCTAGCCAAGATAGCGGCCAGCAGGAGCGTTATCAATACGATTTTTGTCTTCATAGTCTTTCCTTGTTTTTGAAATATATGGGGCAAAGGTAGGAAATAATTAAGAATTAATAATTAAGAATTAATAATTTTTTAAATCTCACACAGAATTCACAGAATATTTTTCTGTGTATTCAGGGTATTCGGTGTGCTTTTACGAGATGTAGGGACGCGGCTTGCCACGTCCGCATCAAGCAGACCTTTGGCAATTGAAAAATTAGAATTGAGAATTTTATGTTCTTGTGTTCTTATGACTTAAAATTTCCGGGGTGAGGCCTTTACTTCTCACGGAAGAAAAGGTTGATCATCGTGCCCGACAACGGCCACTTCTCGCGAATCTTGTTCTCCAAGAAACGCTTGTAGGGGTCACGAATCCACTGCGGCAGGTTGCAGAAGAAAATGAACGTCGGAACCTTGGCACCCTTGAGCATGGTGATGTACTTGATCTTGACAAACTTGCCCTTGACGGCGGGTGGTGGCGTGGCGGTGATAACCTCCTGCAGATAGTTGTTCAGCTGCGAGGTGGGGATGACAATCTTTTGGTTCTTGTACACCTCGATGGCAGTCTCCAGCACGCGGTAGATGCGCTGCTTGGTCAACGCCGAACCGAAGATGATGGGGAAGTCGGTAAACGGTGCAAGACGCTCGCGAATAGCCTGTTCCATCGTGTCAATGGAGCGTTGGCTCTTGTACTCGGCAATGTCCCACTTATTGACCAGCACTACCAGACCTTTGCGGTTCTTCTGGATAATCGAGAAGATGTTCACGTCCTGCGCCTCGATGCCGCGCGTGGCATCAATCAGCAGGATGCAAACATCGCTGTTCTCAATGGCGCGGATGGAGCGTAGCACCGAGTAGTACTCGATGTCCTCGTTCACTTTGTTCTTCTTGCGGATGCCAGCCGTGTCGACCAGATAGAAGTCGAAGCCGAACTTGTTGTAACGTGAGTAGATGGTGTCGCGCGTGGTGCCGGCGATGTCGGTGACGATATTACGCTCCTCATCCATCAGCGAGTTCACCAGGCTCGACTTGCCCGCGTTGGGGCGCCCCACGATGGCAAAGCGGGGTATGTCGTCCTCGGGGATGTCCATCTCTTTCTCTGGCATACGAGCCACCACCTCGTCAAGCAGGTCGCCCGTGCCCGTGCCCGTGATGGCACTGATGCTGAACGGCTTTCCAAGCCCCAGTGCGTAGAACTCGGCCTCGGCATAGATGCTCTCGTTGTTGTCATCCTTGTTGGCGACCACAATCACCGGCTTGTTGCTGCGGCGCAGAATCTCGGCAACATGGTCATCAAGGTCGGTGATACCATTCTTGATGTCAACCACGAACAGGATAACGTCGGCCTCCTCGATGGCCAGGTGCACCTGCTTGTTGATTTCTTCCTCGAAGATGTCCTCCGAGTTCACCACCCAGCCGCCAGTGTCAACAACGCTCATCTCCATGCCGTTCCATTCCATGATGCCATACTGGCGGTCACGCGTCGTGCCGCTGGTGTCGTTGACGATGGCCGCCCGCGTCTGCGTCAGCCTATTGAACAGTGTCGACTTGCCCACATTGGGGCGTCCCACAATTGCTACTAATCTTCCCATTTATTCTTTAGATATTGAATGCTCCCAACTCAGAGCCATAGTTGTTTTCAAGCTGCAAAGGTAGTGCAAACCGAGCGAAATGCCAAATTTATTTGAGCATTTCCGAGCCGCAGCCTACCTTCGCAGCAGGCAACGTAGTGCAAATAATTGAGAATTCAGAACCTTTAGCTCGCCAAAATTTAGATAATCTTGGCTGCGCTCGCCAGAGCTAGAACAAGTTCTGCTCTGCACTCTCTTGCACAAGATTTGTGCAAACCGAATACAAACCAAACTTGTTTGAGTTTGTTGAGGTGCAGCCAAATTTATCTAAAGGCTGCGCTTGCACGTCGGCGAAGCCGATGTAGGGACACGGCTTGCCACGTCCGCATCAAGCAGACCTTTGGCAATCTGCGTGAGAGAACATCAGACAACTTGGACAACTATCACAATTAAGAATTATCTATTATCTGTAATCTGTAATTTCCCCACCAGTTCCTGAGCTTCGGGCGAGAGATAGGGGAGAATCTTGCTATAGGGGAATTCTGTGCTAAGATAGTGATTGGTATAACCCCAAATGACTAGAGAGAAATGGTCACCGAGCAATCCGTAGTTGCTATTTTCAAATTGGTACTCATCTAGAGGGAACATCTGCCACAATTCTTTATCCATATCTTCATTATCTTTGCACTCAGGATGCTCCTTAAGAAAGCGTAAAAGGTTGTCACGACTGATGATATCCTTTATCTGATGTCCATTGCTTTTTGAAAAAGTATAATAGAATTTCTCTGAACCACAGCTACCTCCGCAATGATAACACTCTATGCCATAGGTGACATATTTTTCAGTCTGAGCCTCCAGCTTAAGTGTGAACGCTACATGCCATTCTAGAACATCTTCTATCAGCGACCTGTATTTTTTTATGTAGTGGTTCAGTAAGTTCTTGGCATCATCCGTATAAACCTCTTTCTCCTTGAATGAGACTTGATCATCAAAGTGGATTGTGCGCTCGCACATTGAATGAAGTTCCGTATTGAGCAGGGCCATCACTGAGTCAACCAACGCCTGGGGACCATCAACCGGCACATCAACTGTAAAAGACGCATCATAATCAAACTCGCCAGCCTTGTTCCATATCGTATCGCTCTGTTCCACGACTACAAGATTCTGCGAGGTCTCCTGTTTGTTGTTGCCATTCTGACAACTTTGCAAGCCTGCAACTAGGCTCACGAAACCCAATAGTAAAAATAGTTTCTTCATAATTACCATTCCCTCAATCCGTTTCAACTCGAAGCTTATTTGTTTCATTCGTTTAATTTGTTGTTTGTTTTACTAACAAAGCGACGGGCTGAACAGGCTGGATATAATCCACCATAAGGCCTTGAAAAAGTTCTTACTGGCCCAGAATGTCACCGTGAGCAACACGAAGTTAAACACAGCCCACACCGCGATGTACAGCGCAGGAAACCACAACGTGGCAAATCGATTAATGTCAGTCTGATACTTCCGTGTCTGTGTGATGAAACACACCAGGTGGAACCCGAACGTGCCCCCCGTGATGATGTCAAACAGCCAGGCATTCTGCGGCACCGTGATGGCGCGGAACGCAAGCAGAAATAGCGTCATATAAGGAACCGTATACGGAGCCAATGTCATGAAAGGACGGGTCCACTCCTTGCCGCTGCTTGTCACCACACCCGTTTCTTCCTCGGCATGGAACGAGTGCATGCGGCGCCCCATGAGCTTGCCCACCAGCCAGTGCGAGAACTCATGCGAAAGCGTTTCCATGTCGGTGAACGACCGTTTCTTCGCCCACCCCTTGCGCACCAGCAGCCACCGTGCCAGCGGGTAGATCGCCATTCCCACGCCGAACCACCAATAGATGCCCATGTTGAAGTTACGCAACAGGTTGAAGTTCGACACCCCGCGTTCAGGTTGCCACGCAAACTTGCTCCACGTCATTCCATTCCAGTCCGGTGCCAGCACATGGCCAACCGCCACGTGCCAGGCCTCTCTCAGCAGCAGCACCAACAACACCGCCAGCACCACGCTCCACACATATCCCCAACTCTTCCCGTGCATAAATTGTTTTCTTTTTGTCACTCAACAATGTTGACTTGCAGGATGACCGCCTTGCCTAGCTCGATGAGATCCCCGTCACGCAGAGGATAAAGCATGTTGCTGGTCAACATTTCGGTCTCTTGTTCGTTGCGAATTACCTTGGTTGCCGCACCGCCCTCGGGCCGACATCCGCCACGCATAGCTTTGATGAAGAACATTCCATCACGCCAGATAATGTCGGCGTGCGAACGGCTGACCTTCGAGTTCAACTTTTTTAATTCGTCAACAGATTCATCATCTTTGATGACCACATCGTTTATGCGTCGGGGACTAAGGTCTCTGACAAACTTGATGCGTCCGATGTGGAAGACTTGTTTTTCTTTGGCATTCAGAATATACTCGGCTTGCTGCATCGAGCCTTGCCCCTCAAAAATGAAGATTCTCATCTTGCCGGTGGCAGGTGGTGGCAGTTCTTCGCCCCCCTTGCTCTCTTTTTGATGAAGCATCAATCTCATGCCAGGCATCACAGTAATGGCGTTATTGGGTGCCGTGTCATTCGTGATGGCAACAAGGTCACTCAACGATTCAAACCCATGATTGTCCATTTGGGCGCACAAATGTTGCATGAAATCCTTGCCTTCGGTGAGCAGCTGCAAACGTTGTTCTGTGATATAGATTGTGAGTCCGTTGAACTTGTCCTTGCTAAGACCTTGCATTGGTTCAAGAGACTGAATGATGGCATTAATGATATATTCTCGTGACTCGATGGCGTTATCCGATGGAAGCAATATCTGCTTAGTCTCGGTTTCGGGCTTAGTCTCGGTTTCGGGCTTAGTCTCGGTATCGGGCTTTAGCTCGGTATCGGGTTTCAGCTCGGTATCGGGTTTCAGCTCGGTATCGGGTTTCAGCTCGGTATCGGGCTTCTGCTCGGTTTCGGGTTTCACCTCAGTTTGTTTGGGTTGGTCAACCTTTTTTGTAGGGTTGACGATGTTTTTTAGAAAGTCTAGCATGATTATATTAGTTCTTTTATTCGTTGTTATATAAAGTATTATTTAGCTGCTTCCGCTGCAGGTTCGGCTCCATCCACAGCAGATTTGACTTCATCCACAGCGTCTTTAGCGGCATCTTCAGCTACAGCAACAGCGTCTTCAGCGGCTTCTTTAGCAGCATCTGCAGCTACAGCAACAGCTTCTTCAGGAGCAGCTTCTTCCACCTCAGGTTCAACAGCTTCTACCACATATTTTCCAAAACTTACCCCATCATCAAAGCCTTTCTCGTATGTAAGAACCATAGCAGCACCAACGGCAAGGACCAACAGTGTGCCAATAACGGCCAGCCATAGACCTCGCTTTGTCTTATTCTTGTCAATGGGCTTATTGGTGGTTTTATTCAGTTGGTCAGTCAGTTCGCTAACTTGTTTTCGCAACCGTTCGTTATCGGTATCATAACGAACTTTCTCATCACTCATTACCTTTGTACTGTTTTCGGCTTTGACATTGCGGTTAAAGTCATCAATAAGTTCCCGAGCGTCGGCATAGCGGTCAGCAGGATTTTTCTCAAGGCATTTCATCACCATCTTTTCAAGCCAGTCGGGATAGTCTTTTTCCCATACTTGCCCTGGGTTAGCTAGCTTAAAGGAGGCCATGCGTTCAGGTTCAATGGCTGGTGGAGTCACATCGCGATGTTTCTTGAACATCTCATTCTTTGCGTGCAGGTCGCTGGAATACTTGTCTGGGTCGAAGACAAACGGCACGTGGCCGGCGAGTGCCTCATAAATGAGGATACCTAGACTGTAGATGTCGCTCTGTGTGGTAATAGCGCATTCGTCCTCCCATTTCTCGGGCGCTTTATACTCCAGTGCGCCATCCTGACGTGAGCTGCTCTTGACCGCACGGTCGTTCTGGATTGCTAGACCAAAGTCAAGCAAAATGAATCCTCCATCATAGTCGCGCCGCATGATGTTGTTGCTGTGCAGGTCATTGTGGATGATGCGGTATTTCTTGATGAGTTCCTCACGCTTGGCATCATTGATGGCATAGCGTTTCGCATCGTCGGGGTCGCACTTCAGATGGTCTTCGACTGGATTTAGTTGGTCCTCGTAGATGTCATGGTGACAATAAGCCAATGCGCCACCAATTTCCTTGATGAGCCGCATCACCTCGGCTATGGGCATGAACTTGTGCTGCTCAAGATATTCATTCAGAGTGCACCCCCTTACGTAGTCCATCTCGACGAGCGCGCGGTTGTCAATGAGACGTGGCTGGTAGATGCGTACGATGTTTGGGTGCGCACCATTGCCAATCTTTAGTAAGACGCGGCACTCCTTGAGGAAAGTCTGGTAGGCCTTGTCGTTCTCGTTGTCAATATCCTCTTTTGACACTTTGATGGCGCGAATATAGCCCAAAGTATTGTGCCGGACTTTCCAAATGGTTGCAAATGCTCCCTTTCCGAGCATGCACAATTTTTCGTATTCTTGTAAGTAAGCCATAATAAAGTTGTTAGTTTTGTTTCATTCTGATTTTTTTGTTCTTGACGCAGCCAAGAACGCGTCCCTCCTCATCATGTGCCACGATGTCAAACGAGCATTGCCGTTGCTTGTCGTCGAGGTTGACTGCTCCCAAGAAGGTCGTATTTGGGATAATGATACACCAATCGCTCCAATAATACCTTTCGCTTTTGGAAATACTGTTGACAGTAGGGAAGATTTGGTAGCCGTTCTTGTGCATGAGTGGTGTCTTGTTGTCTTGTTTGTAGAAAAAGACCGAATAATAGACTTTCTTTCCCTTCATGCCCACGACACTGAAGTTTGAGTGTACGAGTAACGACTTTTTGCCATCTTTCATCACGTTTTGTTCAAACCACACTTTGTTGAACATAGCATGTGGCATCTTGAGGATGTCGAACTCAAACGTGTGATAAGTCTTTTCTATAAAGAGCGGTTGCCAGGACGTTTGGTCGTAGACACAAATTTTGTATTGTAGCGTCTCAGGTTCCTTGTTACGCTGATGCAGCTCGGCGTAGGGGATTGAGAGCACTAAATCTTTGTATTTTGACTCTTCTTTGTTTGGCTTCACTGTTGTCCCGGTAGCAACATGACCGTCAGATGAGGCATATAGATTGTTCCTGTCATTTAAAGGATTACCCTGATTGTCGTAGAAAAATGCCACTACTCTGACTACGCGTCCCTTCATGTGCTCCACATTGAGGTTGACGTGGAGTTCCATTCCGTTGCCATCGTTTAAGGTTTTGTTATGATCAATCGTCACTGAATCAATCGTCGCGGTTGGTGGCACGGTTGAGCAGGAGTCTGTGCTGTACCACGGCATGAGCGAGCTCAGATAGTTGAGCTTATCCTTGCCACTTGTGTCAGAGAACATCAAGCCTAATGTGGAACCCAAGAGGATACACGTGGCAAGCATCCAGCCCCATGGAGTTTTAATCCCACGATTATCTGCCTTCTTGAGGTTTTCTCGCAATTCCTTATTTCGAAGAGACAGCTGCTTATTCTCATTGCTGAGATTTTCGTTGGTTCTCATCCAGGACTTTCGTTCTTTTTTCAGCTGTTCGCAGTTTTGTTGAGCCTCCTGCAATTGTTGTTTTAATTCGTTGACAATAAAATCTTGCGCTGTTAAATGACCATCATTAATGTGATGGTTGAATTCCTTCATCAGTTCGTACCCGTCGGCATAGCGGTCGGCGGGATTCTTGGCAAGGCATTTCATGATGAGTTGCTCCAACCAGTCGGGATAGTCCTTGACCCATTTCTGCCCAGGTTGGGCTTTCTGGAAAGCCTGCTCGCGCAGAGGCTCAATGTCACCTGGCTGCACTTCGCAATGCAAACGGCGCATCTCGTTTTGCGCAGCGAGGTCGCTGCTGAACACAAGACGATTGACCTCAAAGGGCGGTCTGCCAGCCAATGCTTGATAGAGCAGAACACCAAAGCTATAGATGTCGCTCTGTGGTGTCAGAGCGGTATTGATGCTCATTTCCCACTTTTCTGGTGGCTTGAATTCAATGGCACCAGCATTTTTATAGGTGCTTCTTACAGCCTTTCCGTCCTGGATGGCCAATCCGAAGTCTAGCAGCACAAAGGTACCGTCGTAGTCACGACGCATGACGTTGCCCGAGTGGATGTCATTGTGCACTACCTGGTATTTACTGACAAGCGCATGTTCCTGCTTGTCGGTGATGACATATTTGGTGCCGTCATTTGGGTCGGGAGTCAAGTGGTCCTCGATAGGGTTCATCAGGAACTGATAGACATCATGATGGCAGTAAGCCAGTGCGCCGCCTATGTCTTGAACTAGCCGCATCACCTCGGCAATGGTCATAAATGATTTCTCGCTCAGGTATTTGTCCAGAGTCTTTCCTTGGATGAAATCCATCTCGACCGAGGGGTGGGTGCCTATCAAATGAGGAGAATACATCTTGATGATGCTGGGGCAGTTGCCGTTGCCAATTTGTAACATTAATTGGCATTCCTTGAGGAAGGTCTGGTAGGTCTTATCGTTCTCACTGAGAACGGCATCTTTCAGTACCTTGACGGCACGCACATAGCCTAGACGCAAGTGACGCACCTTGTATACCGTGGCAAACCCGCCAGAATAGATACCTAATATGTCATAGTCTTCCCCCAGCTTCATAAACTAATCTTGGCTTTTCTGTATCTTTATGTTCTCAACCCGGGTAAGTACATCGCCATTGTCGTCTTTGACAACAATGTCAAACGAACACTTCTTGTTCTCGTCTTCATGATTGGTCGCTCCCAGGAAGTCATCGTTTGGGATGGATATCACCCAATCTTTCCAGACTGAACAGATATAACTGGGTGTACCCTTTTCTTTCACACTGCCCACCTGATCTCCGTTCTTGTCGAGAAGTTTTGTGGAGTTGTCGTTCTGGTAAAACCACAAGCGGCTAGAGAATTCCTTGCCCTTCATGCCATTAACACATAGCTTCATGTGTACTTTTAATGTCTTTACTCCATCGACCATCTGGTTATGTTCCATCCGCACACTATCAATTGAGGCAAAGGGCGTGACGGTCGGGTCGAGCGTGAATTCGTGATAATCGCCTTGGTAAATAAATTCTTTCGCTTCTTTGTCCCTCATAGAAATCTTAAACTTCAGTGTTTTGGGACCCTCATTCTTTGTTTGGTGCAACTCGCCGTAAGGAATGAAAAGCTCCAGGTCATCATAGTGGGAGTCCTCATAACTGGGTGTCATGGTTTTTGATACGCAGACTTGGCTGTCGTTCTCGCCGTCGGTGCCGTACTTTGAGCAGATGTCGTGGTTCGTGTCAATGAGCTTGTTGTTGTTGCTGTCATAGAAATATGCGAGAACCATCAATTCTCGGCTCATCATTTGCTTGACATTGAACTTGACATGGATGGTCATGCCAACTCCATAGTCTGACGACTGGTTTTGGCTCACCCATACGTTCTCGACCGTGGCCGATGGCCCTTTGCTTTCTTCGATGACTTCTTCCTCTTCTTCTTCGGGTTCTGGCATTGGGGGGGGCGTGTAATCGTTTTGCAGTGCGATGACGCCAATCGCTATGCAGAGCCCCACAAAGGCTAATATTGCTGCAATCATCCAACCCCTAGACCTTTTTGGGGACGGTTTCACCGGTTCTTTTTTCTCATTGGTTTCGGGCTTGGGCGTCTCGGCTTTAGGTTTTGGGAATTCGGCCAATGACGTGATTCCCCCATTTTGCTTGAGGCGTGCGATCTCTCTCTCCAGTTGCTCGACTTTGTGCTGCAATTCTTCTTCTCGCTGGGTGTCGGTTGTTGGTGCGGTTGCACTATGGCGGTTGAAGTCCTCCATCAGTTCGTAGGCATCGGCATAGCGGTCGGCAGGGTCTTTGGCCAGACATTTCTGCACCATCTGCTCCAACCAGTCGGGATAGTCCTTGATCCAGGCTAAGGTGGGTTTGGTCTTGTGGAATGCTTTGCGGCGCAGGGGTTCTATGGCTGGTACAGGCTCGGTGTGGTGTAGCCGTCGCATCTCGTTCTGTGCGGCAAGCTCGTTACTGAACTTGTCGGGGTCGAACTCAAAGGGCACCCTGCCGGTCAAGGCCTCGAACAACAGGATGCCGAAGCTGTAAATGTCGCACTGTGGCGGCACGTCGTCTGAGAGCGCCATGTCCCATTTTTCAGGAGCCTTATACTCGTAGGCACCCTGATTGCGTGAGCTGCTTTTGACGGCATGCCCGTTCTGAATGGCGAGCCCGAAGTCTAATAGCACATAACTGCCGTCCTGGTTGCGCCGCATGACGTTGCCCGAGTGGATGTCGTTATGAACAATGCGGTACTTGTTGATAAGTTCGCGTTCCTTCTGACTTGTAATTACATATTTTGTGGCATCGTTAGGGTCTCGATTCAGATGGTCTTCAGACGGGTTCATCAAGAACTTGTAGATGTCGTGATGGCAATAGGCTAATGCGCCGCCAATTTCCTTGATGAGACGCATTACCTCGTCGATGGGCATGAAGTGATTGTCATTGAGGTACTTGACCAATGTCGGTCCCTCGATAAAGTCCATCTCAACCACGGCATGGTTGCCCAACAGTCGCGGACTGTACATCCTGACGATGTTGGGACAATAGCCGTTGCCAATTTGCATTAGCACCTTGCATTCCTTGAGGAAAGTCTGGTAGGCTCTGTCCTGTTCGCTGATGATGGCATCCTTCAGCTCCTTGACGGCACGCACATAGCCCAGACGTTTGTGTCGCGCCTTATATACAGTGGCAAACGCCCCATTGTAAATGCCTAAAATGTCATATTCGTCGTTTAACGTCATAGCTTCCTATATGATAGTTTCTTGTTTTTATCGTTTAGTCCTGTTTGCGTCGCATTCAAGCTACTGCACTTGGTAGCCGGCCGCATTGAGAGCGGGAATGACGGCACGTGCGACAAAATCAACGGCTTTACCAGATCCAACGTGGCTGCGCTCAATGCGAACAGCGATGGCAAGCGGACTTTGTTGCCTGTCACTTTGGATAAAGCAGATGTACCAGGCATCATTGATGCGTCGGCCACGTTCTCCTGCACGTTCTGGGGTACCCGTCTTCCCGCCCATACGAGCATCGTTTCCAGTTGAGCCAGGTAACGGGTGGCTACTACGATGCTTGTCACTTTCAAGTTGCATGAAGTGTCGCAGGTCGGTCGTGTTGCTTACCATCGGGATGGGTTCGTGTCTTTCGGCTTCTTTTTGATCCTTGCCAGTACCATAGCTCAAGACATAACGTGTAGGTGTAAACTGACCATTACAAGCTACCATGGCGGCGATGCGTGCCATATTGAGAGGCGTGGCATAGATGTTGTGCTGGCCCCAAGCATTGCCGGTTTGCCACCAATTGAAACGATCATGCTTACGTTGGCGTCCCTGCGTCATGTAGGTTGTATACTTCCCGGTGCCCTGCGTGCGCATCACATCTATCTCGCCATCAAATGAGAAGGTGGGGTCAAGTGTGAAGAAATAGGGCGTTTTTGACACGTTGCGGCCGTCATTGATGTGTATGCGAATACCAGCCATGCGATAGATGCTATCTAACTCGTGATAGAGGTCTTGGTCATTGACTAGATGAACAAAGAAGTTGTTTGATGACAAGACGATGGCTCGTTGCATGTTAACATTTCCTGTTGGGTCAATAGGCCTTTTGGTTTCATGGTTATAGTCCACAGCCTCATCTTCAAATACATAGTAGTTTTTCTGTGATGCTGTACTGCCCAATTTCATGTATCCCGCCAATGCAGACATGACTTTTGCCGTTGAGCCTGGTTGAGTCTGGAAAGTCATGCCAAGGTCACGGTCAGTAAATGCCACGAAGTCTGGCGCATAATCTTTATAGTACTTTCCGCCATTCTCTGCGATGCGCTCCTGGTCGGGAAGTGGGTAGCAAGATGAGGTGAGCAAGTCGCCATTGCGGGCATCGAGCACAACAACACTAGCACGCAACTTTCTATTCCAGCTAAAGCTGGGGTCGTTTTGTAAATATTGTGCCATCTGCTCTTGAAGCAGGCGTTGCAGGTTGGCATCGAGGGTGAGCGTGAGGTCGCGTTTGTTGCGGTTCTCATTCCATTCTTTGACCAGGTCACTGTTCGCTCCTTTCTTTAACATGGACAGCAAGCAGGAGTAGTCCTTTCGAGTGAATTTGAACTGTTGATGTTCGGGCGGTAGAAAGCGGTTATAGCGATAGGAATGCGCCTCAACAACATCTACCACTGCTTTGCCCTCATCATCACGCATCATATTGTCAAAACCACGCAGCTCGGACAAATGCCGTTGTTCGGCCATATATCCGTATGGGTCGCTGTCGTTGTTATTCCACAGAGTCCGTGTATTGATGTCGCCAAGCATGAAGAAAGTGTGTTCGGCGAAGGGGTAATAACGGTATAACCGCTTGTGCGATAATGCAAGCAATTCGGTGGCATTGAGGCCATGCTGTGACAACTCAGTGATGTTCTGCAGCAGCAGTTCATTGCTGCTGGTGGCGAGCAATAATCCATTGCGGTCATAGATGTTTCCGGCATCTAGATGGTTCATCAACAGACGGATGCGCGGGTTATACTCGGCAATGCGCTCGCCCTGCATCGTGGACACGTAGGCTGGGCGGATAAGAATGTCATCACGATTGAGATCCTGATACCAGAACAATACACCTAGCAACAACACCGACAAGCCGATGAAACTCCAACATGATGCCGCCACCACGTTGTCGTAGTCTTTTATTTCCTCACGTTGATGTTTTGTAGCTTGGTGCCGGCTGCACGAGATGATGATGCCGAAAGCAGCTAAGTTCATAATCAGACTTGACTTGCCATAGCTGAGCAATGGCACGGCCACACCCGTGAGCGGAATGATTCCCACACTGCCCAAGACGATGACGAAGAACTGCACACCGGTGACGATAGCAATTCCCGATGCTAGGAAGAACTGGAAGGGATGTCCCGAGCGGCGGGCTAATAACAGGCTGCGATGTATGATGATAATTAGGCACACCAAGATGAGCGCCAGGGCTATCCATCCCATCACTTCGCCAATGCTAGTGAATGCCATATCGGTGTTGAACGCGGGCACCATGCTGGGATTGCCTTTGCCCAGGCCTTGGCCGCCCATACCGCCAGTTGCCAGACTCCATAAGCCTTGTGCCACCTGGTCGCCGCCAGGCACATCGTTATTCCACACGCCTGACAAGGCCACTGCGTTGCGGTTGGCCAGGCGCTCACCCTCGCTAAATCCCAAGGCGGTGAGCAAGTTGCCTCCCTGCATGAACAGGGTGATGAGCAGTGCCATCATGATGGCACTCTCGTAGACACGCTTCTTTGTTATCCAACAGATGCCAATCCAAGCGGCCATCCACAAGACAGCAAACAGGGTCAGGACAACTGGACTGGAGCTGATGCAACTGCCCAGGAACATGGTGACGATGAATGTGACCACACCAATGACCAATTGAGGAAAGTCTCTTCGAGCGACCGAATAGAGCAAGATGAAAGTGACGATAAGCACCAGTGCCGGCCCCATGTCGCTGATGAGTCCCAAATACATCATCAGGAGAATGGCAATAGCCAGTACCACCTTCCACACCTTTCGTACTTGGAGGCGGGCATTGCGCCATCCGGTTTTTTGGGCATCGGCAAAATCGTGGATAGTCTTGGCATTTTGTGCAAAGAATGCAGCGATGAAGGTAACTACCAAGTATTTTGAGATTTCACTTGGCTGCAATGGACCCAGGTTGACGCGTGCGCCGCTGCCTTCAGGACCAGTACCAAAGATGCCGAGCAAAATCACCAACACCATAGCCAGCAACAGGTAGCCTATGCCGTTGGGAAGGCTCATTGAGGGTATGTGCAGTTTGTTGCCAATCCACTGAATCAATTTCCAAGTCCATTCGATAGGGAGCAATAACACGCTCAACAATAATCCGGCAAAGTAGCCCACCGACATCAGCAGGCCTTTCATTTTGTTCTTCGTCGGGTTGTGTTTGAGTGTCTCGACTTTCTTGCCGAAAGGCAGGACTATCCAGCGAAGAACTTGCGAGAAAACATCAAACTTTGCGCCTTTAGGTTGTACAGCGCTCTGCGAGTTGTAATATTTCACATAGTTTACCGACGAGAGCACACACAATGCGGCCACACCGAAGACAGTTCCCCATGCTGTGTCGGCTCCCAGCAGACGATCAACGAGGGGGTCGGCAATGGAGTACATGGCAAGCAGGCCGATGGCGGTCATTGCCATCAGTGCAATCAGTAGCAGGTGGTCACTCACGCGGTTCAGCCGTCGGTCAATGGTCGCGATGATGAAAAAGCCTATCCACCAAGCCATTAAGAACATGATAATGGATACGATGAGCGAGTCTTTCCACTGGGTTGGGGTGCGAACGGTCAATGCTCGGTCTTCCTTGATGCGGTAATAGGTAGGAGTGGAGAATGGAGTCAGTTTCTGCTCGCGTTGGCTGAAATTGTAAGTCGTCTGGTTGTCGCTGATGGCTCCGCGCACGGTGCCTTGTTCACGGCCGAACTCATAGCCGTCTTGCACAGGTGTCACGCTGTAGTAGTGTCCTTTTTCGACGGGGAATAATGCTTCGCCGCTAGCATTGGTCACGGCCCAAGCAAGAACTGTGTCACGTGAGCTGAAAGGCTGTGGCGATGCATCAAACTCGTTGCGCTTGACCTGGATGTGTTCGGTCAAGCGGACAGGGACACCAGCTACTGGGAAATTGGCGCGGCGCATGATTTTGTTGACAAGCCCTTTCATCCCGCCCAAGGTGTCGCGGTGGGTAACGATGACCTTGATGACCGGTTGGCCAGGTGCAATGGGCGGTGTTGTCGCAGAGGTATCGGGTACTCCTAACCTACAGCGTGCGTCAACAAGACGTTCATGTAGCTCGGAGCCCCCATGAGCAAGGATATCGGTGGCGCTGAGCTTGTTCACGTTGCGGTTTAGTGCGCCTAAGTTGGCGAAGCCTCCATCTTGACATTGCTTGGTGATGTGTGTGGCGATATAGCGCGCGTCGGTCGTGTCACTGACATAGTTGTGACTTTGCAGCAAGTTGGCCAACGAACCAGGACCAAGTTTCGGGTCTAGATTATAAGAATCATGGTCGCGGTAGGCCTGCTCAATGCGTTTAAAATAGTCGGAATGATTGTGCGTCAAGGTAAACGCGCCGAAGATGAGCAACAACGACACGAGCAACAAACCTAGGATGTCTTTGATGTTTTTCATGGTAGTTAATTGTTGTTTTGGTTTTGAGCATTATTCAGACTGATAATAAGTTGTTCAATAAAGCTCGGTTCCTTTTTATTGCGTTTGTCAACTTTCTTGTTCATGTTTTTTATTGAGTCGTTGAGCACTACGATGGAGTCTTGTTGGCTCTTGAGACTATCATCCAGCACTCCAATGATGGTGTTCTTTGCCATGAGCAAAGAATCCATCTCAACTTTCTGTCGATTGATGCCCATCTGCATTCCACCGAAGAAAGCCCCGGTTCCGACAGCCAGGGCAACAAGTGCTGCCGCTATCCACGGCAACAAGCGTTTGCTCAAGCACTTGCCTTCTCCGGGCTTCATACCATTGCAGGTTTTGTCATTGCCATCATTTTGATGGATGTCTGGCTCAGGTTTATATGGCTCTTGCTGGAATGGGTCGGGAGTACCTACCTCGTCATCCTCGGCCAGCGCAATCACCACAGTGATATTGTCTTTGCCGCCATGTTCTAGTGCCGCCTTTATAAGTTCTTTGGCTATGGTGGTAAGCCCTTTCTTGCGGTGGCGTGCGACGGTTCCCGAAATCTCGGCGGAGGTAATCATGTCGCTTAGTCCATCAGAGCAGAAGATGAAGAGGTCGCCGGAATATACTTGTTCGATGGAAGCCTCAATAAAGTTTTTGTCATCTAGCATGTGAATCTTGTCACCCAGGATGCGCTCAACGATGTTTCGCTGCGGGTGGTTCATGGCTTGCTCCTCGGTGAGTTCGCCGCTGTCCTCGCGAAATCCTACCAATGAATGGTCGTGGGTAATCTTGTCAAGCTTTCCGCTGCGCCAACGATACATGCGTGAGTCGCCCACATGAGCCACGTTAAGACGCATCTCGTCAACCTCAAACAGACCAGCGGTGAGGACGCACCCCATGCGGCTGCAGCCGGCTGTAGTCTGTTGATGCTCGACGATGCGGTTGTTGGCTTCGGTGACCGCTTGCTTGAGCAGGTCTAGACAGTCGCCGTCGCGATGACTCATCAAGTAGTCAACAATGGTATCACGCGCTAGGGCGGCGGCCACCTCGCCACCCTCGTAGCCTCCCAGACCGTCAATGGCAACGCAGAGTACATGACGGTCATCCCACAGATACTGTGAGATGAAAGTGTCTTCGTTGAGGTCGCGCACCTTGCCGGTGTCGGTCGCTCCGTAATAGGTAATCATTCTCATGGCTCAATTCTTGGATTTGGGATAATTGGTGAAGTGCTCGCGCAACAAGAACAATACGAGTACAAAAATAGCAAGTGTGAAAAGCCAATTAAGCATAGACGTTATTTTTTGATATCGATAATTTCGAGTTGAATCTCCGAGTTGATGAGGATTGCTGACTTGTTAGGAACCATGGCCCAACCGTTGGTTAGGTCTAGTTGGCTGAATGGGACTTCGTTGAGCTTAACATCTCCCACAGCTTTCATGAACAATCGATGCATGTCATGACGGTAGTGGAATGTGATTTGTTCGTTGATGATGTTGTCGTTGTCGATTCGAGCTACCGGCATGCCGCCGCTGGTACTCCTTCCACCACGACCCGATATAAGCAGGTGGTCATTCAACATATATATCGCTCGCTCACGGCGGTCGTTGACAAGGAAATGGCTCTGCGTGATTTTGATGGTAGCGCGAGCAATGTCCTCAGGGGCTTCACTCTTGATCTCGCCGCGAACCTCTTCAAAGTCGTTGAAAGACACTTGGAATTGGTCTTTGGCTAAAATGGTCAGATTGGATAAATTGGCAACGTTGATGGCCCAGTCATCCATGGTGCGTGAGTTTTTGGAATCATGTACGGTTGCCACCATGCGTTCATTATTCTTAGCGCCACCAACACCATCATTATTGGCGCGGATGGGGTAGATTGACGAGAGGATAAATATCTCTTTGTGAGCAAGAGAGGCTTTCTTCATTCCTTCGACAAGATTGCCTTGTTCAAGAGGCACAAACTGGAACTGCCAGAATTCAGCATGTGGTCTATAGTCGGGGTATCTCCCCATCTCTTTGCGGATTGCTTTATTGAACTTGTTGACTGCGTCTTTGACTGTAGGGGCAAATGATTGCTGACGCTTTTGGTAATCCTCCTGATTCATGTAAACCATGAAACTGGTGGCAAAAAGCAAGCTCTCGTCGGTGGTCTCTTCTTTCTGTCTTAGATGGAAATGGAAGAACAGCGCGTCAAGCAATTCTTGTCGCGTTAGGAATGTTGTCGTTTCGCTGGGAGACTCCACTTTTGTGTCATTACCCAACACTGCACTTTTAAACTTCGTTTTCCAGTTATTTAATAAAGCCATAATACTATAGTGTTAAATTGTGATATTCTAGATTTATTATAAACCCTTGAAGAAGATATTGCAAGAGTTTGTGTTTAAACACACAAAATTACTGCAAGTTGAGCGAAGTACAAAATAAAAAAGGAACTTTTTTTATTTTTACTTCCGAGACGTAGCGTAATTTATCAAAAAATTACTGATTTTTGGGGGGATGGAGAAGGGTGGAGGGGATTTTAAGATTTGTTTAACATTTTTGCCCACTAGGAGAATACTCCCCCCCCTCACCCGTTGGGAGGGGGAGAGGTCGCTAGTTAGTCGACGGGATGTGGGAATACTCTGTCGTCATCCTCAAAAATGTCGAGCCGGTCGTTGCCGGTGCGGCACAGGATGCGGTCGCCGATGTGGGTGATGGCGCTGTACATGGGTGGCGTGACGAGGCCGTGTGCCTCGCTCAATAAGCCGTAGCCGCCCTTGCACAGGTAGCTGTACATTCCATAGCCCAACGACTGCACCGACTCGATGACGATGTCGCCATAGTATGTGGTATCGGTAGCGAATGATCGTTCAGCGAATATCTCGGCCACGGTATTTCCCATGGTGCTGTGATAGATGTCCTCGTACAAGCACGGTATGACCAGCCGAGCCGAGTCTAGGTCATAGAGGCCGGTCAGGCCGTCTTTCACAACTCTGCACATGTCCAGGTCTAGATGGATGCTGTTGTACTCGCCTGGCTTGATAGCCCAGTGGCCGTCGCTGCTGAGCAACCCTTCGCCATTTTCAGAAGTGTAGTATACGGCATATCCATTCTTGAACAGCGGGATTTCTTGGCGGTTCCAGATGTCCAACTTGTCGAAGACGACCTTCCCATCGGAGTCCAGGATGCTTAGCTTGTCGTCCATCGTACACACGGAAATCATGTTTTCGCCGGAATAGTAGACATCCTTGAACTTTCCGGGGATGAAGGTCGCCTTCTCGCAGTTGAGCAGATGCAGCGTGTCCTTCATGTCGTACACCAGCGTCATATCGTCATCAAGCGTGTGTACAAATTCGGAACCCCACACGAGCACGCGGTGGTCGCTGTTGCGGTAGACGCGGTAGCCCTTGTAGGGCCAATAGCGCGCTTCGCCGTACGAGATGCCGTTCACGCGGACATCATCCTTGCCAGGAGAGGCGTGAGTGGTCTCTTCATAGATTACGTAGGCGAACCAACCAATCATTCCTAGCACGATTGCAGCGACAATCCATTGCCAGGACTTGAGGATGAGGTCAAAGCACAAGCCGATACAGCCCAGAAAACAGCCTTCTTCATCTTCTTGTTTCGTAGCATCGTTCTCGGTGGGAGCTTCGGTGGGGGCTTCCTCGGACGCGACTTCAGCGGGTGCTTCGGTCACGGCGGCTTGCTCGGGATCGGTAATAGAGTTGTTTACACTCTCAACGTTGTCGCCCTCTGCCTGGTCGGCAGGGCGGTTCTCTAAATTGTAATCTTGGTTCATAATCAGTTAGTTTTAAGTTGTTTTAGTACATTGTAATTTGAAGTTGATTTGCAACGCATTCTCATAAAAAGAATGCAAACAAAATCCAAAAAATGTTACAGCAAAACCCATGCCAAAGTTAGTGCCGTTGGAACTTTTTGGGGAGGGTGTTGCGTTTTTTGTTGATGGAGGCGGTTAGTCCTCGTTCTCGGTCGCTTCCTCGGCGCTTGTTGCCTTGTCAAGAATGCTTAGAAGTTCATCGAGCAGTTTGAGTCCTTCCTCGTCTTCGAGCATTTCGGTCGGGTAACTCTCGAAGAATTTCTTGGCGTGCGCGTCGACTTCTTTGGGGTTGATGGAGGTGTTGGGGGCGGTGGTAGTGTTGTCTTTACTCATAATCATCTTGTTTAGAGTGGGTAATAGTTTTTCTGCAAGTCCTCCCCTACACGAGGGTGTGTCAAAAATATAAAACAACTGATTGTTCTGAAAATTCTGATAAAATAAACAATCGAAGCATTTTGACAATCAATTTATAAACAATCAGAACATTCAGATATTTTGATAAAAAGCTCACGCTCGACCATCAGCAAGCTAGCTCGCATGGTACTCGCTTAATCGCTTTTTTCAGTTGTTTAAATTGTTGTTCGAATTATGACACACCCTCCTACAAGGGGAGAGGGGGGGCGGTGGTAGGCTCGCTCACGCGGCGAGAAGGTCGAGAAGCTCGAAAGCACTTTCTGCGGTCTGACCCAGATGGGTCCGTTCGATGCAGGTGCCCATCAGGGCGAACACGAGTTCTTGCGTCATGTCGGTGGCGAGGTTGTCGCTGGTGGCCAGGCTGGTGATGGCCCAGCACAACGTGATGAGTCGTAGGATGTAAAGTCTTTCCATATCCGAGGTGCGTTAATAGGTTAGAATTAAGTTTTTTCCGGGCACCTGGTGTCGCCAGTGCGCTCCGTAACGGCCATGAACCGTAGCGGGCGCACCCGGCACTACAGGGCGGGATTAGGGCATCGCAGTGTCGATACGACACGGCAATGGGGGTACTTTGCAATCGTTAAAAGTTGATAATTAAACCAAGCAGCATTCACTCAAATCAGTAGAACTCCTCTCGGAGGATGGGCTCGGCCTCCACATGGGCGGTCGTCAGTGTGCGTTTGAGTCCGTGTCGGAGAAGGTGGCTCGTTCCCATGGACAGGCGGACCGGTAAAAGACCTGGAATGTTGAGGTTTTCATGGCAGACTCTGCTGCCTTGAATTGTTGTAAATGTGTGAAAATCATGACATTACCTAAAAATTAGGGTTACTTCACTTTTTCATCATGCAAAAGAGATACTTTTTTTTGACATGACCAAATTTTTCGCACATTTTTTTTGAAAAAAATTTTTAGAGGTCTAGATATTCTAGAATTCTAGACTATCTAGAATGGTATAGCAATGTTGTGCAAAGGTAATCGATTTTTGCCTGGAAAATTCTTGATTATCTAGACAGTCAGCGCTGTCGGGAGGGCAGAGGGTACTCATGTACAATAAACCGGGCAATGCGTTCGTTTAGAGAAAGAAGACCGCGCTTCGCGTTGGTAGACCGCTGCACTGGTAGACTAATGGCTAAAAGCTTCATTGCATTGATTGAAATGACCCGACGACTCATTTACATATTCCTCATAGCCCTCATCGGCGCAATGGCGGTGGGGACTACCTCGTGCAAGAGCGCGAAGATGCGCGATGCCGACGAGGCTTACGAACGTGGCGAATATGACGCCGCGGCAAACATCTATCGCAAGCTCTACAACAAGTACAAGAACAAGGAGGACCGTTGGCGTCGCGGAGAGATTGCCTTCATGATGGGGCAGTGCTACCGCCACTTGAGCCAGGCACAGCGTGCCAGTGCTGCCTTCCAGAATGCCATCCGCTATGAGTACGAGGACTCGATGGCAATCTTCTACCTGGCCGAGGCGCTGCACCACGACGGCAAGTGGGGCGAGGCCATCAAGCGTTACAATGAGTTCCTAGAGCTGGTGCCTGACCACTGGCCGTCGCAGCTGGGCATCCGTGGGTGCCAACTGGGACCGAAGTGGAAAGAGGAGGGCTCGCGCTACATCGTGAAGTCGGCAAAACTGTTCAACTCACGCCGTGCCGACTTCTGTCCGCAGTTCCTGGACAAGAGTGCCGACCAACTTTACGTCACCTCGAGTACCGAGAAGGCTACGGGAGAGACCAAGAGTGAAATCACTGGCACGAAGAAGAGCGATGTGTTCTTTAGCAAAAAAGACGAGAAGGGGCACTGGAGCCGCTTGGAACCCGCAGGAGGCGAACTTAACACCGAGTGGGACGAGGGCATCACATCGTTCACCCCCGATGGCTCGATGATGTACTTCGCCAAGGCAATACGCAAGAATGCGCCGAGCAATGTCGAGATTTACACCAGCACGCGCAGCGAGGCACAGTGGAGCGCACCGCAGAAGTTTGAGATTACCGCCGACACCCTCAGCAGTTACAGCGACCCAGCGGTGAGTGCCGACGGCCAGTGGCTGTACTTCACCAGCGACATGCCCGGAGGCTTCGGTGGTCTGGACCTGTGGCGCATCAACCTCAAGGACAAGCATGGCACGCTCGAGAACCTGGGCGAGCAAATCAACACCCCCGGCGACGAGCGCTTCCCCTACTGCCGCGATGACAGTACGTTCTACTTCAGCAGTAACGGACATCCGGGCATGGGCGGGCTGGACCTGTTCTGCGCCAAGCTGCAACCTTCGGGCGTGTGGTTTATCGAGAACATGGGTGCGCCGATGAACTCGCCCTACGATGACTTCGGCATCACCTACGACCGCACACAGACCGAGGCGGGCTACTTCAGCAGCAACCGCGGCGACGGACGCGGCTACGACCACATCTTCAGTTTCGAGAAACCCGACCTGAAGGTGTGGATTAGTGGATATGTCCTCGACAAGGACGACGAGCCAGTGCCCAATGCCATCATACGCATCGTGGGTGACGACGGCAGCAACCAAAAGGCGGCGGGAAAGCCCGACGGCTCGTTCCGCTTTGACCTGCAACGAGGGGTGAACTATGTCATGCTTGCCGGTGCAAAGGGTTACCTCAACAGCAAGCAGCAGTTCAAGAGCGACCCCGAGGAGGCCGATGCGGAGTATAATGTCGACTTCATCCTGGCGGCGATGTTCAAGCCGCAGGTCATCGAGCAAATCTTCTACGACTATGACAAGGCGGCGTTGCGCGACGAGAGCAAGGAGGCTCTCGACGAGATGGTGCAGGTGATGAAGGACAACCCCAACATCACCATCGAGATGGCATCGCACACCGACCGCATCGGCAGTGACCACTACAACAACGGGCTGAGCGACCGCCGTGCCAAGAGCGTGGTCGACTACCTCATCGCACACGGCATTTCACGCGACCGACTCAAACCCAAAGGATACGGAAAAACTGTGCCCAAGACGGTGACCAAGCACATCGCCAAGCAATACCCCCAGTTCCCCGAAGGTACCGTACTCAATGAGGAGTTCATCAACGGCCTTAGCGACGAGGACAAGGCAGCAGCCGACCAAATCAACCGCCGCACCGAGTTCCAGGTGCTCAACACCGACTACGACCTCTATTAAGGTGTCAGGGCGCTACGCGCTGTCAGGTGTCAGGGCGCTACGCGCTGTCAGGTGTCAGGGCGCTACGCGCTATCAGAATTCTGCTGACCCCTGACCGCTCGCGCCAGCGAGCCCTCACCCCTGACTCCTATAAGCAGGGGTGGTGCTTCACTTCTCAGACATTGTAATTTTGCAACGTCAACCCGACGCTGCCAGCCCCGCAGCGCAATCTAAACTTTAAACTCTAAACTATAAACTTTATTAAGCCATGAACAACACCGATTCAATCCAAGAGCGGGAGTTTGTCCCTGAAGTCGACGTGGCATCGCTACAGGGCACCAATTTGCCACCCCCGCCACATCCTCTGCCACACGAACCAGCGCCTGTTGTCGCTTCCTCACTACCCGAAGACCCTGTCGAGGCGATGCGGCAGTTGCCTCCCACACTGGCGGCGCACATCCAGGACTTGCTGGCACAGGCCGATGCCGAGGGCTACCTGCGAGGACGCAACGAAGTCATCGAGGCGACACAGCACTTCGACACGTCTGACGACGACTGCGAACTACCCCCGCTGCCCATCCCACACTACAACCGCCGCACCATCTGGGATCTGTGACAATGCATAATGCACAATTTCCCCGCTCTTAAACCTCTACTCAATCAATAAACTACCAGCGTAGCGATCTACCAGTCCGAAGGACAATCTACCAATACAATGGTCTAGCGCATTGCGCGGTCTTAACTCTAAACTAAAAAAGCCATGAAAACAATTTCAACCCTGCGCCGCTGGCGCAATGCGGTGAAGTGGATGCACCGCAACTACCGAGTCATCCTCCTTGTTCTGATCTTTATCTTCGTCGCCATCCTCGCCTTTGGCTGCGACGTTGGTGCCGCGACAGTCCTTTCGATGGCTGTCCCCGGCACCATCGTCCCCGGCACTGATGGTGGCCAGCATGTGGTCGATGGACCACTGACAACCGACTTGACGCGCCAAGCGTCACCCTCGCTGCTGCTCAACGAGATTGACCAGCAAATCGTGAAAATCCGCCCCATGGCGACCCCGCTCGACCAGATCTCGCGTTACGCTGGCAGCAAGCATGCGGGCAGCATGATTGTCGACTACTACCAGGTTGACACCAAGCCCACCAGCACCGTGTTGTGCGACTCCTACTCCGAGGGCGATGACGTCACCCCCGGCGGTGCAACACCGAAGTTCCGCCTGTTCACCGATAATGACGAGATTTTCGACACCAGCGACACCATCCTCGTGCAGGGCGTGCAGGGCTACGAGGATGACGGCGTCACCATCAGCGAGCAAGAACTGGTGCTCTATGTCGCCAGCCGTGACATTTCGGGAGGCCTGCAGGTCATGGCCATCAACGGCAAGACCGTGCAGGGTGTCCCCAACTGTCTGCCCGACCTCGAGGAAGGCACCACGCTCATCCGCATGGGACGCGCCGCCAGCGAGCTGGACGTGCAGAGCCCGCAGTTCGAGGCACTGCCCTCGAAGAAGCAGAACTTCTGCCAAATCTTCAAGATGCAGGTCGAGGAAAGCACCCTGCAGCATCTGAGCAACAAGGAAGTGGGATGGGACTTGACCGACCAGGAAGAGGCCGCCATCTACGACATGCGACTGGGCATGGAGAAGTCCTACCTCTTCGGCAAAAAGGCCAGAATCTGGGACCCCGACAAGAAAGAGAACATCATGTTCACCGGAGGCATCTGGCGACAGGCGGGCAAGCAGTTCAACTACACCTCCGAAACTTTCACTCGCGAGAAGACTGTGGAACTGATGCGCATGGCATTCACCGGAAACAACGGCAGCAAGCGCAAGATCCTGCTGGGCGGCAGCCGACTCATCGGCTATCTGAGCAACCTCGACTATGACCGCGTGGTGCTGGCGCGAGAGAGCGTGAGCAAGTGGGGCATCGACTTCACCCAGCTGACGAGCAAGTTCGGCACGCTCTACCTGCTGCTCAGCGAGGTGTTCGACGAGTGCGGCTTGAGCGAGAACGGTATCGTCATCGACCCGCAGTACGTGCAGAAGTACGTGCACATCCCGTTCAACACCGCATCGCTCGACCTCAAGAAAAGCGGCACGAGAAACACCGAGGCATTGGTGCTCACCGAGGCTTCCTGCCTGGTGCTGCGCTATCCTAAGAGCCACATGCGCATCGTCAGACGATAGGCCACCCATCCCTCGCCCCACTCATCCAAATACAAAGGGCTTCGCCAGCAAGGCGAAGCCCTTTGTGTGTACTTTCAACGCGTAAAAATACCAGTCCGTAGGACGGTCTATTCTCCCTTTAGGGGGAGAACCTGAAACTTCATTTTTACGAAGAGTTGCCATATCACGATGGCGGCGGTGTTGGCGATGTTGAGCGAGTGCTTGGTGCCATACTGCGGTATCTCGATGCAGCAGTCGCTGGCATCGACCGCCTCCTGCGCCACACCCTTGACTTCGTTGCCTAGGATAATCGCTAGCTTTTCATCGGGTTGGGGCTGGAACTGCTCCAGACTGACGCTGCCGTGCACTTGTTCGATTGAGCAGATGCGGTAGCCTTGCTGCCGCAGGTCGTCAATGGCGGCCAATGCGGTGGGGTAGTGGCTCCAGGGAACGGTGTCCTCGGCACCCAGCGCTGTCTTGTGAATCTCGGGTTTGGGTGGCACGGCGGTGATGCCGCACAGGCATATCCGTTCAATCAGGAACGCGTCGGCCGTGCGGAACACACTGCCCACATTCATCTCGCTGCGCACATTGTCCAGCACGATGGTGATGGGCAGCTTCGCTGTTTGGCTATATTGCTCGGCATCGATGCGATGCAGCTCGAGCATTGTTTTCTTCTTCATACTATTTTAAGACCGCTTCGCTGGTAGACCATTTTATTGGTAGACCGCTTCGCTGGTAGACTGTCCTGCGGACTGGCGGATCGCGCTACACGCTGGCAGAGAATCTTGCCTCCCCCTCTTAGAGGGGACTGAGGGGGGCGAATTCAAAAATGAAGGCATGCCTTTGGGGAGGTATGCCTTCATCGTGTCGCAATCATCAAGAGTTTTCACATTCCCATGCTACGCCTCTGCATGCGACATAGGGAAATTTAGACTAAATGATTTTCTCTAGTTGGTCACGAGTGACCAGCTTAATCTTAGAGTTCACACGCTTTTTCGGCTGCAAATGTAATACTATTTATTGAAATGGCAAAATTTTGGTGAATAATTGCAAGTTGTGATGCGATGGCAGGTGTGTGAAATGGGCTTGAGTGCTTAGTTAATCGATTGTGTACTAGTGTGATAAAAAAGAAAAAGTGCCTGTCTCACGACAAGCACTTTCTTATTAACCTTAAATCTTATACTATGAAAAACACATACAAAAGTAGTAAAAAATGCTCTGCAACATAGTTTTAGAGCAAGCGAAATGTCAACAATTAACAAACTTTAACGCGGCGGCGCATGTTTGTAGCTGTTCAGCGATTCTAAAAAATCTCCTCAACTTCCCCTCCCCTTTCCCAAAGGGGAGGGGAAGTTTTGGTCAGAACAATCGATGAATCATTGTGCATTACCTGTAATCAGTAATCTATCATCTGCCATTACCCTTGTCCTTGGCTCTTGGGGCGCACACCGGGGATTGGAGCCTTGACGTTGAGCTTGCGGGTGTAGGTGAAACTCCGGTCGCGCAACTTGACTAAGCCATCCTCAATCGTAATGTTTGCAAGATGGTCACGAATAGGTGATTCTAAGATAGCACGTACACGGCCATTTTGGTCACAAATCTGAATCCCGGCGCTAGTTACTACCCACAGGTTGCCGTCGCCATCAAAGGCTTGGTCCCAAATGGAAAGATTCTGATTGTCATAGCTGTGCAGCCAGTAGAAATCTTGGTCTGCACAGGCCTTGCCATCGATAATAACCGTTTGCCTCAAGCAGTTCGCAAAGGGGTTGGCGGACACTACTAGCAGCGAACTGTCGGCGTTGTAGGTGGCGGCGGGATGGGCACAAAAATCTTCTTCGGGTCCCAGTTCCCACCCCTCGCCAGGGATGAGCAGTGGGGCGAGGAAGTCGTTTTGTGTGGTGCCCGCCGCGATGGGACGGGGCCAGTCGCGCCACATCCACTCCATCACCTGGGCGAAAATCTCGGTCGACCGCTTGACGTTGTGCCCACCGTCGCTCCAGTCGAAGTCGCAGTCGTAGCCCGCAAACTTCAGAGCCGAAGCGAGCATGCGGTTGCCCTCGTACCAGTGCCCGAACAGCGGGTTCCACACATCGTTGGTGCCGTCTTGCAGGAAGATGCGCAGGGCCTTGGGCTCGTGCTTGCGCACAATGGCCTGCAGGTCGTTGCCGCCGCGCATCGCCACGAAGGTACCCACCCCGCTGAACACACGTGCGAACAGGTCGGGGCGGTGCCAAGCGGCCACGAACGCACAGATGCCGCCGCTGCTCAACCCGAAGATCATGTGGTCGTTGCCACGGTGGCTGATGCGCAGTGGTCGTCCGTCGGGAGTCGATGTTGCCAACACATGGGGCAGCAGCTGCTCGTCAAGGAACCGTGCAAACGTACCGTCGGGCATGTCAAACTCGTTGCTGCGGTTGTAGCGGATGACCTCGCCCTGGGCGTCGCGGATGACGCCGGGCTGCAAGAAGATGCCGATGGTCACAGGCATCTTCTTGATGGAGATGAGCGAGTCCATCACGGCTGGGGCGTTGCACAGCACGCCGTCCAGCCCCACATAGAGGCAGGCGGCCACCGTGCCGTCATACTGGTCGGGGACATACACCTGGAAGGTGCGGGTGGTGCCGGGGTAGATGCTGCCCTCGGGGCTGGTGTAGCTCCCGTCAATCAGGATGTGTCCGCCCCACGCCACCACGGTCTGCAGACACACCATCCATATCGTCAATTGTCGTTTCATCGTCACATCATTTGGGATGCAAATTTACAACAAAATCTAGACATAAGAACAAAAAGACAAATAAGTTTCGCGTGCTTCGCGGTTAAATTTAACGTGAGTTCGACGAAAATAAGTTGCTGATACACAAGCCCTCCTCTAAGTTAAGGGAGGTGTCGCGAAGCGACGGAGGAGTGTGTGATTCACATTTGGCTGGGACATTTGTATTAAGGGACAACAGGTATATAGTTGCCTAAGTTTATTGTCCTTGTTGTCTTCAGATATTTGACAATTCCAAGAAAAAATCTGCCAACTCGGGAAAGTCGGCAGATTCTTTATGATGCGGCATGATGTCAAAGCTTCGCCTCGACGATGCGGGTAATCTCGGCCTCTTCGGCGTTGGCACGGGCGATGAGGTCGTTGGCTTCGGCGATGAGCGCCTCGGCGACGGCACGGTCCTTGAGCGACCCGGCGTTGATCTTGACGTTCATGCCAGCTCCCAGCACGGCAGCGCGGGCAGCGAGTGCGCCCACACCGGCATCACTCACGCTGTTGGGGTTGCCCTGCTCGGCCATGGCGCGGCACAGCTCGAACACCTGGAACGACTCTTTCATCGTGCGCAAAGGCACCTGGGTGGCATAGAGCGTCGCCTCCTGGATGGCGGCACTGCGCGCTGCCTTGTCCTCGTCGGTCTTCTTGGGCATACCGAAGGCCGCCATGATGCGGTTGAACGCCTGTGTGTCCTCATCGACCAGATGCAGTAGTTCGGTCATCAGCGCCTGTCCCTTGTCGGCCCACACGCTGAACTCGTGCCAGCGGTCGTCCCATCCGGGCTTGTGGCTGCTCAGGTTGGCGACCATGCCGCCCAGCGCGGCACCCAGCGCGCCCATGTAGGCGGCAATCGTGCCACCACCCGGTGCGGGCGATTCGCGCGAGGTCTCCTCGGCAAAGCCCTTGACGGTGAGGTCGACCAACTTCTTGGCGGCGTTCTCGTCGGCGTCGAGCATGAACTCAATCACCTTCTCCTGTGGGTCGAAGGGCTTGAGGTCATCCAGTCCCATCGAATGGATGGCGATGTCGATGATGTCGGCCTCGGGGATGCCCGTCGAGCGGTGTTGCTTCTCAAGGAAGTACTTGCCGGCCTCAATCAGCGTGCGCTTGGGAATCAGGCCTACAATCTCGGTACCCGTGACACGCACGCCGCGGTTCTGTGCACAGCGGCACACCTCGTCGAATGCTATGTGCAGCGGTGTCTGGTTGATGTCGGTGATATTCATCGACACCTGCGCAATCTTATACTCGTCGATATACCATCCGATGGCCTTGGTGCCCTTGAGGGTGCCGGGCTGCATGATGACGTTACCGTTCTCGTCCTTCTTGGGCGTGCCGGTGATGGGATTTCCTTCACGCACGGGACGTCCTTTCTCGCGCACGTCAAACGCGATGGCATTGGCGCGTCGGGTCGACGTGGTGTTGAGGTTGAAGTTGGTGGCGATGAGGAAGTCGCGCGCTCCGACGGCTGTGCAACCCGTGCGGGCTACTTGCTCATCGAGCGGACGGGCACCGAAGTCGGGCTGCTTGCCTGGAGTCGAGAGTTTCTCGGCCAGTGCCTCATACTCGCCCTGGCGGCAGATGGCTAGGTTGCGACGTTCTGGAGTGAACGCGGCAGCCTCATAGCAGTAGCACGGTATGCCTGCCTCGTTGGCGATGCGCTCGGCTAGTTTACGTGCCAGTGCGGCACATTCCTCGAGGGTGATGCCTGCCACGGGGATAAGTGGGCACACGTCGGTGGCACCCATGCGGGGATGTGCCCCGTGGTGCTGTCGCATGTCAATCAGTTCGCCGGCCTTCTTCACAGCCTGGAAGGCGGTCTCAACCACCGAAGCCGGGTCGCCGACAAAGGTGACCACGGTGCGGTTGGTGGCCTCTCCTGGGTCTACGTCCAGCAGTTTCACGCCGCTAGCGCGGCGGATGACATCGGTGATTTGTTTGATGGTGTCCATGTTGCGGCCCTCGCTGAAGTTGGGCACGCATTCCACGATTTGTCGTTTGTTGCTCATGTCTTGGTTGTTATGTTTATGGTTTTGGTTTTCTGCGCCGCAAAGGTACTATTTTTAATTGAGAATGGAAAATTGAGAATTGAGAATTGAGAATGGAGAATTAAGAATTGAGAATGGAGAATTAAGAATTGTCTGCCTTGCTACATATTTTTAATGGCGATGATTTCAGCATAGTGACTATTCTTATGAGCTGCGCTGTTGTGTGATAAAAAATAAAAAATATACAGATATTTTGGTGGAAAGAAAAAAACATACTACCTTTGTCGGCACTTCTAGAAAAAATCATTTTAGAGTAACATGAATATCGGACTAGACGGCTCATACGCCATATTGAAAAATAATACCACCGAAGGCAACTACAGTAAGATTGTGGTTGACGCTATTGCTGAGTGTTTTCCCCGACACAAGATTTATGTGTATACGCCTTGGATTGAGAAGCGCGGCACAGCCACTACGCTTGTCACTCAAGCCAACGTCATCATCAAGCAACCCCGCAAGACGCTGAACAAGCACTTGTGGATGAATTGGAAGGGTATCGTCGAGGAGCTGAAACGCCATCATGTGCATTTGTATCACGGCCTTGCCGGACGCCTGCCGTTAGGCATCGGTTCGTCACATGCCCGCGCCGTGGTGACCATCCATTCACTGGCCTATGCTAAATATCCCAAGGATTATAGCTGGTTGGACCGCACAAAGCGTGCCTTCAACACCCGTCAGGCATGCCGTTTGGCCGATGCCATCGTCACCACCAGCGAACACACCCGAGAACATCTCGTTGAGTTGCTTGGCGTCGACCGTGAACGTGTCCATGTCATTTACCCCGCCGTTGACCGCCGCTTCCAGACTGACAACATCATTGGCGCCGAACTTGATGCAGTTCGCAGCAAGTACAAACTACCAAAGCGCTATATTCTAGTGGTGTCATCACTACTTGAGCACAAGAATGTGCTGGCCGTTATGCAAGCGATGGAGCAAATGCAAGACCGTGACATCAATTTGGTGCTGCTGGGTGGAGAGACCGACTATTATCGCAATGTGCTGCACCCATACGCCGAACGTCATCACCTGTTACACCGCTTGCTGCACATCACTCGCGCACATGCTGGCGACATGGTATCGCTCTACCATTTGGCCGAGGGGTTGGTGGCTCCCTCACGCATGGAAGGGTTCGGGCTCACTGTCATCGAGGCTCAAGCGTGCGGCGTTCCCGTCATCACCACTCGTGGCACAAGTCAGGAGGAGGCCGCCGGCGATGCTGCACTCTTCTTTGACCCCGACGATATCGCCACATTGACGAGTCATCTTGATAACATTCTTACCGATGCCGATTTGCGTCAAAAACTCATTGCTGCCGGCAAACAGAACATCCTGCGTTTCACACACGAGAGATTGGCACGAGAGTTGGACACACTTTATCATGACATCTTAAAGGGCTAACCAAAAGAAGGTAAACGCTAGAGCTGAATGCTATAGAATAAAGCGAAGTTGCAAACATTTTGTCACAAGAGTTTGCATCTTCGCCTTTTTTATCTAAATTTGGCTGCGTCAAAAAAAGAAAAAACTTCGTCTTTTATTTTGTTTTGCGCTCACCATGCACAAATTTTTCGTACATTTGCACCCTATTGATGAAAGAAGTGACTAACAAGACACTCTATGTGAGCGACATGGATGGGACGCTGATGGGTGCCGATTCTCATGTGAGCCAGCGCACTGCCGACATCCTCAACGACCTGATTGACCATCGTGGGCTATTGTTCACGGTGGCTACAGCGCGCACCACTGCGACTGTTGTGCCGTTGATGAGCGGCATCCATGCGACATTGCCCTTCATCATACTGTCAGGTGCGGCGTTGTGGAATCCCATAGCGCACCGCATTGAGCAAGTTCAAGCCATCCCGCCCAATCTAGTGACACAAGTGTGCGCTATTTTTGAGCGGCATGGTGTACGTCCCTTTGTATACCGCCAGCACGGCAACCTTATCCACACGCACCACTATGGAACGCTTAGCCAGGTAGAACATGAGTTTGTTGAGGCGCGTCGCTACACGCCCTACAAGCGTTTCCTGCTTGATGATGCAGACTACCACACCAGCGACGACGCGACGATGCTCATCTTCGCCATGTCGCACGGCGACGCTCTCGAGCGCGTCTACCGCGAGGTGCAGCATGTCAACTGTTCGCCCATCCTATACTATGACAACAACGACAAACAGTTGGCATTACTAGAGGTCTATGCGGCTGGCAGCGACAAAGCCGCGGCAGTGCGTCGCGTGGCGCAGTTGGTGGGGGCTGACCGCATAGTGGCGTTTGGAGACAACGATAACGACCTGCCCTTGCTCCAAGCGGCAGACCATGGTGTGGCAGTAGCAAATGCCGTTCCTACCCTCCTCGCTGCTGCAGACGAGGTCATCGGCCCCAATACCGATGACAGTGTGGCGCTCTACCTAATTCATAATGCATAATTCATAATTCATAATTCTCAATTCTTAATTATATATCGGATGCTACGTAAAATCAGAATCACCCTTGCGGTGTTGTTCTTTGTGGGAATCACACTGCTGTTGCTAGACTTCACGGGCACACTACACCATTGGTTGGGCTGGATGGCAAAGGTTCAGTTCCTACCTGCCGTGTTGGCGCTGAATGCCGTGGTGCTCGTAGCACTGGTCCTACTCACCCTCGTGTTTGGCCGAATCTACTGTTCGGTCATTTGTCCGCTGGGTGTGATGCAGGATGTGGTCTCGCACCTTAACCGCAAGAAGAACCGGTTTACCTATTCTCCCGCCTTGACCTGGCTGCGTCTGGTCATGCTCGCGCTCATGGTGGTGGCTATCGTCGCTGGACTGGGTTCGCTGATGGCATTGCTTGCCCCCTACAGCAGTTATGGCCGCATCGTCAACAACCTGCTGCAGCCGCTATACATCTGGTGTAACAATGGTCTGGCAGCGATTGCAGAGCACTACGAGAGCTACGCTTTCTATAGCAAGGAAGTGTGGCTCAAGAGCCTGCCCACCTTCCTTATCGCACTGGTGACCTTTGTGGTCATCGCCATACTGGCATGGCGGGGCGGACGCACCTACTGCAACACTATCTGCCCGGTAGGTACTGTTCTGGGCTATCTTGCCAAGTTCTCTTGGTTCAAGGTCTATTTTGACACCGAGAAATGTCGCTCGTGCAGCCTCTGCTCCAAGAACTGCAAAGCCAGTTGTATTGACTTTGAGAACCACACCATAGACTACACCCGTTGTGTGACCTGTGGCAACTGCCTGAGCAAGTGTAACTTTGATGCGCTTCACTATGGGCATCCTGGGAAAACTGAGAAGGCTGAGAGAACTGAGAAGACTGGGAATGGTGAGAAGACTGAGGGTTCCCAGAACCCTACGCGGCGAGCATTTCTGTTGGGCAGTGCCATCGTCGCCACCGATGTGGCACTGGCACAAGCTGGCAAGAAGGTGGACGGCGGTCTGGCTGAGATTGTCGACCGCACGCCTCCCAAGCGCACCACGCCGCTCACCCCACCGGGGTCGGTCAGTGCCAAACACATGGCGCGTCACTGCACTGCCTGCCAGTTGTGTGTGGCGCAGTGTCCTAATGATGTGTTGCGCCCCTCGGGTAACCTGTTGACACTAATGCAGCCCACTTTGAGCTATGAGCACGGCTTCTGCCGGCCCGAGTGCACCCGCTGCAGCGAGGTATGTCCCACGGGAGCCATCCGCCCCATCGACACTGCGCAGAAGACTGCCATTCAGGTGGGACATGCCGTCTGGGTCAAGGAAAACTGCTTGGTGCTTACCGACGGTGTCCACTGCGGCAACTGCGCGCGGCACTGCCCCAGCAAGGCCATCATGATGGTGCCCAGTGACCCCGATGACGAAGAATCACCCATGGTGCCCGCCGTCGACCATAGCAAGTGTATCGGGTGCGGTGCCTGCGAGTATGTGTGTCCGGCACGACCCTTCGGCGCTATCTATGTCGAGGGCAATGAAGTGCATTCTAGTTTATAGTTGATAGTTAATAGTTGATAGTCATGAACAACAATAAAGACAATATATCACGACGAAACTTCCTGAAAGTGCTGGGACTGGGCACGGCCGCTGTGGCCGCACCCGCCATCGTCAGTTGCGCCCACGGCGACAAGCAAAGCTCTGAACAAGAGCCGCCTGTGGGCAAGATGACCTATCGCACCAACCCCAAGACGGGCGAGAAGGTGTCGCTGCTGGGTTACGGCATGATGCGCCTGCCCACACTTGATACCAACGGATCGGCTCGCGAAGACAAAGATGCCGAGATTGACCAAGAGATGGTCAACCGCCAAGTGGACTATGCCATCGAGCATGGTGTGAACTACTTCGACACATCGCCAGCCTACTGCAAAGGCCGCAGTGAGCATGCCACGGGTGTGGCACTGGCACGACACAAACGCGAGGAGTTCTTCATCGCCACCAAACTCTCCAATTTCAGTCCCGACACTTGGTCACACGAGGCTGGTGTCGAGATGTTCCAGAACTCGCTCAAGGAGCTGCAGGTCGATTATGTAGACTACCTGCTGCTGCACGCCGTTGGCGGTGGCGAAGATGCCATGGCTGAGTATCGCGCTCGCTATGAAGACAATGGCATCCTGGACTACCTGGTCGAGCAGCGCGAGAAAGGCGTCATCCGCAACCTGGGATTCAGCTATCACGGAGACATCGCCGTGTTTGACTATCTCCTGCAGATGCACGACGAGGGAAAAGTCAAGTGGGATTTCGTGCAGATTGAGCTGAACTGGCTCGACTGGCACTATGCCGATGAAATCAACGATGAGAACACTGCTGCCGAGTACCTTTACGGAGAGCTCGACAGTCGCGAGATTCCCGCCATCATCATGGAACCGCTGCTGGGTGGTCGCCTTGCCAAATTACCAGACCCCATCGCAAAGAAGGTACTGGCGCGTGACCCAGAGCACACAGTGGCGTCGTGGGCATTCCGCTACGCCGGCACCTATCCGCGCGTGCTAACGGTGCTCAGTGGCATGACCTTCATGCACCATCTCAAGGAGAACTTGTGCACCTACAGTCCGCTTAAGGCGCTGACCGATGACGAAATGCGTTTCCTCGACGAGACCATAGCTGACGAACTGATGGAGTATAACACCATCCCGTGCAACGACTGCAAATACTGCATGCCCTGCCCTTATGGCATCGATATCCCCGCCATCTTCATGCATTACAACAAGTGCCTCACCGAGGGCAATATCATCCGCGAGACTGCGTCGAGCGAGTACGACAAGGCGCGGCGGGCGTTCCTCATCGGCTACGACCGCTCGGTTCCCAAACTGCGCCAGGCCGACCACTGCATCGGCTGTGGACACTGTGTGTCACACTGTCCACAACGCATCCGCATCCCTCATGAGTTGCACCGCATCGCTGCCTATGTCGAATCCATTAAACAGGGCAAGGATGCCACCGCCCCGGCACATTAAGATGGGGTTTTATAAAAAATGAGTCAGTTGTTTAGCTGACTCAATTTTTTTTCCTAGAGTTTAGGTTGTTTAGTCCACATGGGGTTGTTGCCGGTGGGTGGCGATGGCATCGTCGAGGTTGGCGGTGGTCTCGTTGCTGATTTTGCGGGCAATCACTGGACGATAGTTATAGATGGTCTTGGGTGAAACGTCTAGCACACGGGCTGCGACCTCGAGCGGCACGTTCAGACAGCACAGTCCCAACAGCTTTTTCTCGGTGTCGTTGAGGCCATATTGCTGAATGTTGCCATAGTTGTCATCGACATACTGCTCCAAGTTGTCCCAGAATGTGTTGCTCAGTGCCACATTGCGCTTCTGGCTACTTTGCTGCAGGGTGTGCAATCCGCGGATGACCTCGTCAAGGCACATCACCTTCTTTCCGCTACTCAACAACGAGGATTTCATCAGGGTGATGTCGCTCTCTTGCTGAGCAAGTGTCGATTTCAGTTGGGTCAGTTGGCCTATGGTCTGTTGTAGCCGCTGTTCGGCCACACGACGCTCATGCAACTGCCGCCTCAGTTTGGCGACCAGCACTAGCACTCCAATGGCAATGAGAGCCAATACCGCAAGGATTATCCACAGATGCTTTTGTGACTGCTCAAGCCGACGCTTGAGCAGGTTGCTCTCACGCTGTTGCATAGCCATGAGCCTTTCCTGCTGAGCCGCGAGGTAGATGGCATTTGCTATCTGTCCCGCATGGTCGTTATGCGCCACATAGTCTTCCATGTGGCTCATGGCGCGAGCATATTCGGCATGGGCACGGTGATAGTTCATGCTGTCGACACGCGTGGTGGGTGCAGGCATCTGCTGGAGGTAGGTGTTTGCCGAGTCGGTCTGCCGAAGTCCACTGTAGCCGATAGCCGCATACGCATAGGCGCCGACCGAGAGGTCGCCCATTGCGATAGCCTGGCGGGCGCAATTCTTGGTCAACAGTGCTTGTCCGTCCCGATAGGCCGACACAGCGAGTTGCTCAAGCTGTTGACGAACCAACGAGGGGGTGTTTGCTTGCTGCGATAGTTGTTCGGCCTGGCGGAAGTACTGTTGACTCCGTGCTGCATCTTGCAGGCTATAGAGCGCACCCAGGTGGAGAAGAGCCGACAATTGGTATTTGTTCGTTGGGATGGACTGGTAGTGGATCAAGGCGGCCTCATAGCGCGCGATAGCGGTTGAGTCATACTTCTGCGCCCCGGCACTGAGACCTGCCAAACGGAAATTGATATAACCCAGATGGGCATGGTCGTCGGGGCGAGCGGTAGCTTCGGCCCGCCCGAGCCAATACTTGGCACTGTCAGCCTGACCCAGTTCGTCCATGACGCACCCCTTGAAGATGAGTGCGCGAATGCGGCGGTCATACTCCCCACGTCCGTCAGCATAGTGGTCGATGGCTACATTGATAATAGAGTCGCTGGTCATAGGGAAATCAGCCATGTAACAAGCCTCGGTGGTAAGCAGGGCGTGATAGGCGCGGTCCTCTTCGTTGGACAGCGACGAGGGCACAATGTCAAGCAGCAATGTCGCGGCGCTGTCGGGTGCCACGGCGACAAGCGAGTCCAACTCGACTAGACGCGACGAATCGACATCCACGCGACTGCATCCCACTGCCCCCAGCAAAGCCATCACTAATATTATGTGAAACAAACGCTTCATTGACGATCAATCCATTTTCAGACTGCAAAGGTACGAATTTAAATTTAGAATTTAGAATTTAGAATTAAGAATTGTTTCTAGACTTTAGACTTTCTTGCTTCTCGCATCAATATACGATGTGGATTTTTGCAAAAACCGAGAGATTTGGGGCAAAAATGGCCTAAAATTGGCCTTTTGCTGATTTTTGGGCATCAAGCGAAATGCTTTGGGCAAAAATTATTTTTTATTTCACTATTAACCAGTATATTGCAAAATCATTTGGGCATAAAATAATTTGGTTGGGCATACCCCTAGACACTATTTTTGCATTATATATAGTAGATCGCGATTTGCAATTATATTATCGCATCAACATAATTATTGCAACGGTTGGCGGTGCTATACAATTCATAGATTCATCACTCATTACTTCGTAATATGTGGCGGAATGGGATCTGTTCCAGTCCGCCGCTTTTTTTAAAAAAAAGTGCGCACCGGGCTTCACAGCTGGGTGCGCGTTTACTTACTGATTATGAGTGCCGACAGTCACCACCAAGCAAACTGCCGGGCCGAACCGAAGTATTTTTCATGGCATTATCTAGGTAACATTGTCTTGATTTCACGTTGCAAAATTAGGGCTCAGCTGCGCCAAAACATGGCACAAGAGGTCAAAAAAACATTTTTTTTGCCAAAAATGGCGGTGTTCTCAAGAAAAAGCACTATCTTCGCACACTTACACCATTGTGCCTATGACCACTCCCACCAAGTTGACCCCAGAGCAAGAGGCCGCGATGATACAAAATGCCTACGACCGTCTGCTGGATGGATATGTCCGTAGCAACCACCGCAAGAAGGTTGACATCATCGAGAAGGCCTACCGCTTCGCCCGCGACGCCCATCAAGGAATCCGGCGCCGCTCGGGTGAGCCATATATCATGCACCCCATCGCAGTGGCGACCATCGTGAGTCAGGAAATCGGGCTTGGTTCGACATCGATTTGTGCCGCACTGCTTCATGACGTGGTCGAGGACACGGACTATACCGTCGAGGACATCGAGGCACAATTTGGAAAGAAGATTGCAAAGATTGTCGACGGCTTGACTAAAATCTCGGGTGGTATCTTTGGTGACAAGGCTTCGGCACAAGCAGAAAACTTCCGCAAACTCTTGCTCACCATGAGCGACGACATCCGTGTGGTGCTGGTCAAGATGGCCGACCGCCTGCACAATATGCGCACACTGCAGTCCATGCCGCCGCAGAAACAGTACAAGATTGCCGGCGAGACACTCTATATCTATGCGCCATTGGCTCACCGTTTGGGACTGTTTGCCATCAAGACCGAACTTGAGGACCTGAGTTTCAAGTATGAGCATCCCGACGCATACGTGCGCATTGAGCAGCAGTTGGCATCGAGCGAGGCCAGCCGAAACGAACTGTTTGCCCGCTTCTCCGCCCCCATCCGTGAGCGCCTTGACCGCATGGGGCTCACCTACGAGTTCCGCGCGCGCGTCAAGTCGTGCTACAGCATTTGGAAGAAGATGGAAACCAAGCGCATCCCGTTTGAGGAGGTCTATGACCTCTATGCGGCACGCATCGTGTTTGAGTGTGACCACGAGAGCGACGAGAAGCGCATCTGCTGGAACATCTACAGCGAAATCACCGACCTGTACCGTCTGCACCCCGACCGCGTCCGCGACTGGATCAGCACGCCCAAGGCCAATGGATACCGTGCGCTGCACATCACCGTGATGGGGCCCGACGGCAAGTGGGTCGAGGTACAGATTCGCAGCCGACACATGGATGACATCGCCGAGCGAGGATTTGCCGCCCACTGGAAATACAAGATTGGCGAGGGTGAGGAAGAAAGCGAACTTGCCGCCTGGCTGCAGACCATCGAGGACATCCTCAAGAACCCCGAGCCCAACGCGCTCGACTTCCTCGACACCATCAAACTCAACCTATTCTCCAGCGAAATTGTGGTATTCACCCCCAAGGGCGAGATGCTCACCCTGCCCAAAGACTCGTCGGTGCTCGACGTGGCGTTCACGTTGCACACCGAACTGGGCACCCACTGCATCGCCGGCAAGGTGAACCACAAGTTGGTGCCGTTGTCGCACCGGTTGGCCAGCGGCGATCAGGTGGAAGTGCTCACCTCGCACACACAGCAACCCAAGGCCGAATGGAACAAGTACTTGGTCACCGCCAAGGGCAAGACACGCCTGCGCGCCGCTCTGAAACATGACAGGCGTATGATCATCGATCGTGGCGAGCGTCGCCTGCAGACTCTGCTGGCCGAGCACAACGTGGAACCCACGGGTGAGGTGCTCTCACGTATCATCAGTGCCGAGCACGCTCAGAACAAGGAAGACCTGTACTTCATGATTGGCAACGATGAGATTGCGCTGAACGACCAGTTGCTCGCCAGTGTGCGTCCACAACAAGGCGGCAACATGTTCACGCGCATGTTTCGCAGAGGCAAAGGGCGCAAGCCGGCCGAGGAAGAACAGCTCACTGAGGGCAATGAGGATGGCAAGATTGACACCAAGAAAGTGTTTGTGCTGCAGTCGGTCGAAGGTGTGAGCAATTATACCATCGCCTCCTGCTGCCACCCGATCCCTGGTGACGACGTGGTGGGATATGTCAACGAGCGTGGCGAGGTCATCGTGCACAAACTAGACTGCCCCACTGCCATGCGCCTGAAGAGCGTGGACGGCGGTCGCTTGGTCCAGACACGATGGGATGCCAGCAGTGCCCGTTTTCCGGCAACCATCCATGTCGAGGGAATTGACCGACTGGGTATCCTGCAAGAAATCATCTACATTATCTCGACCAACATGGCCATCAATATGCGTGCACTGAACATTCGTGCCGACCAGGGCGTATTCAAGTGCGACCTGAACGTGCTCATCGCCGACGTGGGCGTGGTAACCAACCTGTGCAAGCGCCTCAAGCGCGTCAAGGGCGTTAATACGGCCACAAGGGTTAATAGTTAAGGATATGACAGAGAACCGAAAACATCATCTGCTGATTGCACTGCTCATGCTCGTGGGCGTGATACTGATCGCGTTATCATTGCCGCGCAACACGGGTCAGATGGGAGCGTTGCTCTCGCACGAAGTGGGCAAGCCTTGGCGAAACCCCACATTGATTGCGCCATTCGACATCCCCTGCGAGTATGACGAAGCGACCAAGCAGCGCATCACCGACAGTGTGAACGCCAACTTTGTCCATTTCTACCGTCTCAACACGCAGCTGGGCAACCAGAAGGCCGTGCTGCTCAATCAGGCATTGACAGGCGAGTCGGCGGTACCAGCCAGTGCACGCTACCAAATGGTGAGTGCCCTGACGCAAATCTACCAAGAAGGCATCATCGACAGTGAGGCATACGAGAAGATTACCGCAGGGACGATGGAACACGTGAGCATTCGCGACAACAACGGCACTAACGCGACATTGATGTCGACCGAGAAGATGCACTCGGTCAAGCAAGCCTACGCGCAACTCGACTCGCTGCTAGCAGGCTCGCCCTACCGTGACGCAGTGCTGAAGGTTGGACTGAACAACTACCTCGAACCCAACCTCACCATCGACGAGAAGGAGGATCAGAAATGGTATACCGATGCCCTGAACACCGCCTTGACACCTCCCAGTGACCAACGCGTGCAGATGGGAGAGGCAATCATCTTCACCGGCAATGTCGTCACGCCCGAGAAGGACGCCATCATCAAGACCTACCAGCACATGCTAGAGGAGAACAACAAGAAGCGTGTGGGCTCGGGAGACTACATCCTGCTGGGACAGATTGTGATTGTGACCATCCTGTTCTTGGTGTTTTATTTCTTCACTCGGCTGATGCGACCGCGCGTCTTCCACAACCTGCGTCGCATGACTTTCTTAATCACTTTCATGACCCTGATGGTGGTGGCGGTGTTGTGGATTGTGAAGTTCAGGCCGAATTATATGTACCTTATCCCATTTGCGATGACACCCATCATCGTGACCACCTTCTTTGACGCGCGCACTTCGTTTTTCGTGCACCTGATTGTGGTGCTCATTTGTTCGCTCGTGGCGCGCGAGCAGGCGGCATTCATCATCATGCAGTTCCTGGCGGGTGCCATCGCCATCGCCTCGATGCAGGAGTTGACGCGGCGGTCCCAGTTGGTGCAATGCGCCGTGCTGATTTTTCTTGCCTACTGCGTGTCGTTTGTCGCGCTCGAGTTGGTGCGGGGCATTGATATCGTCAATGTCGATTGGCACTATTTCATGTACTTTGCGGTCAACTGCGTGGTACTGTCGTTTGCCTACGTGGGCATCTTTTTGGTCGAGAAGACTTTTGGCTTCACATCGACGGTGACCCTGGTCGAGTTGAGCGACATCAACACGCCATTGCTGCGCAAACTATCGGAGAACTGTCCCGGCACCTTCCAGCACGCCCTTCAGGTGGCGAACATTGCTGGTGAAGCCGCCGTCAAGGTGCAGGCGAGCCCTCAGTTGGTGCGTGCCGGCGCGCTTTACCACGACATTGGCAAGATTGAGAACCCCGCATTCTTCACCGAGAACCAGAGCGGTGTGAACCCGCACGACGCATTGGCACCGGAGCAGAGCGCGCGCATCGTCATCCAGCACGTCACCGACGGCGTGAAGATGGCCGAGAAGGCTCGGTTGCCGCAGGTCATCAAGGATATGATCCTGCAGCATCATGGGCGCGGACTGGCCAAGTTTTTCTACACCCAGGCATGCAAGGCGCATCCCGACCGCGAAGTCGACGCGTCGCTGTACACTTATCCTGGCCCTAACCCACAGTCACGCGAGGCGGCGATTGTAATGATGGCCGACAGTTGTGAGGCTGCCGTGAAGAGCCTTAAAGAGCACGACGAACAGTCGATACGCTCGATGGTCGACCGTGTCATAGACGGACAGATTGCCGACGGCCTGTTGCGTGAGGCTCCCATCAGTTTCCGAGATGTGGAGACAGTCAAGCGAATCTTTGTCGAGCGCCTCAAGGCATTTTACTACACCCGCATCAGCTATCCCGACGACATCCAGCCTAAGCCCCAGAAAGAAGCACCAGACGTTAACAATGCTGAATAATGCCGGTTCAAGGCAATAAATAGGCTAGAAAGGTGTTTTAGACTACAAGGACTAAACAATAAAAGTGCATTATGCTTTGTGCATTGTGCATTGATAATCATTGATTACACAATACATACTGCTAGTACTGGGCATCGCCTCACTGGTTGTGGCAGGGGTGCTTTTGTTCCGTCCCTGGCGGTGGCTGGTGGCGGCGATTCCCGCATTTGTCGGCATGGTGCTATTGCACATGAGCTACTTTATAGCCGTCAAGAGCGGCACCTTTGTCTTTTGGGGCATCTGTACGGCTCTGGTGACAGGACTCGCCTATATGTCGCCGCGGGGCGAACCCGACGGGCAACGCGCGAGCAACCTCTACATCGGCGTGTCGGCCATCGCGGGATGCCTACTTGGCATGATTGTGGGACCACGCATACTAGTACTCGGTGTCGTGCTTGGTGCCTTCGTGGGGCAATTGGCCTACAGTCGCACTCCCGCCGGGCGATGGATGCGCCAGCCTGCGACGACTTTCCTGCAATACTTCGCCGCCAAGTGCCTGCCCGCCATTGTCGCGGTGGCACAAATCGGAATCGCTGTCGAAGGATTCCTTCTATAATTAAGAATTTAGAATTTAAAATTAAGAATTATGCTAGAACATCTAGAGAATCTAGTATATCTAGAACATCTAGAGTAATACATTAACAATGAAGAAAAGACTCATACTGATTGTTGCGATGGTTGTGGCGATTGCCACGGCCACGATGGCTCAAGGCAAGTTGAACATCCGCAAGGTGGACTTCAAACATGTCAAGGAAGTCATTGAGAACCCCAACAACATCTATTACTACCCCAAGTTGATGCGGTCGTTCCTGAGCGATGACACCACAATGACCATCGAGGCGTACCGCAATCTGTACTACGGCTATACCTTCCAGGAGGACTACAACCCGTTCCGAGAGAGCGTCTACAGCAACGTGGTCGAGCAACTCTATTACAAACAGCCCCACTCGCGAGCCGAGTGCGACTCCATTGAGAAGTACGCGCGCATGTCGCTCGATGACAACATCTTCGACCTAAACCAGATGAAGTACTTCATATTCTCGTTGAAAGAGAAGAAGAAATACAACCGTGCGGCACTGCGCCAGTTCCGTCTGGACCGCCTGATTGCCACCATCATGTCGAGCGGCAAGGGCACCAAGGAAGAGCCTTGGGTGGTTATCGCCCCCGAGCACGAGTACAACATCGTCAACTTCCTGGGCTATGTCGCCACCAACCATGAGGAATTGGGCAACGGCCTCGAGTACATCACCGTCGAACCTGTAGCGGGCAAGAGTACCAAGGGATTCTACTTCGATGTGAGCCGCATGATGGAGGTCGCAGCCCTCAAGTTCCCCGACCTATAAGCCCGAAACCTCTTCTTCAAAGAACTGAAACCGTGCTAAATCTGCAAAAAAGAGAGATTTAACACGGTTTCGACATAACAAATAACTATCTCATTGAAGTTTCGGAAGTTCATCAAAATTCGATTGGATAAGAAGCCGTATCATAATTAGTGCACCCTCAGGGAAGGGAAGTGTTGGTGAATTGCTGAACTGATAATAGGCGAAGGCAATTATCAAAAAATCATAAAAACTTGCCTGAACCAGGACAATAAGACCTGGTTTAGCCAAGTTTTTTGTACTTTTGTAAACTCTAGACCAATACTAACATTCGATATATAACTATGAAGAAAATCCTTACTTTACTGATGGTTCTGCTCTGCGCCTGGAGCGTGGTGCTGGCCGTGCCCGCCAAACGCGGGTTCCAAACCTACACCCAAAGCGACGGGTCGCAAATCACCGTCCAGGCGATGGGTGACGAGTTCTTCCACTACTTTATCACGCAAGACGGTCTTCCCGTCAGTGTCACTGAGCAGGGTGACTTCCACTACATGACCGCCACGGGTGTGTCGAGCGTGATGGCGCACAACGTTATGGACCGCACCGGTGCCGAACAGAGTTTCATCGAGGGGCAAAAAGCATCGATGCAGCAGGCTATGACGATGCCTGCGCGCGCCCGTGCCCGCCAAGCCTCGGCCCGTCCGCGCAAGGTTGGTGACACCCAGGTGCCCACCATGGGCAGCCCGCGAGTACCTATCTTGTTGGTGCAATACACCGACAAGAAGATGTGCCACACGATGTCAGAGTTTGAGGCTCAATACAAGAATGGGGCCAAGAGCGTGTACCAGTACTTCTTGGACCAGAGCAACGGCAAGTATACCCCGCAATATGACTTGTATGGCATCTACGACTTGCCTAAACATCGTGCATACTATGGCGGCAATCAAGGTGACAACGACTCGTGCGTGGCGACGATGGTCTGTCATGCCATCGAGGCGGCTGGCGACGATATCGACTGGAGTCAGTATGACAACGATGGCGATGGCGAGGCCGATGTGTGCATCGTCGTGTATGCCGGTGTGGGTGAGGCGCAGGCCAGTTACACTGTCCCCAGCTCCATTTGGCCGTGCCAGTGGGATCTCGCCTCGGGTGCCTATTATGGAGACGGCACCGGTCCTTATACACTCAATGGTGTGCTGGTCAATCGCTTTGCCGTGTTTAACGAGATTAGCGGTAGTCGCGACAGTGGTACCATCATGGACGGCATCGGCACCTTCTGCCACGAGTTCTCGCACTGCCTGGGATTGCCCGACTTCTATGCCACCAATGGTGCCAGCTACTATGGTATGGGAAACTGGAGCCTGATGGATGGGGCATGCTACAACGGCGGCTCGGTCAGCGGGGACACGCCCATCGGATACAGTGCTTACGAGAAGAACTTCATGGGGTGGCTGGACTATATTACCCCGGTCGACAATACGCACTACACCTTGTCGGTGTTCAACAACAAAAGCGAGGAGACCGACCAAGCCATCCAGATTACCAGCCACTTGAACCAAAATGAGTATTATATTCTAGAAAACCGCCGTCAACAGGGCTGGGACCAGTACATCGCTGACGAGGGTGTGCTCATCACGCACTTCACATACGTGCCTAGCCGTTGGGAAGCCAATACACCCAATAACTTTGAAATGCAGCTCGCCACCGTCATCGCAGCCGACAACCAGCTGAACGCTTTCAGCGAGAATACCGACCTCTTTGGTGAGACCAACCATGCGCTCACGCCCAACTCGACACCGGCAATGGTACTGAACATGAGGGCCAACGGCCAGTTAGCAAGTTCAACGGGTGGTGCAGGCGTGCTGAACAAACCCGTGACCGAAATCATCCTCAACGATGATGGCACCGCTTCGTTGTGGTATAACAAAGCCGAACTGAGCGTCACGACCGACAGTATGGGGCTGAAGGTGAAGGCCGGCGGAGAGAAGACTGCCACTTTCCTAGTCAAGGGAAAAGCATTGCCTGCCGATGCTGTTCTGACTGTCAACGACGAGAATGGTGTGTTCACCATTGACAAAACCTCGCTCACCAATGCGCAGGTGTCACAGGAGCAGGGTGCTACCGTCACCGTTACGTTCAGGCCTACCGAGATCACCATCTATAATGCTACCATCGATGTTGCGTGCGAGGGTGTGGATACGCTCACCGTCAAGCTCGTTGGCGAGGGAATGATTGAGTCGGAGACTCCAGTGATGCAGCCTGCTGACACGACTGCCATCACCTCGCATTCATTCCGTGCCGAATGGGTTGATGCCTCGCCTGTCGAGAATGTGAAGAGCTATACCCTTCATGTCAACTACAAGCCACAATACGAGTTGCTCTATGACAAGAGTTTCACCAACTGGCAGGATGTGTCTCAGACTACGTGGTGGTGGACTGACTTCACCGATATCTCCCCCAATTTGGCCAGCTACGGTCTAGAAGGCTGGACGGGAGAGAACATTTTCAGCCACCAGGGATATATGCAGATTGGCGACCAGCAAGTGGGATACGACGGAAACAACTTGGCAGGCAAACTCACCACGCCCGCTCTTGACTTGACTGAATATGACGGAAAGGTAACCATCGTTGCTAATGCCAAGGCAGCAGCCACTGGCACAAAATTGACCATCGCCGTGGGACAAGGAACATCGGTCAACAAGAGCCAGTCGGTCGCGGTAAGCACGTCTGCGAATACCTATACGCAAGTGCTGCAAGGTAATGCCGTGGACAATGCGTTTGTGCGCTTCTCAACGACCAGCGGAAAACCCGTTCAGTTGACCGCTCTCAAGATTTATGCCGGTGAGTACAGTGAGGAGAATGCCAAGGCTCCGTTGCTGGCTGCCATCGAGCAAGGCGACTCGTTGCAGCGTGTCATCGAGGGCATCACCGACATGAGCTATACCGTCACCGACTTGAAGGGCTATAGCACATTCAACTATTATGTCGAGGCAGTCTATGTCAACGACACCTTTAGTGAGGCGAGCAACATCGAGACAGTCACCCTGCGTGATGCTGTTGTCGTCACACTGCGCGGCGACGTGAACAATGACGGAGTGGTCGACATCGCTGATGTGAACATCATCATCAACATCATGTTGGGCAAGGACAGTGCCGACAACTACGGAGGTCGCGCATACGTCACCGATGGCGATACAGATATCGACATCGCAGATGTCAATGCAGTCATCAACCTCATGCTCGGCAAGGCTTAGTCAATGCACAATGCACAATGCAGCCTGGCAGATTTCTGCCAGGCTGCATTCTTTATGAATTATGAATTATGAATTAATCAAAGGTTGTCAATCTGTTTCTTGGCCCATTCTTTCGCGACACGGATGGCCTCGCGCTTCGCTTGTTCGGCTAGGCTGTCGAGCATCGCTTGCGCAGGGTCGTAGGGCTCATTATCCTCGCGGGGCGTGACGCTACCCAGGGTGTCATCGGGCGCTATGGCGGGTTCGTCAGGTTCGCTGGTAGGAGGCGGGGTGACACCTACGCTGGGCTCCTCGGCGCGGCTCATGTCGATGCCCATAGCTTCTTTCAGTACCTGGTCGATGTCGTCCTTGCCGAAGGTGAACACATGTCCCAAGATTCCCAGCGAGATGGTCTTGGGCTTCTCGCCCACCATGAGTTTGCCAGTGGAGTAGATGAAGTGGTTGTCAACTTGCAGCAGTTGGTCGATGGCGATGTCGGCACCTTTGCCCGACACCCACTTGATTAGTTCGCCCAGAATGTCGCCCATGTCTCGCTCCTCGACTTTTTCACCAACCCACTCTCGCGATGAACCGACAATGGCTTGGCGATGTGCCTCGCGGTCGGGGACGGTAACGACGAGAACGCCCAGCATGACACAGAGAATCAACAAGGCAATCAGCCACTTGGTGCAGCCGCCCTTACGCTTGGGCTCGGGTTGTGTGTTGGAAACTGCGGGAGCAGGCTCGTCCCATGACGGCGGAACGGGTGGAATCGGGTTGTGCTTTGGCGGAGTAGTGGGCTGGGCGGCGGCACTGTGACGTTCATATTCCAAGCGTTGCAACAAGGTGGTCAGGGCAGGGACATCGCCGGCTTGTTTCCAGTCGGGCATCCCTTCGGTCCAAACCTCGGTCTCGGGGGTAATCCCCATCTCAGCCAACTGTTCAATGCTGAACGGGCCGCGTTGCTGGTCGTCGATATAAAGATAGTACATTTTATGTGTGAATTAAGAATTACTTGACAATCATGAAGATAAGCAAGGCAAAGATAAGAGTCCAGAAGAGGCAGCCAAGACAGTTGATTTTCACTGTCTTGCCCTCTTGTGGTTGTTGACCCTGGCTCGCCTGTTGTGCTTGTGAGGAGTCAAAGCGTTGGCCGTAATTGTAGGGATTGGGCAGACCCTCACGATGGTCAATGAGAATCTTGCGTGGAGCACCGCCCCGATAAGGCCCAATGCAACCCGCTTGCTCGAGTTGGGCAATCAAGTTTTGAGCACGCTCGAGGGGGATATTGAAATAATCACGAAGCATGATTGGCGTGATGGCACTGCACTGGCCCAGGTAGCGTACAGCCTCATCGAAGAGCGGGTCGCGACCTTCACCGCCTAGCTGTGAAGGCAGCGGGGGTGGGGGAGCACCGTTGTCGATGATCTCGGCGGTCTCGATAACCTCGGTGGTGGACGATGCAGGTTCGGGAACTGGATCGCGTCGCAACTCCAGAGAACCATCATCTAGGGGAACGTAGGCATAATCGCCCACAATCTCCAGACGGGTGAGACACTGCGGGCAGACGGTCTTATATTCGGCGGCTATGAGTGCCTCGACACTCAGGTCAATGTGCTTGCCGCACTTGGGACAGGTATATCTCATTTTGTAAAGTTCTGTCTTAATTGACAAAGGTAGTAATTATTTTAGAATCTGACGCAATTTTCGACAAAATATTTGGATATTTGCGACTTTTGGTCTACCTTTGTTGTTTTGAGCAAATAATATGCCAAAACTAAAATACGATTGAAATGAAGAAGATATTCGCATTTGTCCTGCTGTTGGCAGCGGTGACAATCGTGCAAGCGCAGACGGGTGAACTGCCACGTTCCACACCTGCCCAACAAGGACTGAGCACACTCGCCGTGAACCAGTTTGTCGACTCGCTGCTTGCGCTACCCGAGACCGAGGTTCACCATGTGATGGTCGTGCGACATGGTCATGTGGTGGCCGAGGTACATCCCGCACCATTCCGCGCCGAGGATGCCCATACCCTTTACTCGGCCAGCAAGACCTTTGTTGCGCTGGCGGTGGGACTTGCCATCGCCGACAATCGTCTGCGACTTGACGACCGTGTGGCTACGATTATGTACGACCAGTTGCCCGACACTGTAAGTGACGCTTTGGCACAAATGACCGTGCGCAACTTGTTGACCATGAGCAGCGGCATCACGCCCGACTGGGTGATGCGTAGCCGGGTGACCGACTGGGAGCGCACTTGGCTTGCCAAACCCGTCAACGAGCCGGGCGGGCACTTGCTCTACGACTCGATGTCAACCTATATGCTCTCGGCAATCGTGCAACGAGTGACGGGCAAGACGGTGTTGCAACTGCTCAACGAACGCGTTTTCGGCCCGATGCACATCACTGAGGTGGACTGGCAACTGAGCCCAAACGGAGTGTGTACAGGCGGCTGGGGACTGCGCATCCAGGCCGAGTCGCTTGCCAAGGTGGGCGTCATGATGCTGCAACGCGGACAGTGGGAAGGACGCCAACTGGTGCCTGAAAAGTGGATTGACGAGATGACAACATGCCACATCAACTATGACGATGCCGAGGGGAAAGCACCCACCGATGGTAATCAGGGATATTGTTATCAAGTATGGCGTTGCAAGTGGCCGACGGCTTATCGTGCCGATGGCGCCTTGGGACAATATGTGGTGATGGATCCCGCTAGCGACATCGTCGTGGTCATCTTGGGGGTGAGCCGACGCGGGCATGGCGAACTGGCATGCATCTGGAACCAACTGATGCCTGGCGTTGATCGTGTTGACAAGGGCGATCCGAAAGTCGCAAAACGGCTGAATGCATCGTGCAACACAGCCTCTTTGCCCTTGCCACAAGGCAAGCAGAAGTCGCCGCGCGTGGCCCATGCCGATTTTAAGTTGCAGCCCAACAAGCATGGTATCGACCTGGTCAAGGTCAGCGAGCAGGACAAGCAGATGATGATGCGACTCTACTATCACGACGGGCGAGATGAGTTTATCCCGCTAGGATATGGGAACTGGCGTTACGGTTTTCTCACGGGCGAGCCGCCATATTCCATCACCCCCAAGGGCCGCTTCAACGGACTGCGTCACAACTTCGCAACTGCTGCGGCATATGCCTGGACCACACCAACAACACTTACTATCCAGGTGCACTATGTCAACTTTATCAGT
>JAEEJI010000127.1 GCA_016281825.1 Muribaculaceae bacterium | reverse complement strand
GCCATGCGGTGCATGTCCTCTTTGCGCTTGAAGGCTCCACCCTGCTCGTTGTATGCGTCGATGATTTCGGCAGCCAGCTTGTCAGCCATGGTCTTGCCGCCGCGCTTGCGGGCGAAGATAATCAGATTCTTCATTGAGACCGACTCCTTACGGTCGGGACGGATTTCGGTAGGAACCTGGAATGTTGCACCACCAATACGGCGGCTCTTTACCTCGACTTGTGGAGTGACTTTCTCCAAAGCCTGCTTCCAGATCTCGAGCGGGGTCTTCTCCTCGCTGGCCATCTTCTTGCCCACAATCTCGAGGGCACTGTAGAAGATACGATACGACGTGTTCTTCTTTCCGTCGTACATCAGGTGATTCACGAACTTGGATACGCGCACATCACCGAACTTAGGATCGGGCAGAATGATCCTTTTTTTGGGCTTAGCCTTTCTCATTTTTTTACAGTAATTGTAGTTTTTGTCCGCTTGGTTGTCTTCGTCTTTGTTCTTCAACGGCCGCCTCTGCAGCCATTTACTCAACCATTAAAATGTCACCAATAAATCAAAAACTAAGTGTTGTTGTTTGTTTTTTCTTTTTAGTAAGTGAAAAGTCCGTCACTGCTGGCTTTTGTGATTACTTCTTCGAAGCCTTGGGACGCTTAGCGCCATACTTGCTGCGGCGCTGGGTGCGGCCTGCGACACCTGCGGTATCGAGAGTTCCGCGCACGATGTGATAACGCACACCAGGGAGGTCCTTGACACGTCCGCCACGCACCATCACGATGCTGTGCTCCTGCAGGTTGTGTCCCTCACCGGGGATGTAGGAGTTGACTTCCTTACCGTTGGTCAGACGCACACGCGCGACCTTACGCATAGCCGAATTAGGCTTCTTGGGCGTGGTCGTGTAAACACGAACGCACACACCGCGGCGCTGGGGACATGCGTCCAGAGCGGGCGATTTGCTGGCACTGTCCAGCGAAGTACGGCCTTTTCTTACTAATTGCTGAATTGTAGGCATCTTAGTTCTTTTACTTTAGTTTTTAATTGTGAATAAATCGTTGCGATTTGAGGCCGCCACAGAAAGTTATCACTCGCTGAATCAGTCGATTAGCGAACGACAACAGGGGTTTGAGCCACAAAAAGCGATGCAAAGGTACACACTAATTGTCTAACTGACAAATGTTTTGTTATTGTCTTCTATATAAAAAAGGTGCAAAATGGCCGTTTGACCACCTTGCACCGATGCTAACTGCTACAAATTCAGCAAGTTCCGAATTTGATAGTATTTAGTTTTATTTAAAACCTATAAACATCTTTTAACGGAACACCTTTCTTGTCCTTCTCACTCAACAGCGGGCCACCCTCGGGAAACGGCCAGGCGATAGCCAGATCGGGGTCATCCCAAGCAAGCGTAGCCTCGGCCTGCGGGGCATAGATGTTGTCGACCTTGTACTGGAACTGCGCCACATCGCTCAACACCAGGAAACCATGGGCAAAACCACGCGGGACAAACATCATCCTGCCAGTTTCGGCACTGAGCTCGCACATCACATGACGCCCAAACGTGGGACTGCCGGCGCGCAGGTCAACGCACACGTCAACGACCGTACCCTGCGACACGCGCACCAACTTGGCCTGACTCCACTCTCCTTTCTGGAAATGCAACCCGCGCAACACACCATGCGTCGAGAACGACTCATTGTCCTGAATGAACTCAACCCGTCCGACATGTTCGTCGAACAGGTCCTGGCGGAACGTCTCACAGAAATATCCGCGGGCATCGCCATAGCGTTTGGGCTGGATTATCCACACGCCCTCAATTTCAGTCTGAATAAATTCCATAATCTCGTCTCACACCTTATTATATATATTGGCATGACTAGGCTTCAAAAATAATACAAAAAAACGATTTGACAACGAATCTTGGCAAAAAAGCCATCCAAGCATTAGCCTAGATGGCAATCATGTGTGAATCCAGCATGAATCAGTGGCGTTTCTTCGCAGCAGCCTTCTTGCCAGACTTCTTTGTGCCAGACTTTTTGGACGCGGCGGGCTTGGCCTGCTTGAGACCCATCTGAATGTTCTTGATCAGCGCCTCGCTGGTGTAGGTAGCGCCTGTAGCCACGTCAGGCTTGAGCTTGATTGCCTCATCGATAGTCAGACCCTCATACTGCTCAAACACCTTTCGCGTGGCACGACTCAAATACTTCGGATCCTCCTGGTTAGGCAATGCCTCAATCTTTTCGATTTTGCCATTCTTGATAGTGATGTTTAACGGCGTTGTACCGTTGTAGCCAATCACCTTCTTAGCAATATCGCCCGTGTAAATCACCTCCTTGCCATTAGTGGCCGCTTGGCGTCGAGCCTGAGCCGGCATAGCGGCGGACAACATGATGGCAACGGCGGCCATCAATGTCGTCAGTTTAATCTTATCCATATCGTCAAAAATTTTGTGCAAAGATACTCATTTGATACGGCAAATCGGGCAAAGTTTAAAGATAAATAACAAAATTTTGTGAAAATCCTTTTCTAATCGGGCAAATAGCCGTACCTTTGTTGTTTGTATGCCAAACAGGGCATCAGCAGTGAGAATAATGAAGGAATTTGAACAAGATATCGAGGCTTGCATCGAGGTTTTACGGCGAGGCGGGCTCATCCTCTACCCTACTGACACCATCTGGGGCATCGGCTGTGACGCCACCAATGCCGAAGCCGTTCAGCGCATCTACCATCTCAAGCGCCGCGATGACAACAAGGCACTCATCGTGCTACTTGATAGCGAGGAGCATCTGGACCACTATGTAGTCGATGTGCCCGAAATGGCATACGAGCTCATGCGAGTTGCCGTCAAGCCATTGACACTCATCTATGAGGGCGCTTATAATTTAGCAACCAACTTGTTAGGCGAGAACGACAGTGTAGGCATCCGGGTACCCCGCGAGGAGTTCTGCCACCAGTTGTGCACTCGCTTTGGTCGTCCCATCGTGTCGACCAGTGCCAATGTCAGTGGCAAGCCATCACCGGCCACTTTCGACGCAGTAAGCGATGACATCAAGCGTGGTATCGACTATGTGGTCAACTATCGCCAAACAGAATGCACGCCGCACTCGGCCAGCAACATCATTCTGCTTCGTGGCGACGGCACATTTAAAATAATCAGATAAGCCTGTGATCAGCGAAAATACACAACGCGCCAAATATGTGCTGGGCGACCTGTTGTCGTCGAGCGTGGCATGGTTTAGCTACAACTGCATGCGCTATTCGCTCGACCCCATCCACAGTGGTTTCTCGTCGTTAGGTGCTTTTTTGTCATCGCCCATCGTACTCACTGGTCAGCTATTATTCCCGCTCCTGATGATGGCGGTCTACTACCTGTCGGGCTACTACAATGATGTGTTCCATAAATCTCGAGTACAAGAGTTTTTCACTACTTTGTGGAGCACTGGCATCATCACGTTGCTCATTTTCTTCCTGGCACTGATCAATGATGCCAGCCCCCGTCGCCAGTTCAACTATGAGATGATTGCGTTGTTGTGGGGTACCCTCTTTGTTTTTGTCTATCTGGTGCGTTGCCTCTTTACCAGCTACACCTCACGCATGATTAAGTCTCGTCGCTGGAGTTTCAACACGCTCATCATAGGCCGCGGAGCCGCCGGTGTGGCGTTCGGCAACAAGCTTGACACGATGCCGCTCTCACTGGGCTACAAGATTGTGGGCTACGTGAGCATTCCGGGCGAGAACGATGTCAAGGACATGTCGCTACCCTGCTACACACTCGACCAAATCAAAGAAGCATGCCGCGAGCACAACGTCAAGGAACTCATCGTCGTGCCCACCCGGCAGATGCCCGAGGCTGTGCTTGACACAGTAAACCAGCTATTTGAACTGAACCTTCCCATCAAGATCACTCCCGACCGTCTGAACATGACGTTGTCCAAGGTACGCATCAGCGACATGGTGGGCGACCCGCTCGTTGACATCTCGAGCAGCAGCATGAGCGAGGGTTCAAAGAACATCAAGCGCTTACTGGGCATCATCATTTCGTGCATGGTGCTGGTTTTGTTGTCGCCACTGCTGCTTGCCGTCGCCATCGCCATCAAACTCGACTCTCCCGGACCGGTGTTCTACAACCAGGAGCGCATAGGCCTGCACAACATCCCGTTCTTGATCCACAAGTTCCGGTCGATGCGCCAAGACGCAGAGAACGGAAACGGTCCACAATTAACCAGTGACGACGACCCGCGTGTGACTCGTGTCGGACGCTTTCTGCGCAAGTATCGCATTGATGAGTTGCCACAGTTCTGGAACGTCATCAAGGGCGACATGGCCATCGTCGGGCCACGTCCCGAGCGACAGTACTATATTGAGCAAATTACCAAACGCGTGCCATCTTATGCCCTTCTCCACCAGGTGCGTCCTGGCATCACTTCGCTCGGCATGGTCAAGTACGGTTATGCACAAAATGTTGACCAGATGGTCGAGCGACTGCGCTACGACCTGCTGTACCTGGAAAACATGACTTTGCTCAACGACTTCAAAATTATGGTCTACACCATCAAGACCATTGTCACCGGAAAAGGTATGTAATCATGTGGATACAGCGTGTACATGCTTGGCGTGAGCGTCACCTGAGCGAACGCAACTTTGTTGCGCTGTTGGCGTTGCTGGTGGGTGTTGCTGCCGGCCTTGCCGCTGTGTTGCTGAAGTTTCTCATCGGACTCATCGGCCATCTGGTCGAGAGCACCGTCCAGGTCACGCAAGCCAACTGGCAGTACCTTGTCTTCCCAGCCGTGGGCATCTTATTGAGTGCATTGTATGTGCGTTATTTGGTGCGCGATAACATCTCGCATGGCGTGACGCGCGTGCTATATGCCATCGCCTTGAAAAAAAGCCGATTAAAGGTCAAGAACATGTATACCTCGCTGGTGGCATCGTCGATGACCATCGGTTTCGGTGGTTCGGTGGGTGCCGAGGGACCCATCGTGTTCACCGGTGCCGCTATCGGTTCCAATCTGGGCCGTCTGTTCCGTTTGTCTCCCCAAACATTGATGTTACTGGTGGGCTGTGGTGCTGCTGCGGGCATCGCGGGCATCTTCAAGGCTCCCATCGCCGGCGTGTTGTTTACCATCGAGGTGCTCATGCTCGACTTGACTGCCAAGCGTGCCATGCCACTGATTTTGTCGTCGGTGTGCGGCGCAACCGTGGCATACGTCTTTACGGGCTACAATGTGGAGTTCTTCTTCTCCCAGAGCGAGCCGTTCTATGCCAGCCGCATCCCCTTTGTGGTACTGCTGGGTGTGTTCTGCGGCTTTGTCTCACTCTATTTCTCAAGTACGGTGGGCGCGATGGAGTCAATGTTCAAGCGTGTGACGAATCCCCGCATGCGCTACGTCATCGGCGCATTGACATTGAGTGTTCTCATCTTCTTGCTGCCGCCGCTTTATGGCGAGGGTTACGGAGCCATTACCCACTTGCTCAATGGTGAGGTGAGCGAAATATTTGACAACAGCCTGTTTTACAACTATCGCGACACGGTGTGGTGCGTGTTGTTGTTCGTGCTCATGCTCGGCGCGATGAAAGGCATAGCCACTGCTGCCACCAATGGTGCTGGTGGCGTGGGCGGTACGTTTGCGCCATCACTTTACGTGGGGTGTATGGCAGGATTCTTCTTTGCCTACCTGTTCAACCAGACGGGCATCGTCAGTGCCGACATGCCGTTGTCCATCAAGAACTTCGCCTTGATGGGCATGGCAGGTGTGATGGCAGGTGTGATGCACGCACCATTGATGGCAATCTTCCTCACCGCCGAGATGACGGGAGGATACGAACTGTTCTTGCCGCTGCTGATCGTATCGGCCATCAGCTACGGCACATCGCGCATGTTTACTCCTTACGGCATCTACGCGCGCCGTCTGGCGCAACGCGGCGAGGTACTCACCCACGAGAAGGACCAGAGCGTGCTCACCCTGTTGAGCATGGACAGCGTCATCGAGACCGACTTTGCCACCGTTCACCCAGCAATGAGTCTAAAACAGATGGTCGACATCATTGCGCAGAGCAACCGCAACCTGTTCCCTGTCACGAACAAGGAGGGCATACTGGTGGGTGTGGTGCAGCTCGACGACATCCGCAACATCATGTTTCGCCCCGACCTGTATCGCCGCATCTTTGTACACGAGTTCATGTCCGAGCCTACCCACAAAGTGCTCAAGGACACGCCGATGGAACAAGTGATGAACGCATTCGAGGAGAGCAAGGCATGGAACCTGCCCGTTGTCGATGGCGAGGGGCATTATGTGGGTTTTGTATCCAAGTCTAAAATCTTCAATGCCTACCGCCAGATGCTGCAGCAGTATAGTTAAAAGCTAAAGAACAATGACAAAGCAAGACTTAAAGATTGTGTTTTTCGGAACGCCTGACTTTGCCGTCGAGAGTTTGCGTCGGCTGGTGGAGGGCAGATATAATGTCGTGGGTGTCGTGACGATGCCCGACAAGATTGGCGGGCGCGGACATCACATGATACAGAGCGATGTCAAGCGCTATGCCGTGGCGCAGTCACTGCCCCTGCTGCAGCCCGTCAACCTCAAGGACGAGAATTTTGTCGCCGCACTGCGCGCACTGAATGCCGACCTATTCATCGTCATCGCCTTCAGGATGCTGCCCCAGGTGGTATGGCAGATGCCGCCGTTGGGCACGTTCAACCTGCATGCATCGCTGCTTCCCAAGTACCGCGGCGCTGCGCCCATCAACTGGGCGGTGATGAACGGCGACACCACCACGGGTGTCACCACTTTCTTCCTCAAGCACGAGATTGACACGGGCGACATCATCCAGCAGCGCGCCATCGACATTGGCCGCACCGACAACGTCGAGACGGTGCACGACCGCCTAATGGTGTTAGGAGCCAATATGGTCATCGAGACCGTAGACGCCATCATCGCCGGGGAGGTTCATCCCATTCCACAGGAACAGCTGCTCACCGCAGGCGAGGAACCCACCCCAGCCCCAAAAATTTTCAAGGACACATGCCGCATCGACTGGTCGTGGCCAGCCGAACGCGTCTACAACCATGTGCGTGGCCTCAGCCCCTACCCTGCCGCCTGGACAGTGCTCACCGACAGTGTAGGACATCAGTGGGACATCAAGGTGTTTGAGACTGCCGAGCCGACGCCGCTGCCCTGGCAGATGCAGCCCGGCGAGACTTTTGTCAACAACAAGATGCTCGCCATCGCCGCCAGTGACGCACTCATCGAGGTAAAGTCGCTGCAGACCGCCGGCAAGAAGCGCATGACCGCCGAGGAATTCCTCCGCGGCCTCCGCCACGAAGGCAACCTGACGGCCATATAACCCATATTGTGCATTAAATAAGTGAACTACAACTCGCTGACATACATCCTGTTGTTGCCCGTCATCGTGGCGGTGTACTACTGCGTTCCACGGCAGTGGCGCAATGCTTTGTTGCTGTTGGTGAGTCTAGCGATGTACATGCTGTGGTGGCCGGCGGGCATCCTGGTGATGACATGGGTGACAATGGCGAGTTACCTCGGCATTCGGCACTTCACGCACTCAAAGGAACGCCCCCTTGTCGCTTTGTGGTCGGTGATTATAGCCACCCTGTTGCCATTGTCGTTCTTCAAATACCTGATACCATTGAATGCCACCATCACCGGTGCGCTGCATGTCGAGTGGTACCTCAACCGGCATCATTGGGCGATTCCCGTGGGTCTGTCGTTCTACACCCTGCAAGCCATCGCCCTGGAGGTGGACGTGTGGAAAGGCCGCATGCGGCCTGCCCAGTCGCTAGTGAACCATGCGGCATTCATGAGCTTCTTTCCCATCAACGTCTCAGGCCCCATCGTGCGTGGCGATGAACTGCTGGCACAGCTTGAAGAGAACAACCGCCGTTTTGACCCCGACTTGGCATGGCGTGGCGTGAAGTGGCTGATATGGGGCTTGTTCATGAAGTTTGCCGTCGCCGACTCATTTGCCCTCTTTGTCAATGCGGTGGAAATGCGCATTGACACGCAGAATGGCCTGACCATCTTCCTTTCGGTCATGAGCTACACCATCCAGCTCTATGCCGACTTTGCCGGCTACTCGCTGATGGCATTGGGCACCACGGCTTTGTTGGGCATCCGATTGCGCGACAATTTCCGCCGCCCATTGTTCTCGGTGGGTATTAAGGACTTTTGGCGGCGATGGCACCTGTCGTTGAGTACCTGGCTGCGCGACTATATCTACATCCCGTTGGGCGGTAGCCGTTGCGCAAGGTTGCGGTCGCATCTAAACGTGTTCATCACTTTCGTGGTGAGCGGACTATGGCATGGTGCGGGCTGGGCCTATCTCCTATGGGGCGCCGCCCATGGCATCTGGCTGGTCATCGAGCGCATGGTGAAGTTCGACAGGTGGTCACGGCACTGGCTGGTACGTATTCCTATGTGTCTGGTGACGTTTGTTATCGTGGCGTTGTTGTTCAGCTTATTCAACCATGACATGCCCACAGCATTCCATCTGATGGGGCGCATGGCGACCGAGTCATGGACCGATGGCCTGTCGGTGACACAATCGGTTAGCACGGTGTCCCGCGAGTGGTCGATGGTGACAATGTTCGCCTTGATGATGGCAAAGGAGATGCGCGACGAGTTCCGCCCCACCCTGTTGGCCGACCGCCGCTGGGTCGAGGTTGTGTTCTATGCCGCGGTAGTGTTGTTGATTCTCTCGTTCGGCGTGTTTGACCGCGGCGGGCAATTTATCTATATGCATTTCTAACCCATCGTCATCATGAAAAGATTTGCCTATAGCCTCATCGCACTGGTTGCCCTCGTTGTAGTGGGCGACTGGGCTGTCGGTAGCTGGCTACGACACCGCTTCGAGCAGACGCATTATGACGAGATTGGACGACAGAACTACATCTGCGACTCAGTCAACGCCGATATCATTGTACTGGGGTCATCACGCGCCCTGCACCACTATGTGCCGAGCATCATCACCGACTCGACCGGCTTGTCGTGCTACAACTGCGGCTTTGAGAACGAGGGCATCGTGTTTCACTACGCCTTGCTGCGGCAGCTGCAGCAACGCTACCAGCCCAAGCTGATTATTTACGAGCTGACCTACGACTACGACGTGCAATACCTCAGTTGGCGTCCCGCCAACCTCAAGCACCTGCACACCATGGCTGCCTTGTCGTGCCGCGACTCGATTCTGTGCAGCGTCAAACCTTGGGAACGGGTGAGCTTGCTCTCAAACATCTATCCCTTCAACTCACAGGTGTTCACCACCTGGGCAAGCCGCAAGCCCACCATCTACGACAGTCCGCAAGTCGATCACGGCTATATCCCCCAATACAATCTGATGGAGCTGGAGCCCGGTTGGACCTACCACCCGATGAAGCACAGCGAAGCAGTCGACTCACTGAAAGTGAGCTACCTGAAGAAACTCATCGCCGAGAATGCATCACGGCTGATGGTGGTGGTGTCGCCGCGCTATCTCTCGCCAGAAAACGACATCTTTGGCCTGGTCGAGCAAATGTGCCAAGAACATGGCGTGCCGTTCATCTGCATGGTCAGTGACCCGGTTCTCACGCACGACATCACGCAATGGGACGACGACGGTCACCTCAATCACCAGGGCGCAGTAGCGTTCACCCGACAATTAGCACCCCTGATTAAACAACAACTTAACCATAACACGAAATGAAAAAGACTTGTATTACATGGATGGCTCTCGTGTGTTGTCTGGCGCTAGCCAGTTGCGGCGATGACGAGCCCATACGCATGACCTACGAGAGCGTTGACCTGGGACTGAGCGTCCGCTGGGCGACGATGAATGTGGGAGCCCTCAAGCCCGAGGACCACGGCCAACTGTTCGGTTGGGCCGACTCGACCGGCTCGCACAAGAAGTTTGACGACATCACCATCAGTTATCGCCAAGAGGGCAACATCGAGACCACGGTGGTTGATTGGAACTCCACCTTTTTTGGCGGCAAGTCGCCACGTGCCGACATCAGCGGCACGGCTTACGACATCGCAGCCTATCAGTGGAATGCTAAGTGGCGCATGCCAACGTTCGACGAGTGGAATGAGCTATTGACACGATGCAACTGGTCGCTCGAGACAAGTGGCGGCGTAGCGGTCTATCGCGTCACGGGCCCCAACGGCAGTCACATCCTCCTGCCCATGACAGGCATTCGAGCCACCAGCGAGACCGAGAGCGCCCGCAACACCATGGGATACTACTGGACCTCAGCTTTGCTGCCCCAAAGCCAGCAAGCCGCCGCGCACTACGAGAGCACAGTGCCATGTGCTGCATGGTGCGTCAGGTTCACCGAAACCGAGCAGCCCGCGTTCACCACCGCCGTCCGCTGCTACGGCCTTG
>JAEEJI010000126.1 GCA_016281825.1 Muribaculaceae bacterium | reverse complement strand
TGCGGATTGGGGTGCCGGGCCAGTTCTTCGCGATGGGAGTCTCGTTGTTGTCCCAAGCATAGAGATGCGTGCTTGTGGCATCATCGGCCTTGACAAAGATGGTGACTTTGTTGCCGTTGGGGGCATCGGTGGGAGTGATGCTAGGCGCCACGCCGCCACCGCCCTTCACGCTGTTGACCCAGTCCAGGCCTGTGGACACATAGTACTTATAGCTCGTGCCGCTCTGCACCAACTGGAACCCCGAGGGCGTGCCGCTGCTTGTGGCGTTGCCCAGCTGCAAGTAGGCCTTGCCGTGGCTGCCCTGCACCTCGATGACATAGCCGCCATTGCTCTGCTCCTGCACGGTGATGGGGCTCTGGTTGGTGATGCCGGCCGCGCGACGGCCCTTGATCATCTTGGAGATGGCCGTCTTATGGGCTTTGTAGTGCTTCCAGAAGATGTTGGGTGTGCCGGGCAACACCAGGATGAGTGCGTTTGCCGCCTCAACGTGGTTGTCATTGTACATGCGCGAATGGTTGCCCACTTGTCCCGTGTCGTGGTTGTCGACAAAGGTCACCGCCCACCGTTGATAAGTGTCATCAGCACAGAGGCCCTTGTCATCGAGCGCGCCGGGGTTGAACGAATCGCCGTTGAAGGCGTCGTTGATGCGATATTTCAGCGCGTAGTCGAAGGTCGCACTCTGAATCTGGCCGCCCCAACGGGTGCCCTCGAGCCAGGTGCGCAGCAGGTCGGCGTTGCCGTCCCAGTACTCACCCACGCTGAAACAAGGCTTCAGCCAGTTGTTGTACTTGCCGGTGAAGTAGGGGCTGTAACCCTTGGTCATGTCGATGCGGAAGCCCGAGTAGCCCAACTCGTTGAGCAGGAAGTCCATATAGGTGCGCACATTCTGCTGGGTTGTGACGTTGGTGTGATCTAGGTCGCGCGCACAGTCATAGTCATCGCCTGTGTCAGCCGCGCCAGTAGAGTGGTAACCATTGCTGTTGCACTCGTCTGTGCTGCAAATCTGTGCGTGGTTCTCATTGTCCCACTGTATCGAGAAAGTGCGGCCCGAGGTGGTGCCCGTAACGGACTCGTTGGCAAAGTCCACCCAATTGGTCTCACCGTTCTTGTGGTTAATGACCAAGTCCATCATCATGCCGGTGCCTCGCTGGCGAAAGGCCTCAATCATGGTGCGTAACTGAGCCTCGGAGCCGAAGCAGCAGGTGTGGTCAAGCCAATACATGGGGATATAACCCATACTCGGTTCCGTACCGGTAGCATCGATGCGACCTGAGTTGGGAACCCAAATCAGGTCAAACAATGCAGCAAGCTCATCAGCTTGGCTGGTGAGCTGCTCCCATTTTGTCTCATTATAACTGCCCCAATAGAAACCCTGGAGCATCACGCCGCCATAGTTGGCAGGCCAACCCTGTGAAAAGCCTGAAATCGCCAGCAGCGACAGGCACAATGCGATTGCTATTTTCTTGATGATGGTCATAGTTTTTGAAAAATTTCGGCAAAATTACCCATCATTCGCTTAACCTCTGATTGTGAGCGTGTGACAAATAGGGTTAATCACTCTGCAATCGTTTGCATTTTCAGCGACTTGAAAGCGGGAAACAACCAAAAATCTTAATATCTAACAAAAAAACCTTAATTCTTAATTCTTAATTCTTAATTCTTAATTGAAAATCACTATCTTTGCCGATTGATAACAACGAATGCGCAAAAATGGAAACGAACGATAACGAGAACCTGCTCGTGCTTGCGTGGCGCAAATTCCGCAACGGTTGGCGCAGGTTCAAGGCATGGTACAAGGGACTTTACCGCGGAAAACCGTGGTGGAGAAAGATTCTTGTCGCACTGGCCACACTGGTGGTAAGTTTTATCCTATATCTTATCGCCGTGGACATCAACTTCTTATGGCTCTTCGGCAAATCGCCTAGCGCAGACCGCATCATGCACCCCGACACCGCTGTGGCTAGCTACATTTACAGTGCCGATGGCACGGAAATCGGCAAATACTTCGACGAGAACCGCACCCCAGTACCCTACGACTCCATCAACCCGCAATTCTTCACCATCCTCATCGACACCGAGGACGAGCGTTTCTACAGTCACCACGGCATCGACTTCGGCGGATTTGCCGCAGCACTCAAGGACATGATTCTGCACGGCAAACCTCGCGGCGCGAGCACGCTGTCGCAGCAGTTGGTCAAGAACATGTTGCGCACACGCGAGTACTCAACAGGCTTGCTGGGCTACATCCCGGGCGTGAAGATGCTCATCATGAAAAGCAAGGAATGGATTACCGCCACCAAACTCGAGATGTGGTACACCAAGCAGGAAATCCTTGAGATGTATGCCAACACCGTCGACTTCGGTAGCAACGCCTACGGCATCAAGACAGCAGCAAAGACCTACTTCGACAAGTCGCCGCTCCAGCTCAACCAGCAGGAGTGCGCCGTACTTGTGGGCATCCTCAAGGCAACCAGCACCTACAACCCCCGACTCAACCCCAAGAACAGCTTGCGCCGACGCAACACCGTGCTCGACAACACCCGCCGCCTGGGGCACATCACAAAACAGGAGTGCGACTCGCTGCAGGCACTGCCCATCGAACTGAACTACTCGGTCGAGAGTGCTTACGACGGACCGGCGATGTATTTCCGACAGGCTGTCGCTGCCGAACTGAGCCAGTGGTGCGATGAGCATGGAATGGATCTGAACCGCGACGGGCTCAAGGTGTACACCACCATCGACATGCGCATGCAGCAGTATGCCGAGCAGGCCGTCAGCGAGAAGATGAAGATTGTCCAGAAAAACTTTGACCAGCACTGGGGCAAGCAGGACTGCTGGGTCGACGAGAAAGGGGAACCCATCCCCAACTTTGTCGAGGACAAGGCGCGCAACACCGATGTCTACCGCTCGTTGCTGGCCCGTTACCCCAACGACCTGGACTCGGTCAACTACTATATGAACTTGCCGCACCGTGTACACTTGTTCGACTACGAGAACGACAGTCTGTACATGGAGATGAGTTCATTGGACTCGGTGCGCTACATGCTTCACTTCCTGCACACGGGCTTCGTCGCCATGGACCCGGCCACCGGCCATGTCAAGGCATGGGTGGGCGATGTGGACTTCGACACCTGGAAGTATGACAAGGTCACCGCCATGCACCAGCCTGGCAGCACCTTCAAACTCTTTGTCTACGCTACTGCCATGGAGCACGGACTCACACCCTGCGTGCGACGCCGTGATGCCTATATCGACACCTTGGTCTTCAACGAACAAAAACGCGAGATGGAGCACTGGCGGCCCACCAACGCCAGCGGACACTTCAGCGGGGCGGACATCACCCTGCGCTCGGCATTCGCCCAGAGCATCAACAGTGTCGCCGTGCGAGTGGGCAACGAAGTGGGGCTCCCGCTGGTGGCGCAGACGGCACGCGACATGGGCATCACCTCGCCCCTCGATGTCACCCTGGCCCTCTCGTTGGGCGCAAGTGACGTGAACCTGCTCGAGCTGGTCAACAGCTACTGCACCGTCGTCAACGACGGGCGGGCACACTCCCCCGTGCTGGTGACCCATATCCTCGACCGCGAGGGCAACGAAATCTACCGTGCACGACCCGATGACCACCAGGTGTTAACCTATCGCGCGGCATGGCTCATGGTGCAGATGCTCATGGCGGGCTGCACCGATGCCGGAGGCACCTCGATGGCACTCAATGGATACAAGACCGCGCCACTCTACGACACCGACTTCGGCGGGAAGACTGGCACGAGCAACCGACATGCCGACGCCTGGTTTATCTGTGTCAGTCCCAAGTTGGTGTGCGGTGCCTGGGTCGGCGGCGAGTATCGGCAAATCCACTTCCGTACTGGCGCATTAGGGCAGGGCAGCAAGACCGCATTGCCCATCTGCGGACTCTTCATGCAGAAGGTGCTCAGCGACCCGGCTTATCGGGAACTGCATGGCCGCTTCGGGCCGCCCAAGCAGTTTATTGATCCTGCGCAGTACCAAGACTGCTCAGAGAGCTATGAGCCCGACTCGCTCTATTACGATACCGACTCGCTTGACTTCGACTCGCTCGAAGTCAACCCCCTCCCCGAGTCCCTAACTCCCCCCGATACTACCGCAGTCTAGAAAAGCTCGACCGCTCATTTACTCGACAACTCGTCCACTCGACCACTCAATTCTTAACTCTTAATTCTTAATTCATAATTCATCATGCACTACCAGCGCGCAGCGCGGTCTACCAGCCGCAGGTGGTCTACCAACAAAATGGTCTACCAGCGCGCAGCGCGGTCTTAACTCTCAATTGAAGAAATAAGATGAAACGTCATTATGATTACCTCATCATCGGCTCGGGCGTGGCTGGGATGAGCTTCGCACTCAAGGTGGCCCACACAGGCACCGTAGCGCTCATCTGCAAGACTTCGCTCGACGAGGCAAACACCGACCTGGCGCAGGGCGGTGTGGCCAGTGTGACCAACCTGCTGGTCGACAACTTTGACAAACACATTCACGACACCATGGTGGCGGGCGACTGGCTCAGCGACCCCGAGGCGGTCAAGAAGGTGGTCACCGAGGCACCCGACCAAATCAAAGCACTCATCTCATGGGGCGTGGACTTCGACAAGAACGAAAAGGGTGAATTCGACCTTCACCGCGAGGGCGGTCACAGCGAGTTCCGCATCCTCCACCATGCCGACAACACGGGGCACGAAATACAGTCATCGCTCGTCGAGGCAGTCAAGGCAAACAAAAACATCGACATCTTTGACCATCACTTTGCCGTTGAGATCCTCACCCAACACCACCTGGGACGCTTTGTCACACGCCGCACGCGCGACATCGAGTGCTATGGCGCATACGTGCTCAATGAGGAGACGGGCAAGGTCGACACCTTCCTGTCGCGCGTGACGCTGATGGCTACGGGCGGCATCGGGGCGGTTTACCACACCACCACCAATCCGCTCATCGCTACTGGCGACGGCATCGCAATGGTCTATCGTGCCAAAGGTACGGTCAAGGACATGGAGTTCGTGCAATTCCATCCCACCGCACTTTATCATCCTGGCGACCGTCCAGCCTTCCTCATCACCGAAGCGATGCGAGGCTATGGAGGCGTGTTGCGCAACCTGGGCGGCGAGGAGTTCATGCAGAAGTATGACCCCCGCCTATCGCTCGCCCCACGCGACGTGGTGGCACGCGCCATCGACAGCGAGATGAAACAGCGTGGCGAAGACCACGTCTACCTCGATGTCACCCACAAGGATCCCGATGAGACCAAGCACCACTTCCCCAACATCTACAAGCATTGTTTGGACATAGGCATCGACATCACCAAGGACTATATCCCCGTGGTGCCCGCGGCGCACTACCTGTGTGGCGGTATCAAGGTCGATCTTAACGCTTGTTCGAGCATCAAGCGACTCTATGCCGTGGGCGAGTGCTCTTGCACGGGACTGCATGGGGGGAACCGTTTGGCGAGCAACTCGCTCATCGAGGCGGTTGTCTATGCGGAAGCGGCAGCACGACATGCCATCGAACATCATGACCACTATGACTATCGCGAGGACATCCCCGACTGGAACGATGCCGGGACAACACATCCCGAGGAAATGGTGCTCATCAGCCAGAGCGAGAAAGAAGTGGGCGAAATCATGGCCGACTATGTGGGCATCGTACGCAGCAACCTGCGCCTCACTCGCGCTTGGAACCGCCTGGACATCCTCTACGAGGAGACCGAGAAACTGTTCAAGACCAGCACCGTGAGCCGACGCATCTGCGAGTTGCGTAACATCATCAATGTCGGTTACCTGGTCATGCGTCAGGCCATGGAGCGCAAGGAGTCCCGTGGCCTCCACTACACCCTCGACTATCCCCCCGCCCCCAAAAGCGAAGATGACCTGAAACTCTAATAATCAAAAAACGCTCAGCTGAGCGTTTTTTTGTTGAACGCACCTCATCAAACGTGAGAAAGAGGAATCACTCGGACAGTTTTGTTGAAAAATGGGGAAAAACGGGATATTGTGACACACCCTCACCTGTCCATTTGCTCCCTGGCGGAAGTGCCACAGTCGTGGATTGTTGATGCGGACGTGCCTGAGGGTGCGTCCCTACAGAATAAAAACAGGAGGCTGGATTCGCATCTGGCCTCCCGGTGTTCGTTTTGATAAAACCCATTCCATGGTATTAATGAAACAAGCCTAAAACAATCTTACTTTTCAATGATGTATTTGCGTTGCAAAGGTAAGCATTTTTTTTGATACTTGAACCAAAAAAACAACGAAATGGGTTTAAAATAGCGGATTTTTAATACTTTTTCAGTGTAACGCCTCTAAACAACAACAAAAAGGGTTGTTTCCCGGCTAGAGAGGCGAGGATGCCCAACTTGTTCTTGATGCGGACATGGATGTCGGCCAAACATCCCCACCTGAGTCGCTTGATGCCCTTCCAGCATCGGTCGACCACTGCCTGGAACTCGTCGGTTGACGGACACAGGAGCAGGATGTTGAAGTATGCGCTTAGCAGTCGCGACTTGACGGCTGGCAAGTACTGCGACCGCTCGTGCGCAAGGCGCTGCTCGAGCGACTCAAGAATGTCGAGCACGTGGGTCCGCTGAATGGTGAAGTGTCCCGTGATGCTCGACTGATGTTGTCGGTAGTAATAAACCAGATGATTGGTGTAGGCCACCTTTTTGACTTGCTGCAGCAGGGGGTACACCACCGCCAGGTCTTCGTACAGCAAACCTTCGGGGAAGCGCACCTGGTCGAATAGGCTAGCGCGGAACAGGCGGCTGCATGCCGAGTTGGTCAGTGTGTCCTGATAGAAGATTTTCTTGATGGCCTGTTCCCGCGAGTAGATGGTGACCTGATTGTCGTCGGCGGTGTCATCGGGCAGGCCGTCGACATCGTCAAACATGCGCCAGCGGCCGACGGCGAAGTCGCTGCCAGTTTCCTGGAGGAGTCGCAACAGTGTCTCGACACAGTCGTTGGCGATGTAATCATCGCCGTCGACCATCATGACGAGTTCGCCAGTCATGACATCGAGTGCGGCGTTGCGGGCATCACTGAGTCCGCCATTCGCCTTGTGGATGACACGTATGCGCGGGTCGTGAGTTGCATACTCGTCACAGAGTGGTCCACTGCCGTCAGTACTGCCATCGTCCACAAGGATTATTTCGAGGTGGGCATAGGTCTGGCGCGCAATGCTCTCGACGCACTGCGGCAAGTAGTCCACCACGTTGTAGACTGGGACGATGACAGTTACCTTATTCATCGGACTTTCCACTCGAAGCCGTCTTTGGTGTCCTTAACATCGAAGCCGGCGTCGTTGAGACGGTCGCGGATGAGGTCGCTGGTTGCCCAGTCCTTGTTTGCCTTTGCCTGTCGGCGCACCTCGAGGAGGAGATCGACTGCCTTCCGGTAGGGCTCCATGTTCACGCCACCTTCACCACCAGCGGCATCGTCGCGTACTCCCAAGACTTGGAACAGATAGGTCTCGAAGGTCGCTTTGAGTCGGTCGATGTCGGCCTGGCTCAATGCGATGGCATCGTCATTAGCCTGGTTGATGACCTTGCAGGCATCAAACAGGGTAGCGATGACGATGGGTGTGTTCAGGTCATCGTCCATCGCCTCGGCGCAACGTGCGGCATAGTCCTCGACGGTGACGGTCGACTGGTCGGCGGGCTTGAGCGACAGCAGGCGGTGCCAGCCGTCCATCATGCGCTCGTAGGCCTTCTCGGCTGCCAGCAGCGCGTCGTTAGAGAAGTCCACCGTTCCGCGATAGTGCGCCTGAAGGATGAAGAAGCGGATGGTCATTGCCGTGTAGGGTTTCTCGAGGCTGGGGTGGTCGCCCGTGAAGAACTGCTCCAGGGTGATGAAGTTGCCCAGCGACTTGCCCATCTTCTGGCCGTTGATGGTGATCATGTTGTTGTGCATCCAGTAGCGCACCATGTCATCGCCCTGACTGGCGACTGCCTGTGCAATCTCGCACTCGTGGTGAGGGAAGACCAGATCCATGCCTCCGCCGTGGATGTCGAAGTGCGCGCCGAGGTACTTGCGTCCCATGGCGGTACACTCGCAGTGCCATCCTGGGAATCCCTCGCTCCAGGGCGATGGCCATCGCATGATGTGCTCGGGCTGCGCCTTCTTCCACAGGGCGAAGTCGGCTTGGTTGCGCTTCTCCCCCACCCCGTCGAGCTCACGGCTGGCGTCCTTCACCTCGTCTAGGTTGCGACCGCTGAGTTTGCCGTAGTGATGGTCGCGGTTATACTTCTCGACATCGAAGTAGACACTGCCATTGCTCTCGTAAGCATAGCCGTTGGCAAGAATTTCCTTGACGAGTTCTTCCTGTTCGATGATATGTCCCGTAGCATGTGGCTCGATGCTGGGTGGCAGTACGTTGAGCTGCCGCATCGCCTCGTGATAGCGGTTGGTGTAGAACTGCGCCACTTCCATGGGCTCGAGCTGCTCAAGGCGTGCTTTTTTGGCGATTTTGTCCTCGCCCTCATCGGCATCATGCTCGAGGTGGCCTACATCGGTGATGTTGCGCACGTAACGGACTTTGTAGCCCAACTGCTGCAAGTATCGGAACAGGACATCGAAGGTGATGGCGGGACGGGCGTGTCCCAGGTGCGGGTCGCCGTAAACGGTGGGTCCGCAGACGTACATGCCCACGCGCCCCTCGTTGAGTGGCTTGAAGGGCTCTTTGCGCCGCGTGAGCGTGTTATAAATTGAAAGCATTAATCCGAATTAAAAATTAAGAATTAAGATTTTTTTGAGCGCACTGGGATGGCGGTCATTGTACATTATGCATTGTGCATTATGCATTATTTAAGCCTGGCCTTTGGGGAGGGGGAAGTCCATGATGCCAGGATTGGCACCAGCCTTGGCCTGGCGGGGCTTGATTTCGCCGAAGGCCTGCTCATACTTGCGGA
>JAEEJI010000125.1 GCA_016281825.1 Muribaculaceae bacterium | reverse complement strand
GAGTTATATAAAATGTTGTCATCCATAGTGAAGACTACTTTTGAAAACGATAATACATAATTAGAACTAGGAGATTCGAACCAAGAATCAAGCCGCATGGCCTAATTCTCAATTTTCAATTTTCAATTCTCAATTTTTCGATAAAAGAGATGAGCGAGCAGATAGAACTGAAGGTGCTGGGGATAACCCGCAACCAAGTGGATAACGGGGTGTTTGCCCTGGTGATGGAGCAAAAAGACGGCCCCATCCGCATTCCCATTGTCATTGGGATGGCCGAGGCGCAGTCCATCCAGGCCAAGCTCTTGTCGATTGTTCCGCCCCGGCCGTTGACGCACGACCTGATGGTGAGCATCTTTCATCGGTTCGGCATCTTTCCCGACTATGTCGAGATCTACAACCTTGCCGACGGGGTGTTCGCCTCACACCTGCACTTAACCGGCAAGGACGGCACTGAGCAGGTGCTTGACGCTCGCACGAGCGATGCTGTCGCCATCGCCGTTCGGGTGAACTGCCCGATATACACCTCGCGCGACATCCTGGACCGTGCGGGCTATATCCCCGACGAGGACGGCATACCGCTGTCGCGCCTTGACGAACTGCCTCTGACCGAGCTACCCATCGAGCGTCTCCAAGCTCGTCTGCAACAGTGCATCGAAGAGGAGGACTACGAGCGTGCCGCCGAAATCAAGAAAATGATTGAGAGCAAACTAGGTAAGAATTCTTAATTCATAATTCATAATTCTCAACTCTCAATTATTTATCGTACCTTTGCAGGTTGTTTTTCATCTGAAATTCTAACTATCTAAATATTGCGCATTATGAAGAATATCAAGTTAAGACTGATTGTGATGAACTTCCTGGAGTTCGCCGTGTGGGGAGCCTACCTCACCTGCATGGGCAACTACCTGGGAAAGGTCGGGATGGGCAGCGAGATCGCTTGGTTCTATGCCATCCAAGGCCTAGTGTCTATCTTTATGCCCACCATCATGGGTATTATTGCCGACAAGTGGATACAACCCCAGCGTCTATTGGGTATCTGCCACCTGTTGGCAGGCGCGGGAATGATTGCCCTGTTCATGATGGGCATGAATGCCGAGGCCGCCGGGGTTAATCCCAACAAGGTCGCGTTTATCACTATCTACACGCTGAGTGTGGCGTTCTACATGCCCACCCTGGCATTAAGCAACACCACGGCGTTCACCATCCTCAAGGATGCGGGTATGGACACCGTGAAGGACTTCCCGCCCATCCGTGTGTTCGGCACCGTGGGTTTCATCGCCACCATGTGGTTCGTCAACTGCGCTACACTTGACAACGGCTTCTTCTTCACCCTGTCCGAGAACGCCAACAAGTTCCAGTACACCTATTACCAGTTCTTGGTATCGGGTGTCCTGAGCGTGGTGTTGTTCTGCTACTGCTTCACCTTGCCGCAGTGCAAGCTGCAGCCCAAGCCCGCACAGTCGCTGGCCGAGTCGTTCGGACTGGACGCGTTCAAGCTGTTCAAGACCAAGAAGATGGCTTTGTTCTTCATTTTCTCGGCCTTGCTGGGTATGTCGTTGCAGGTAACCAACGGCTACGCCACTCCGTTCCTCACCAGCTTCAAGGGCAGTGCTGACGCCGCGATGGCCAACTCGTTCGGTGCCAACAATGCCACGATGCTCATCTCGCTGTCGCAAATTGCCGAGGCGCTGTGCATCCTGTTGATTCCGTTCTTCCTGCGCAAGTACGGCATCAAGGTGGTGATGCTCATCGCCATGTTTGCCTGGGTATTGCGTTTCGGCTTCTTCGGCTTGGGCAATCCCGCCATGCCGGGTGTGCTGCTGTTCGTCGGTTCATGTCTGGTCTATGGCGTGGCGTTCGACTTCTTCAACGTGTCGGGCGGTCTGTTTGTGGACAAGGAGTGCGACCCGAAGATCAAGGCTTCGGCACAGGGCTTGTTCATGCTCATGACCAACGGTTTGGGTGCCACCATCGGCACACTTGCCGCAGGCAAGATTATCGACCACTTCTGCCATTGGAACGAGGCAGGCTTCCTGGTGGGCAACACCGACACTGGGTGGCAGAGCGCCTGGTTCATCTTCGCTGGCTTCGCCCTGGTGGTCGCCGTGGCGTTCATGTTCTTGTTCAAGTACAAGCACGTGCCTGAAGAGAAGTAAGGCTTTAGACTTTAGGCATTAGACTTTAGCGTTCTGATTCTAAATTATAGAGTTGAATAGGTTTTATCAGCCAGACATCGCAGAAACTCTCACGCTGTGTGAGGACGAGTCGCGGCACGCCGTGAAGGTGTTGCGCCTGACCGAGGGCGACCTCATTGAGGTTGTCGACGGTCAGGGTACTTGCTACACCATGCGCATCACGCTGGCTCACCCCAAGCGCTGCGGTGTGGAGGTCGTCGAGTCGGTACAGGTACCCACCCCATGGGGACACCAGATTGTGCTGGCTGTAGCGCCGACCAAGCACCTGGACCGCATCGAATGGGCAGTGGAGAAATGCACCGAAATGGGCATGGACCGCTTCATCCCGCTGCATGGCCACAACAGCGAACGCACTACGCTGAAGACCGACCGCATCCGTCGGGTGATGGTCTCGGCAATGAAGCAGTCGCTGGGTGCCACCCTTCCGCAATGCGACGAGATGACATCGGTGATGCAGGTCATTCAGACGCCGTTTGCTGGACAACGCTTCATCGCCTACTGCGACGCCATGCTCCCGCGCGAGCAACGACGAGTGTTGGCGCGGGAATACCGACCGTGCAGCGACGTGCAAGTGCTCATAGGCCCCGAGGGCGACTTCAGCCCCGAGGAGGTGCAAGCGGCATTAACGTCGGGATTTATTCCCGTGACGCTAGGCGAGAGCCGCCTGCGCACCGAGACCGCCGCCGTCATGGCGTGTGCCACCATCCACACTCTGGACCAGCTAAAACGAACGGCCTCACCCCCTACCCCCTCTCCAGAGGGAGAGGGGAAACTCCCCATCTAAAATCCTAGTTTTCTAAACAATCACTGAACATATAATAAAGTAAGAATGAAAAAGTTTTTTTGGGCAGCGATGTTTGCCCTGTGTGTCATCACGATGTCGGCACAGACCACTGATGATGACGAACGCGTTCGCCAGCGCATCCAGACTGCCGTCATGAATGTCTATGACAATGCCCTGGCCGAGAATCCCGATGACTACAACACCCGCTTTGCGCGTGCCAACCAGCTGTTCCTCAATGGTGACTACGTCAAGGCCATCGCTGATGCCGACATCGTCGTGAGCCAGGTGCCCAAGAAGGAGAACGAGCTGAAGTTTGACACCTACCTGCTGAAGGCCCGTGCGCAAGCCGCGCTCGAGCAGTATGAGGACGAGGTGGAGACCCTGCAGGCCGCCGCCGCCATCAACCCCAAGTCGATGGCATTGATTGACCTGATGGGTAAGGCGTGTTTCAATCTGGGCGACATGGACGCCGCCGAACAGAATTTCAAGACCATCTTGCGCGAGAGTCCCATGAACTACGACGCGCACTACTGGTTGGCCCGTGTCGAGGTCGCCCGCAACAACTTCGGCAAGGCCTACGAGTACTGCGACAAGGCGGTCAACCTGTTCACCGCCAACCCGCAGGTATACCTGAACCGCTCGGACATTCTCATGCGCTCACAACAGTACGAGCAGGCGGCACAAGACCTGATCTCAGCGATGAGCGTGGGCAATGACGAGGGCACATCGATGCGCCGCCTCATCGCGATGAGCGACGAGCACTACGACGCGGTGATGAACGTGCTAGCCTCGAGCATCGACAAGGCCCCGCAGGTGGGCATGTTCCACTACTTGCGCGCCATCATCGCCATGCGCCAGAACCATTACGGCCAGGCATTGCGCAACCTCGACTTCATCGTCGACAACAATCTTTACGACTATCACAGCATCTACTTCTACCGCGCCCAGTGCCAGTACGCGCTGACCCAATATGCCGACGCGCTGGTCAACGTCAACAAGGCCATCGCCATGAACGAGAATGCCGACGCTGACTACTATGTGGTGAAGGCACAGTGCGAGCAGAACCTCAAAAAATTTGAGGCCGCCACGATGACACTGGACCAGGCCGCGAAGCTCGTGCCGAACACCGAGGCTGTCCTGCTCGAGCAGGCGCGACTGCTGTCGAGCCGCCGTGCCGACAAGGAGGCTCAGACCAAGCTCGCCGCCTTGCTGGCCGTCAATCCCAAGAACGCCGAGGCTTTGCTGCTGAAGGGATGGATTGAGAAATATCGTCAGAACAATGCCGCCAGCGCCAAGAAAACCTTCGAGCAAGTACTGGCATGCGGTGATGACATGAGCAGTCTGCGTGGCTTCGCCCTGCATGAGTTAGGGCGCGAGGACGAGGCACGTGCCTGGGCCAACCAGATTATCCAGGACAACCGCATCATCGGCGGACAGAGCTATTTCCTGGCATCGGCCTTGCTGAGCGACATCGGCGACTATGAGGCCGGCGACAAGGTCAAGTCGATGGAGTACCTGCGCAGTGCGCTCGCCAATGGCTACGGCAACCTGCACGAGATCAAGGTGAACGAGACACCCTATGTCAACCTCAAGCTCGTTCGCCGCTATCCCGACTTCCAGACCACCCTTGACCAGAACCAGCTGAACTTCGAGGTGCGTAGATAGTTGTATTAGAATAGAGAACCATCGCCTAGTGATACCACACACTACTCCGGCACTGCGTGCCACCTCCCCTAACTTAGAGGAGGATAGAACCATGTACCCCTCTAAGCGAGGGGAGGACTGCCCCCTCTCCCTTTGGAGAGGGGGACGGGGGGTGAGGCCTATATTGCTTTTCCTGTTATGCTTACTCATCACTTCTTGTGCATCGACCAAGCATGTGCCGGCGGGGCAGCTGCTGCTTGACCGCACCCGCATCAACATCACCGATGGCTCCCAACACAAGGATGTGGTGGCATCGGACTTGACCAACTACCTTCGCCAGACCGAGAACCACAAGGTGCTGGGCGGGATGAAGCTGCAGTTGGGCATCTATAACCTGAGCGGCCGCGACTCGAGCAACTGGTTCAACCGCTGGATCCGCCGCGTGGGTGCGCCCCCCGTCATCTACGACAGCACGCTCACCGAGGCCAGCGCACACCAGTTGAGCATGGCGTTGCGCAACCGCGGGTACATGAACAACGAGGTGAACTACCGCGTGGATGCCGACAGTGCCAAGCGCAAGGCACGCGTGGACTATGACATCACGCTGGGCGACCCCTACTATATCCGCTCCATCACTTACAACATCCCCGACGACTCGCTACACCGCATCATCCTTGCCGACACAGCGGCGGCACCCATCCATGTGGGTTCGCTGCTCGACCACAACAAGCTGGACCTGTGGCGGCAGGGAATCACCACCGCACTGCGACGGCACGGCTACTATGCCTTCGGCAAGGAGTATGTCACCTTTGACGCCGACACCGCCGCGGGTTCGCGCGAGGTGGACCTGACGCTGAACACGCGTGCTCCCTACCGCAGCGAGCGTATGCCCTACTACACCGAGCACCGCCCGTTCTATGTGCGTCAGGTGACCTACGTCACCAACTACGACCCCGTGCTGATGCACGACGGCTACTTTGCTCCCGATACCACCCGCTACGGCGACCTGCTGATCCTGCACGATGATGACACCTACTTGCGCAGCAGCGTCATCGACGAGTGTAACTTCATCATGCCCGGCAAGCTGTACAACGCCGCCGATGTCGACCGCACCTACAAGGCGCTGGGGCGGCTGGGTATCGTCAAGTTCATCAATATCGACGTGCGCCCCGTGGGTGAGTTTGACGGCAAGGTGTGGCTCGACACGTATGTGCTGCTGCAGCGCGACAAGTCGCAGGCCATCTCGGTGTCGCTTGAGGGCACCAACAGCGAGGGAGACCTGGGCTTCGGTGTCGGGCTGGACTACCAGCACCGCAACTTGATGCGTGGCTCGGAGACGCTGAACGCCAAGTTCCGCATGAGCTACGAGAGCCTGTCGGGCGACCTCAGCGGCCTGATCAACAACAACTACTCGGAGTATGCCGCCGAGGTGGGCATCACCTACCCCAAGTTCAAGTTCCCCTTCCTGTCACGCGAGTTCAAGAACAAGATCCAAGCGTCGACCGAGTTGGCGACCAGCTTTGACTACCAGACCCGTCCCGAGTACACGCGCATCATCGCGGGTGCGGCATGGCGCTACCTGTGGACCGAGCAACTGTCGCGCATGCGCCACACGTTCAACCTGGTGGACATCAGCTATGTGAACCTGCCTAAGAGCCGCAGCAACTTCCTGGACAGTATCGCCAACCCGCTGCTGCGCTACAGCTACGAGAACCACTTGATCATGCGCATGGGCTATAACTTCTACAAGACCAACAAGGTGCAGCCAGGTCCGTTGGCGAAGAACTTCCAGCCCAATGTATACACCATCCGTGCCGCAGCCGAGACGGCCGGCAATCTGCTGTACGGCATCTCGAAGATTACGGGTCAGAAGCATGAGGAGGACGACTCCTACAAGGTGTTCGGCATCCGTTACGCGCAGTATGTCAAGGCGGAGTGCGACTATGCGCTGACGCATTTCTTCAACCCGCGCAACTCGTTGGCGTTCCACGTCGGCGCGGGCATGGCGGTGCCTTACGGCAACAGCACGGTGTTGCCGTTCGAGAAGCGTTTCTATGCCGGCGGTGCCAATGGCGTGCGTGGCTGGGGTGTGCGCACGTTGGGACCAGGTTGCTTCAACGCGTCAAAGTCGCAGAGCAGCTTTATCTATCAGTGCGGCGACATTCGTCTGGACATGAACCTGGAGTACCGTGCGAAGTTGTTCTGGGTGATTGAGTTGGGGTTGTTTATCGATGCGGGCAACATCTGGACCATCCGGGAGTATGAGGACCAGCCGGGGGGCGTGTTTAAGTTTAACAAGTTCTATGAACAGATTGCGTTGGCTTACGGGTTGGGCATCCGTCTCGACTTCAATTATTTCTTGCTGCGTCTGGACATGGGTATGAAGGCGCACAACCCCGCGATGGGGCAAGAGCCTTGGCCGTTGGTTCATCCGCGCTTCAGCCGCGACAGCGAGTTCCACTTCTCAGTGGGGTATCCTTTTTAATTGAGAATCTCTTTTAATGGAGAATTGAGAATTGAGAATTGAGAATGGAGAATTGAGAATGGTGAATGGTGAATGGAGAATTGAGAATGGAGAATTGAGAATTAAGAATTGAGAATTAAGAATTAAGAATTCACATTCTGTTCGTTCAGAAAACGCGAAACTGCGCAAAAAAAGGCAGCCTGGCTTGGAGCCAGGCTGCTGTTGTTATGCGTTGAGCATGGGGATCAGTTCTTGTGGAGCATCACGTTGATGAGGATGTTCACGTCCTCGATGCCGACTGTGCCGTTGCCGCTGAAGTCAGCCTTTGAGACATGAGTGGGATCGGTATCCTTGAAGAGCATCACGTTGATGAGGATATTCACGTCCTCGATGCCGACGGTGCCGTTGCCACTGAGGTCATACGGGTTGTCAGGAGCAGTATACGGATAGAGGTTGGTGTAGACATCATCGAGAGCCTCGGCGCTGCTGAGCTTGAGGTAAGCGGTGCCATAGCCATCATCGTAGCCCGGGCCATAGTACCAGGCACTAGTCCGCTTGACAAAGTGCATCGGGTTAGCTTCGAAATCCCACTTGTAGCCCACGGTCACACTTGCCATGTTGGTGTTGCTAGTCGGTGTTGCCACGAAGTAGTTGGTCATGGGTGCCGATACAGTGCTGGTGGGACGCGGTATGCGATACTCCTTGTTCGGAGTCAGATCAAGCAGTAGCAGACCTGTGTTCTCGGGAGCCTGATTGGCCTTGGTCAGCGTCAGCTGCTTGGTAGTGTTGCTCTTGTCGTAGGCGCTGGCGTAGTAGGCGTTGATATTGGCGCCCGAGAAGTTGGTGGGCACCACCGAACCGAAGAGCACTGTCGACCGTGTGGGCTTGATCCAAACAGCCAGACGGTTCTTACAGCCTGAGCTCCAAGCTGACTTAGAGCATTCATTCAGATACTTATTTGCATACTGGTTCTTCACCCAGACGGTGAGGTTGCTGCCGCTGTACCAGGCATCAGTGCCCAGTGTAGGCATGTCACCCGGGAAGTAGAGCGCGGTCAGGCCAGAGACGTTCCAGAACGCGTCGTGCTCAATGGTAGTCACCGATGCCGGAATCTTAATTTCGCCCGTGAGGCCTGTACATCCGCGGAAGGCATTGTAGCCGATGAAGGTCAGGCCGCTGGGCAGCGACAGGTTGCTGGTAGTGGCGGTTGACAGGCCATAGAACGCGTCGTGGCCGATTCGCTTGACTCCTTGCGGGATATAGAGTGAGGTCGACTTGGCACCTGCGAGGCAGGAGTCACCAATCTCAGTGATGAGGTATTTGCGGTAGTCGCCACTGACAGTACGATCCTCCTCATACGTAGATAATCCGCAGTCTGTTTTGCTCGGGTTGTTGGTATAGTAGACATACTTTGCCGTACCGTCGTAGGTCGTGCCGTTGAAGGTAGTCGACGAGGTGCTGGTGATGGTGATATGATAGAAACTAGCATACTGGTTATGCCATGCGAAGTCATAAGCACCTGCGGTGATGTAGCTGGCGCGCGAGCTGAGCTTGCTGTTCTGCTTCCATTGGTTGACAACACCGGTCGGGACACGGATGTAGCATGTGCTGGGCACGCCGGTTAAGTCCCAGCCAGTAAAGTTATAGTAGCCGCTACTATTAAAGTTTAGCACTAGCTCGTTGAGGGTGGTGGTATTACAACAGAAAGTGCCAACGACGCTTGGGCCATGGGGCACAATCAGGCGGTTGTATTTGCCATTGCCGAAGCAATAAGCGCCCAGATACTGGACACCCAAAGGCAGGGCGATGGTACCCGGTTGGTTCGTATCAGTAGTCCTCAGACTAGATCCGTCGAAAGCATAGGCCAAGATATATCTGGAGGACTTGTGCCCGAAGGGATAGCTTATGATGGCTTGGTTTTGGAATGCGTATTCCCCGATGGTGTCTACATTGGCGCATCCAGTGACCGAAAAGTTGTTGGAGTTGTTGTTGAACGCATCCTCACCAATCTTGGTCACAGCATACTTCTTGCTATTGATGGTGATATAATTCGGGATATTGACCGTAGCATCGGTCGCCAGACCTCTTGTACCAGGACCATACACGACCTTGACACGTCCGTTATAGGATGTTCCGTCGATGCCGGTCGTGCTGGCCGTGGATGTCACGGTGTAGTGGACACCACTCTCATAGTCATAGGCATGCGCGTTACGGTTATAGCCATAGAATCCTGTCCATCCTTTATTCTTGTAGGTCTGCTCTTTTCCGTAGGGCACATACAAGTCGATGCTACTGTTTGTTCCGAAGTAATCGCTTACCGTGATGGTGGGCGGGTTCTGCATGTTGATGTAGACGTATGCGTTCGAGTTGATGTCCTTGAACACGTAGTATGTACTCAGGGTGGTGACTGAGCTAGGGATTCTGATATATTGCAAGGCGCTGCAGCCATAGAAGGCATAACCATAGATGGTCTTCACACCATAAGGCAGATAAGCATTGGTAATCTTGGTGCAGTTTTCGTGGGAGTCGGTATTGAGTGTTTCCAGTGACGACGGATAAGACATACTGCCGCTCTTGCCACGTGGCACACGGTGGAGGGTGGTCTTGGAGTAGTTGTAAAGACTGCCATCGTAGATGGAGTAGCTTGTGCTTCCCGAAGCGAGCTCGAAAGCGCTCACGCCGGTCAAGAGATCGAACGTAGCAGTGTTATAATTGAAACTCGACTTGGGCAACACCAGCCTTGTGACGTTGGCTACCGCATTGCTCGGGCCAATTCTTCTGATCATCTTGATGTTGGTGGCATTGGTCAGGTCGATGGTCTTGAGTGTGGCCTGCCCTTGAAAACCGTCAGTATCGATGGTGTCGATCGAGAAGGGGATTACCTCGCTGGTAGAATATTCAGAATAACTGGGTTTATAGATTGTGCCGTTGCTGGTGTTATCGCTTGAACTTGAGTAGAAGCCCGTGAGATGTGCGCTGCGCGTGGTGGTAGGGCCATACTGGTCACCGTAACCGATGGTATAGAATCCTCCATCTACCATCCATTCGTCATAGGCATAGACGGAGTAGTTCACGTTTGCGAACACGCTCCATCCCGACTGAGACTTGTACTCGCTGGGAGAGCGTTTCGATTGTGGGTTAATGTATAGGTTCATGCCGCTGTTGCTGGGGAAAGTAACACCTAGCGATGGGAAGTAGAAGCCGGCATAGTAGACATTCTTCAGTCCCGTACACCCGCTGAAGGCGGTGCTGCGAATTCCTTCGAGTGAGCTAGGCAAATCCAATCGTGTAAGGTTGGTACATCCTTGGAACGAACCGGCGAAGAGGATGTCCATACCGAATCTCATCTTACAGCTAACAATGTTAGTCATGTTGAGGAACGCGTTTGACTCGACGCGGTACACACGGTAGTAGGTACCATTGTAAGATACTCTGCCGGGAATCACAAGGTTCAGGTTAGACTGAGCCTTTCCTGACGATGTCAGACCGGTTACACCGACGAACTTTTTACTCGTGTCAATAACCTTATAGGACAGGTAACCGATAGAGAATTCCTGAGCCGACAGTGTGAAGGCCGTCACCATCATAACGACGGCCAACAGTAGTTTGTTTAGTTTTTTCATAATAAAAAATATTTGGTTTAACAAAATAGAATTATCTGTTTTTCAGTAATTTACGTTACATTTCGGCGTGTAAGATTAAGAAATGACACACTTCTGCGCTGCAAATATAATAAAAGTTTTTAAAATACAATAAAAAAATGATGATTTTTTTTGGTTAG
>JAEEJI010000124.1 GCA_016281825.1 Muribaculaceae bacterium | reverse complement strand
GTACGTCCCGGCGAGGAACTGAAGTGGTTCGACTTCTGGCGCGAGACCCGTCTGCGCTGGCACAAGGCCCGCGGCCTGGGCGACGAGAAGTACCGCTTCCACGACCACGAGAAGTTGGCGCACTATGCTAATGCCGCCACCGACATCGAGTTCCAGATGCCGTTCGGCTTCAAGGAGGTGGAGGGCATCCACAGCCGCACCAACTTCGACCTGTCGCAGCATGAGAAGTTCTCGGGCAAGAAGATCCAGTACTTCGACCCCGAGCTGAACCAGAGCTACACGCCGTTCGTCATTGAGACGTCAATTGGCGTGGACCGCATGTTCCTGTCGGTGCTGTGCTCGAGCTACGAGGAGCAAGTGCTCGAGGGCGGCGACAGCCGCGTGGTGCTGCATCTGCCCAAGGTGCTCGCGCCAGTCAAGTGCGCCATCCTGCCGCTGGTGCGTAAGGACGGCATGCCAGAGAAGGCCCACGAGATCATGCAGATGCTGAAGTTTGACTTCGCCTGCCAGTATGACGAGAAAGACTCGGTGGGCAAGCGCTACCGTCGTCACGACGCCATCGGCACGCCCTACTGCATCACCATCGACGGCCAGACTGTCGAGGACAACACCGTCACCCTGCGTGACCGCGACACCATGCAGCAAGTGCGCGTCGCCATCGACGAGCTGCCCGCCATCATCGGCCGCGAGTGCAGCCTGAACACGTTGTTGCGAAAATTGAGTTAAGACAATGAAAAAGTTACTGTTAATCATCGGTTTGTTGGGTGCCGCGAGCATTGCCTTTAGCTCGTGCATCAAAGATGAGGTCGAGGACAAATATAAAGATTGGCGCGAGGCCAACGACAAGTGGTTCACCCAACAGATGTCCAACACATCGTATTATCGCACCGTTGTGGCCCCATGGGATCCCAACGGGAAAGTACTGATACATTGGTACAACGACACGATGCTGACTCACGACAACTTGAAACCGCTCTATTCGAGCACGGTTGACATCAAGTACCGCGGCATGCTCTATGACTCCACGCCGTTTGACTCGTCTTATCTGAGCACATCGCCAGCCCAGGGTGTCACGCGCCTTCAAGTGGGTAATTCGGGGCTCATCGAGGGGTGGTCGCTGGGACTGATGCAGATGCATGTGGGCGACAGTTGCCGCATCGTCATCCCCTACTCTCTGGGTTACGGCACTTATGAGCAAGGCAATGTCATCAAGCCCTACTCAATGCTTATCTTCGACATTAAGCTCCAGGACATCTATGCCTACGAGGTGAAGCCTTGAGTTGCCAAGACATTAACGCAAAATCAACCCGCCAGGTCATGCCTGGCGGGTTGATTATTTGAGCTTTGCTGGCTGACACACTCCTCCGGCCTTCGGCCACCTCCCCTAGCTTAGGGGAGGACTTGTGTATCAGCAACTTATTTTCGTCGAACTCACGTTAACTTAGGGGAGGACTAGCCCATTGATGCTGGTAGAGCGGGTGCCGCTTCGCAGCGAGGTATTTAGTATGGCCTCATACCGAGGGTGTTGCTAGCGCTCCAACCCCGGTTACTCAAATCTTGTGCAAGTGAGAGCAGTCATGCTTGCATGAACTGCTGAGTGCAGCCAAGATTATCTAAATTGTCACCTTCGGTGACATTGCTTCCTCACTAAAAATCCAAAATACAAATTGGGGGGCAACAGATAAGTTGGGTATAAAAGAAACCCGCCTGCTCACAAGATGTTGAGCAGGCGGGGAAAACATATAATAAAACTATTACTGCTATTTCACAACCTTGACAGTCGAGGTCGTGCCATCGGTGTAGCGCGTCACCACGATGTTGACACCACTCCATGGCTGCTGCGACGGGATACCCACGGTGTTGTAGTAGGTCACACCCTGCACCTGACGGTTGAGCTTGAGGTTGCTCACACTCATGATGACATTTTCTGCATTGATTGGCAAATCATAGTCTTTCTCGACAACATAATAAGAATCTTGTTCTTCATCACCAGGAGCGCGGCGCGGTGCACCATGTCCTCCACCTGAACACTTCTTATAGTACATTCGCACGCGGAAAGATACTGGTAACTCGGAAATGATACCGACACGTGGCTCCCCATTGCTAGCAGTGTGAGAAATCATCGGAGCTCCAAACGTACCAGTCCATTCGTCATCAAAGGTATCAAGTTCAGGATTTTGATATTTTTTTGGTATATTTTTAGTTTTTGTAACAATTTGGCTCGTAATTTGTCGAGATGCTATGGCAAGGCGAACAACTGTCGGGCGGTGGCGGTGGTGAGGCGGTCTACCTGGTCGAGGGTGAGGTTTAGTGCCTGCGCCATGCAGCGGGCGATGTCGGCGACGTATGCGCTCTCGTTGCGCTTGCCACGGTGCGGCACGGGTGCCATATAGGGTGCGTCGGTCTCAAGCAGGATTCGGTCAATGCCAATGATGGGTAGCACTTCGGGCAAGCGACTCTTTTTAAAGGTGAGCACGCCACCGATGCCGAAACAGAAGTCGCCGACCTGACGGATGCGGTCCACATCATCCGCCGTACCAGTGAAGCAGTGGAACACGCCACGCGGCATCTGGCCGGCAAGCTGTCGCAAAACATCAAGCACCTCGTCGAGCGCCTCCCGGCAGTGGAGGATGAAGGGCAAATCGCGATCGACACACCAGCCTAGCTGTCGCTCCAGCGCCTGCATCTGTTGATGGCGGAAAGTCTTGTCCCAATAAAGGTCGATGCCCACCTCGCCTACTGCGACCCAAGGATGCTGGTCAAGCAGCGGCTCCATGCGCCGCAGCGCGTCGTCCCAGTCATCGCGCACCTCCTCGGGGTGCAGTCCCAGAGCGAGGCTGACACGGTCTGGATAGCGTGCGGCAGTATCGAGCAGTCGCGGCACACTGTCAAGGTTCTCGTTAGGGAGTATGATGTGAGTCACACCCGCTTCGACAGCGCGCTGCACCACGAAGTCACGGTCATCGTCAAACTCGGTGCTGTAAATATGGCTATGGGTGTCAATCACCTTTTTTATTTCTCGCGGTTGGTGAGTTGGGCGATGAGATTGGCGAAGGTTTGTCGGGCCTCGTCGTTGAGGTTGATGCGATTCAGTGCATCGAGTGCCATGTCGTTGTAATGGGCAATGGCCTGTTCACTGAGTTCCCGCAGCCCGAGACGCTCATAGATAGCCCGCACGGCGGGGTATTTCTCGTCACGCAGGGCGTAGGGGTCATTAAGCCAACGGCGCAGTTCCAGAGCATCATCGTCTTTTGCGCGCTCCTGTGCATGAATGAGCAAGAATGTCTTCTTGTTGTTCATGATGTCGCCCCCCACCTCCTTGCCAAATGTCGCGGGATCGCCCCACACGTCAAGCATGTCGTCCTGCAGCTGGAAGGCGAGTCCCATATACATGGCCATGTCATAGATGGCCTGTCGGTCTTCGTCGCTGGCATCGGCAATAATGGCTCCCATCTCACAGGCACAGCCTAGCAAGACAGATGTCTTGAGTCGTATCATCTCGATGTACTCTGCCTCGGTCACATCGTGACGCACCTCAAAGTCCATATCCCACTGCTGGCCTTCCATGATTTCAATGGCAGTGCGGTTGAAGAGCCTCATTGCCTGAGGCAGATGTCGGTCATCGACGCACTGCACATGCTGAGTGGCCAGTGTAAACATGGCATCCCCGCAGAGGATGGCGACGTTGTCGTTCCAACGGCGGTGTACAGTGGGTTGCCCGCGCCGCACGTCGGCATGATCCATCACGTCGTCGTGGAGGAGGGTGAAGTTATGGAACAGTTCGATGCCCACAGCGGCATCGAGCGCCTTCGCAGGGTCTCCACCCAGTGCCTCACATGCCATAAGCGTGAGGACGGGTCGCACGCGCTTCCCGCCGAGATTCATCGTGTAGATAATGGGCTCGTAAAGTTGTGCGGGTTGCTTAGGATATTCAATGGCACTGATAGCATCGTTGACCATCGAAAGGTATTCGTTATAGGACTTCAAGACAATTAAGAATTAAGAACCTTTAGCAATTATGAATTAAGAATTACGAATTAAGAATTGAGAATTATGCATTGTGCATTATTTATACGCTTCGTTGAACTCTTGCATCTGCTGGGGGGTGTAGATTTTTTCGAGTTCTTTGACTTGGTGTTCGATGAGCTTGAGGTCGGCATCGGGAGCCTCTCGGTCAGCCTTGAGTTCAAGGGCTAGTGTGGTGGGTGATGCCACAGCAGTGTAGACTCGCATCTGCTTGTCAACGCTCAAGTCGTGCACCTCCCGGTCAATCTCCTCCTTGGCTGCCACGGCAAAGTCAGGCTTGCCCATCATGTCGCCCGACCAATCGATGAGTGCAAGCAACCGTCTCGCATTATCGGCATTGAAATGCTCGTCTACGCGCTCGCCGAAGATGCGGTAAGCCTGCAGCTCGGCGTAGTCATTGATGTCGTACACCATCAGCTGCGCCACTGCCCGCATTGAGTCATTTTTGGCGGTGGTCTCAAGGAAGGCCTTCTTGAGGTACATGCCACTGTTAGGCATCCACAAACTGTCTTCCACTGCCTTATAATGCTGCTCGACTTGCTTGAGGGCAGCCGTGTCGCCCCAAGCGTTAGAGAACTCTTGAGCCAACTGCATTCCAGCCTGCGTGGGGCCTTCACTGCAACTGCCCAGCAACACAACCAAGGCAAAGAGTGCTAAGAATGAATTCTTCATTTTGCTAATTAATCAAAAATTTCTTCTGCCAGTTGCTCATCTGCTCGGCGGAGCGAGTCGATGAAAGCCTGCTCAAAGTCGTGTGCCGCATCTTCCTGCCCCGTGAGTACATACTCGTCGTGTATGGCTCGTGCATCCAGAATGGTGCGCTGCAGTGCGATGGTGTCGCTGCGGTCGGCATGCGTCACCATC
>JAEEJI010000123.1 GCA_016281825.1 Muribaculaceae bacterium | reverse complement strand
CCTATGATGGCGTGTCAAACCGCCAGAACTATGGTAATGCAGGTTATCAGTACCTGTGGCGCTGGGGTTCGTTCTTTGGCCCCTACGGCTACTTCGTGAATCCCGACGATGGTCAGGAATATGACGCCCGCACCATGATTGGTTATCGTAAGCAAGGTGGTGAAAGAATGCGCCACATGAACAACCTGCGCATGACAGGCTTCTTGAAGATTGACCTCTCGCATGGTCTGACCTTCAATGGCGACTACACCTTTGTCCGCAAGAACACCAAGTATAAAGATGTTGGTCTTGTTCCTAACCTCTACAACACTTGGGGTCTCGCTCCTAGCAGTCCCAGCAACTGCGGTACTACCTCTACTTGGATTGAGACCGACCATAGCGTCTATCAGAACCAAGTCTTCAATGGTTACTTCAACTACAACCAGACCTTCAATGAGGCTCACAACCTGAATGTAATGGCTGGTGCTAACCTCGACAAGGCCGACTATGAGTATCTCTACTTCGAGAAGCACGGCATCCAGGATCCAAACATGCCTGAACTTGCTCTGACCAACGAATATTACACCTCAACCCCGCAACACACTCACCAGGGTTCGGCAGGCTTCTTCGGTCGCATCAACTACGACTACAAGGGCATCTACCTATTTGAGGTAAACGGACGCTACGACGGCTCCAGCAAGTTCCCCAGCGGCGACCAATGGGCATTCTTCCCCTCGTTCTCGGTTGGTTATCGCATCAGCGAGGAAGCATTCTGGAAACCCCTCAAGAACACTGTCAACAATGCCAAGCTTCGCGCTTCTTATGGTGTGATCGGTAACCAGGAGATTGGTGCCGACATGTTCCTCGAGACCATGGCACGTCAAGCCAACTCTGTGAACTGGCTGGGTACCGGCAGCTCACGACTGGATTTCTTCTCAGCTCCTAAACTGGTGTCGAAGTCTCTGACCTGGGAGAAACTGAAAACGACCAACGTCGGTATTGACCTGAGCTTCCTCCGTGGTGAGATTAACTTCACCTTCGACTGGTATCAGCGCGACACTAAGGACATGCTTGCTCCTGGTAAGGCTCTTCCCAATGTTGTTGGCGCAAGTGCCGCTTGGGAGAACGCTGGTTCGCTGCGCACACGCGGTTGGGAAATCACCATTGACTGGCGTCATCGCTTTGGCGATGCCAACGTTTATGCTACCTTCAACTTGAGTGACTATAAGACCAAGGTTACCGAGTGGGACAGCAACAACCTCATCAACACCAACTACTCTGGCAAGGAGTATGGCGAGATTTGGGGATTTGAGACCGATCGTTACTTTGACTTCTCAGACTTCAGTGGCAAAGACGATAGCGGCAAGTGGATCTACAAGGACGGTGTGGCAGCACAGACCAAACTTGAGAGCAACGGCTTCGTTTATGGCCCGGGTGATATTAAGTTCGTGGACCAGAATGGTGACGGTGTGATTGACTGGGGCAATGGTACTCCCGATAATCACGGTGACCTTATCAAGATAGGCAACAGCACTCCACGCTTCCAATACTCGCTCCGTTTGGGTGGGGACTGGAAGGGCTTCGACCTCGACCTGTATCTGCAGGGCGTCGGCAAGCGCAAGATGTGGACTCAGAGTGCATTCGTCATGCCGATGACTCGTGGTGCCGACGCACTCTATGCCAACCAGACCGACTATATCACCGAGGCTGAGTTTACTGCAGGTGTAATTCGTCAGGATGCTGACTTCCCGCGTATGTGGGACGGTGGTGCCGGTCGCGGTAACGCTTCGGCCAATATTCTGGACAATGGTAAGTTCAACTTCTATCCTCAGACCAAGTACCTTGTTAACATGGCTTATCTGCGCATGAAGAACATTACCCTTGGTTACACCCTTCCAAAAGACCTCACACGCAAGATTTATATTGACCGTGTTCGCGTTTACGCCGCCATCAGCAATGCCTTTGATATCGTCAACCACAACAAGAAAACAGGTATCGATCCTGAGATGAACAATGGTGAGGGTTCCTTCGGAAATGGTGTTTGGGGACGTATCGACCCGATTATGCGTACCTACTCATTTGGTATCCAAATTGATCTTTAATTCGGTGTTCACATTATTAATTTAATAAGAACAGTAGATATCGTAACTAATAAAAGACAGAAAATATGAAAAAGATATTTTTATTTTTCGCAGCAGGATTACTGCTCACTTCGTGCTCCGATCTGCTCGATACCGAACCATACGATCAATTCACGAAGCAAAACTACTTCACTAACGAAACTAACGTGGAGTTGTTTGCCAACTACTTCTATAACACATTCACTGGTTATGGATCAGGCAGTGGCGACTACTACTTCAACACTTTGAACGACGACCAAGCTTCAACCGGTATCACCAACTGGTCGTTCACCTCGGTTCCTGGTTCTTCAGGCGTTTGGAACACTCCTTACGTTGAGATTCGCCGTGCCAACACGCTGATTGCTGCAGTTCCTGGAATAGACATGAGTGAAGCAGCCAAAAACAACTGGATTGGTATTGGCCGTCTGTATCGCGCTTGGCAACACTACAAGGTGGTACGCGCCTATGGCGACTGCTACTGGGTTGACAAGGAGCTTGACGCGACCGATGAGGAAATTATCTACGGCGCCCGCCAGCCGCGCAACGACGTGATGGACAAGGTGCTTGATGACCTCAACTTCGCTATTGCCAACATTACTTACAACGACAATTCTCGCACTGCATTCAACAAGTGGGTGGCTCTGGCTATGAAGGCCGAGATTTGCTTGTTCGAGGGAACCTACAGCAAGTATGTGACCAAGAACAGCAGTCGTGCCAACACTTATCTCACCGAGGCTAAGAACGCCTGCCTTGAGATTATGAACTCGAACAAGTATTCACTCAACAGTAGCTACAAGGGCAACTTTGATGATGATGACCTCTCGGGCAATACCGAGATGATTCTCTACAAGCACTACGTGCTCGGTGTGATGGCTCACGGTACTATCGACTACACCTGCGGTTCTACTCAAGTTAACGGTATGACCAAGGATGCTTTTGACAGCTATCTGTTCCGCGATGGCAAGCCTCTGGCTTCAACCGCTTTGGACAAGAGTGATGTTGGTAGGATTGTTAGCATTGACGACCACTCAGGTTATGGCGAGGCCAAGCACATCAACATCGCTGATGTACTTGCCAAACGTGACCCGCGCCTCAGCGCTGCTGTTGACTCCATCCTCCAGTTCCCTGGCAGCGGTTTCGCACGCTTTGGTGGTGCTCAGTCGACCGCTTCAACTGGCTATGGCGTGATGTTGTTCGACAACGTGAAGTATGCTAACGATAACGGTACCCGCCAGGCAACCAATGGTAACTACAGCGACGCACCACTCTTCTGGTATGCTGAGATCCTGCTTGACTATGCTGAGGCATGCGCCGAGCTCGGCCAAATCACCAATGCCGACCTCGACAAGTCAATCAACAAACTCCGCGACCGTGTTGGCATGCCACACCTCACTGTCGATGTCGCTGCTGACCCAGCCAACAACATGGGTGTGAGCAACATCATCTGGGAGATTCGCCGCGAGCGCCGTGTTGAGATGATGTACTGCATGAACGACCGTTACTACTCGTTGCAGCGTTGGAACCAGCTTGACAAGCTGGATACTCAGAAGTATCCTAACCTGAGCCGTGGTGCTTATGTGGGAGATTTTGCAGATGTTGTCGTCGGTACTGATAGCGAAGGTAGACCCATCTATTTGCTTCGCGATATCAAATATGATGCCGATGGTTACATCAACTGCAAGAACAACGGTACTGAGCGCATCTACGACGGCAAGTACATCCTGTTCCCGATTCCGAACGATCAGCATAACCTCAACCCGCAGATTGGACAGAATCCTGGATGGTAATCATTGCCTACAAACCTAAAAAGGCCGCCTCAGCGCGGCCTTTTTTTGTGCATTCAACAAAGTCCCAGCCAGCCATTCATAAACGAAAACTGATAACTAAAAACTGAAAACTGAAAACTTATTTGTACCTTTGCCGTGGTGTAATAAAAAGTTCCCGACGATGAATATCAAGCGAATTATATTATTGGCCCTATTGATGCTGGTGCTGACACCCGCCAACGCCGTGCTCAAGGAGCGCGACATGAGCCAGACCTTGAGTGTGTTACGCACCGAGTTGACGAGTATGCACCAGGAGCAGTTGCAGCGCATGCAACGCTTCAACGAGATGAACAAGCGCTTCGACAAGATGATGAT
>JAEEJI010000122.1 GCA_016281825.1 Muribaculaceae bacterium | reverse complement strand
GCCTGGTCCCAGGATCATGTCCTTGCCACGGTAACGTGCCTCCTCGCCTAGGCTCACGCCGTAGCGTCGTGCCAGTGCCGGATTCCATGTCGCCGCCAGGCAGGTAAGCGCCGGGAATGCCACGCACGAGTCGTTGGTGGCACCCGCCTGCTCCCACTGGTCCCACAACACGTCGGGACGCACCCCGTGAGGACCATCGTCGGTCCAGAACGTGGGAATACCCAGACGTGGCACGCCGGCTGATGAGAATTTGCTCTGCGCATGGATAATCGCAATTTTCTCATCCAACGTCAGACGAGGCAACAGGTCATTGACACGCTGCTCGATGGGCAGCGACTCGTTGAGGTAAATAGGCGTGGTGGCAGCACTGGCCATCATCACCGATGCCGCAGCGATAGCGGCGAGGAGAATGCGTTTCACTATTTAATTGAGAATTGAGAATTGAGAATCATTAGCTCACTTGCCCAGCATGATGTTGATGATGCGGTTCACGTCACTGATGTCGACGTTGCCGTCACCCGTGGCATCCGCAGGACTCCCCTCTCCCCCCGGAGAGGGGCTGGGGGTGAGGCCAAGCATGACATTAATCACTGCATTGACATCGGCGATGTCAGTAGTGAAGTCGCCGTTCACATCACCCGCCAGGTCAAGGCGCAGCCAGTTGACCTTGCAGGTTGTGCTGCGAGCACTGCGCAGTTCAATGCGATGCTTGCCGGCGGGCAGCGGGATATTCTGAATCATCTGGGTCTTCCAGACATCTTGTGTGGTGGTCATGCCTGTGACGGGAAACACCTGGTCGGCGACCATCTCGCCATCGCAGAATACGCGGATTTGTGGCGAGTTGAGGAAGGCGCGGCTCGACAGGCGCAAACGCAGGTCATATTTGCCGTCAACGGGTACCTCAAGCAAATATTCGGCGCGGGCGTAGACATCAAATTCATTGATTTGCAGCACCTGCTGGCTCGCAGGGTCGCTGTTCAGGTCAATGGCCACACTTTGGCTATAGATATAGTCCTTGGCTGGAATCACCTGCGCGGGAAGCCAATAATAGGTGGTGTCGAACGACGACATATTGAGGTAGATCTTTCCAGCTCCGCTCAGTGTGCCTACGGGTGGCTGGTGCGTGAGCATATTCTGGTTGATGAGCAGGCGGTAAAAGGGTGCGGAGTTGGAGCCTTTGGCCTTGAACCATGCATAGCGGTATACGTAGGGGCTCAGTTCCAGGTCTTGAATCTTCTGCACCATGGTGCGTTTTTGGGTCGTCGAGTCGACGTTTCCCTCCCATGCGCAGAACTCGGTGAGCCACACTTGTTTGCCATAGCGCTTGGCGAAGTTCTCGATGTAGCTTATCTGGGATGCCGAATTGTTCATGTAGCAGTGCAGCGCTAGATAGTCAAAGTGTGCCTCAGGGTAGGCGGCCAGGAATGCATCCATCCAGTCATTGGGTTGGTAGACGTTGCCGTCAGCCAGAGCCTCGCCGCTGTAGTTCAGTGCAGGCGCAACGAGTTTAAGGTTGAAATCGCGGGCAATTTGTTCGACAATGGGCCAAAGCCGAGCAGCACTGTCGGGCGTCATGTTCGCTTGGTTCCTGAAATTCGGCTCGTTGTAGCCCAGCAAGTATTTCACACCGGGGTGTTCGGTGAGGTAGTTGCGCAGGGCTTGTTCGTTAAAATTTGCGCTCCAAATCATCGGGACGAACTCCATATCGGTGCCCGGGCCGACCACATCGGCGATATAGGAGTTGGGCAGGTTGCTCCAATTATAGAACCATCCCGCACCTGGCGAGAGCGCGTTGATTTCCTCTACTTTGTTGAATCCATTCTCGCTCACGCCGCGTTTGTAGCTGCGTGGCGGCTGTGCCATCGTGCACAGTGCCACAAGGGCAATCAGAAGTAGTGTCGTTTTTTTCATTGATGTTGTTATTTTAATTATCTAGAGGTTCTAGGTGGTCTAGATACTCTAGGGCCTCTAGATAATCTAGACTAACCTCACCCAATCCCCTCCCCATGCTAGGGGAGGGGCCTAGGGTGTGGTCATGTTAGAATTGCAGTTCCCTTATAAGGGGACTACCATTACTTGCCGAGCATGATGTTGATTACGGCATTGACGTCAGCGATGTCAACACTGCCATCACTGGTCACGTCAGCATTACCAGGATAATCACTAGCAGGATTCTTCTGGAGCATGATGTTGATGATGGCGTTGACATCAGCGATGTCGACCTCACCGTCACCAGTCACATCACCAAGCACGCCAGGAGCAGTGAAGCCGTTCACAGTCATGGTGATGTTCTCCTCACCAACGGTCAGCAGGAAGGTGTAAGTTCCGGCATCGTTGATGATGAAGTTCTTCACATTGTCACCTGTGCTCAGAGGCACGTCGGTGCACCAGCCATAGTGGATCACGTAGTTGTCCTCACCCTCGTTGGGCAGACCGGCATACCAGGTCTCACCATACTTGACACCGAACTCAGTACCAGCGTCGAACGCTACGTCGGCAGCGACAAGCTTGCCCTCGTTGTCACCCTCACCGGGCACGAAGGTAACATCCTGCCAATCAACGCCCTCATGGCCATAGTGCAGCACATAGTCGGGCTCGACTGGCTCGGGCCAACCGGTGACAGTCATCTTAATGCCATCTTCGGCAACATCCAGCACAAAGGTGTAGGTGCCAGCCTCGTTGATGTGGAAGTTAGAGCCCGTGGCATCGAGAGGAATGTTCTCGAACCACTCGCTGTGAATCAGGTAGTAGTCATCGGGCGTGACACCGCCATACCATACATCACCATAGTTCACCTTGAACTCGGTGTTGGCAGCAAACTCAACATTGGTAGCGACAAGCTTGCCCTCGTTGTCACCCTCGCCAGGCACGAAGGTGACATCTTGCCACTCGGAACCTTCTGTGCCATAGTGCAGCACATAGTCATGCTCTTCGGGAACGATGGTTGCATCCTTGTAGAAGAAGATGTTGTCAAGATGGAGCTCAGTGCCCTGGACACCACCCGAGAGGAACGCTAGTATGTTGCCAGTATATGCAGCAGGACCACCATCATTCGAGAAGGGTTTTCCATCAGCGGCACACTGCTTCAGCACGCTGAATGGGATGTCGACGTAGTACCACTCGCCGTTGCGCTCAAAGTCGCCTAACAGTTTCAAGGAGTTGCCATTGTCGATAAATGGTGTGGGGCCAATCGAGAACTCAGCCTTACCAACACGGAAACCATGAGTGGCATTGTCGTTGGGCTTGCCTTTGATGCCGAAGTGAAGCACATAGGTGTCATCGATCATGCTCAAGTCGGCTCCGGCAGGTCTTACAATTCCGCCGCCGCTCCATCCTTGATTTGTCACAACCAATGCTATGTGATTCTCGAGTTGGCCGAATGAGTTCATACCAGTTCCATCACCACCAGCATAAGTCTCGCCATTTGGCCAAATATACATCCAGACATTGGCATCATCGATGTTGTAGTCCGCCAGAATCTTGCCCTCCATCGCTTCGCGCTCGGCATCGCCGACGCTTAACATGATAAAGTTACTGGCGTTCTCCCATTTGAAGGTCGACTCGTCGTTCTCGTTGAGCGCCTTGGTAATGTACTGTGCGTTCATCGCACTGGCAGCCAACAACAGGGCTGCAAGAGTAAACAGTTTTTTCATAATACAAAAAATTAATTAATAGAAATTTATAAATTAAGAATTAAGAATTTAGACTGCTACGCAGATAGCGGACATTATGAATTATGCATTAAATTTAGTACCCTGGGTTTTGTGGGCCGGCACCGAGGTCAATTTGCTGCGATGGGATAGGCATGAGCTCGTGCTTGCCGGTGACAAAGCCTGCATAGTGCTGGCGAGCCTCGTCGGTCTCGGTGGCGATGTAAGCAGCCATGACTTCGGCTGCATTGCCCCAACGCAATAGGTCAAACCAGCGATGTCCCTCCATCGCCAACTCCACGCGGCGCTCGTGGCGGATGGCGCTACGCATGCCGTCTTGGCTCTCGCTGTAGGTCACGCTCTTGCCGCCGATGGTGGCGGTGTAGGGGAATGGGGTGAGTCCCACACGGGCGCGTACCTGGTTGAGCAGCGGTTTGGCGCTTGCCACATCGCCTTTCTCGCAGTAAGCCTCGGCCAACATGAGCAGCACGTCGCTGTAGCGAATGAGGCGGTAGTTAAGCGGTCCGCGCGAGTGGTGGGTCAAGTGGTAGGGCTGGCCGTTGTTGTCGGTCATCTGGGCATACTTGAGGTTCAAGTAGTGGTTGCCCAGGTAGATTTCCTCGGCGGGATTGGTCATGTGCTCGCTGAAATCAAGGATGGTGACATCACGACGCGGGTCGGTCGGCTCATACTCGTCGTACAGATTTTGCGTGGGATGGTCAAAGCCCCAGCCCGTCTCGCCCCAGTAGGTCGAGCGGGTGCGTTGCATGATCAGTGTGAACGTGCCGCGCGAGAAGCCCTCGCCCTCGCCATAGTCGCTGCGTGGATCCTCGATATACTGGATTTCAAATACTGACTCTTGCCCGTTTTCGCCTGCGAGAGTGAAATTGTCGAAGTAGACGGGGCACAGTGAGTACTGGTTGCTGGCTACGACTTTCTCGCCCCACTGTACGGCTTGAGCGTAGCTCTCGCTGGGGTTCTCGCCCTGCTGCTTCTGAAAGCCGGCCTTGTAGAGGTAGGCCTTGAGGAGCATCGCTTGGGCAGTGCCTTGGGTGATGCGGCCCATGTCGGTGTCCGCATAGCGGCTCTTCAACGGCAGTGCCTCTTGGGCTGCCAGCAGATCGCCGATAATGAAGTCATAGGTTTCGAGTTGTGAGGCACGTTCATGGTTGATCTTGTTCGAGCTGTCCACCACGCGGTCGTTCAGCGGCATGCCACCAAAGACGCGCACCAGGCGGAAGTAGTAATAGGCGCGCAGGAAATGAGTCTCGGCCAGCAGGCGTGCCTTCATTGCCTCGGTGAACTGTGCATCCAGACCCACCTCTAACGGCTCGATGCTCTCGATGGCGAGGTTGGCTCGCTGGATGCCCTGCCACTGTGCTTCGTAGAAGCCTCGCAGCAGCGAGTTGTCAACGTTGGTCTTGAAGTTCTCCATGTCGTAGGCGTCGGCCATGTCGCTGAGCGAACCGCCACCCTTGAGTGCGTCGTCACTGACGATGTCGCCAATGAACCACTCGCTATAGAAAGTCGACTTGGTGCCATACTCCCACATCAGCGGCATGTAGGCTGCATTGACCACCTCGATGGCGGTCTCGGTGCTCACAAAGTAGTCGCCACGCTTGTTGGTGCCCGGGGTATCCTCGGTGAGCCAGTCGTTGCACGAGGTCATGGCCACGAGTGCCACTGCCATTGCTAGGTATGATATTGTCTTTTTCATTGTCTTGCTAATTGCTAGTTGCTAATTGCTACTTAGAACGAAAGGTTGAGTCCGAAGGTGAAGGTTCTTGCCTGAGGATAGTTACCATAGTCCACACCTCCGGCGACCTCGGGGTCATAGCCCGTGTACTTGGTCCAGGTAATCAGGTTGCTACCGCTTACATAGAGGCGGCACTTGCTCATGCCCAACTTGTGGGCGATGTTGTTGGGCAGGGTGTAGCCCAGTTGGATGTTCTTCAGGCGCAGGTAGTCGCCCTTCTCGACAAATCGGCTGCTCACCGTGTTGTTGTAGCTGTTGCCGTTGGGGTTGGGGATGGTGCCAATGATACCCTCATCGGCCTTGGCCTGTGTCCACACATCGCTCATCACCGAACTTAGCTGCATACTGGTGCCGTTGTACTCGGTGCGGGTGCGCATGCGGTTGTAAATCTCGTTGCCGGCAACGCCCTGGAAGAATACCGACAGGTCGATGCCGCGCCAGTCCATGCTCAGGTTCAGACCGTAGGTCAGCCAGGGGAACGGGTTGCCCATGTCGAGGCGATCACCCAGCTCGGTGAGCTTGCCGTCACCGTCCAGGTCGGCATACTTGGAGTCGCCTGCGTGGTAGGGGTTCGTTTCGCCATCGCGGGCATAACCGAACCAGTGTGCGTTGGCTTCTTCGTCAGACTGGAACACGCCCTGGTAGTCAAAGCCCCAGAAAGTAAACAGTCCGATGCCCTCGTCGCTCAGGCGAATGTCATCGACCCAGAACTTCTCACCACCATTAAGCTTCTGCAAGGTGTTCTTGATCATCGACACGTTGCCCTCGATGTTGTAGTGGAAATCGCCTACAGTGTTCTGATGGCCTAGCGTAATCTCGATACCCGTGTTGCGCACAGTGGCGGCATTGATGAGCGCGTCGTAGCGCTGGCCCATCTGCGCGTCCATCTTCTTGTAGACGACCATGTCCTTGGTGTCGCGCATGAAGCCCTCAATAGTACCGTTGATGCGTCCGCGCATGAACGAGAAGTCCAGTCCTAGGTTCCACGTCTCGGTCTTCTCCCACCAGCCACCGTTGTTGGCATAGGTCAGGATGGTTGCTCCCGGAGTGTCGCCGTCCTCGCCCAGCGGATAGGTGACAAACGTCGGGCCCGTGTTGAACATGGTAGTGGTGAAGGCGTTGTTGACAATCTTGTCATTACCGATGCGTCCCCAGCCGGCACGCAACTTGAGGTTGTCAATCCACTCGTGACGCTTGACCCACGGCTCCTCGCTGATGCGCCATGCCAGTGCCAGTGAGGGAAAGTAGCCCCAAGTGTTTTCGGGATACTTGTTGCTGCCGTCGGCACGGAAGTTGACGGTGGCCATGTAGCGGTCCTTGAGGGTGTAGTGGAAACGTCCCAAGAACGACATGCGGCGCGTGCGGTCGACCGAGTCACCGGCAGGGTTGGTCTCGGTGGTCTGGCTGATGAACCAATTGCGTTCCTCGGGGATGAGGATGCTATTACCCGAGCCGCCGATGCTATAGACATTGTTCTCCTCACCAGTGTGACCCACCATCAAGTTGAGGTAATGGTCATCGGTGAGTTGCTTCTTGAAGGTGAGGGTATTCTCCCATACCACACTGGTGTAGTGCTGCATCGAGCGCTCGAGGTAGTTCTTGTCGGCTTGGTCGTAGGCCGAGACTTCATACTTGTCGAGGAACGAGCGGTGGTTCACGTCCACATGGTTGTAGCTGATGTCGGCGCGGTAGGTCAAGCATTCCAGCGGTGTCAATTCGACGAATAGGTCACCAATCCAGCGGCTGTAGACGTCGCGCGGGTGGTGGTAGGTCATCGAGCTGATGGGGCTGTAGACATTCTTGAAGTTGCTGGGTGCCGCCACCTTTCCACTCATGTCCTCGCCCTTGGCATTGATTGAACCCTCGGGATAATAGGTGGGGTCCCATGGAGCCATCGAGATGGCTTGCGACAGCAGGTTTGCGTCGAGGTTGGCATTGTCGGCACTGGTGTTGCGACCCCACGAGTACACGTAGCTCAGGTTCTCGCCTATCTTGAACCATTTCTTGACTTGGAACGAGGTGTTGGCGCGCAGCGTCAAGCGCTTGTAGTTACTCAGTTTGATGATACCGTCCTGGTCAAACCAGCTGGCGCTGAACGAGTAGTTGGCCTTGTCGGTACCACCGTCGACGCTCAGATGGTAGTTCTGTATCCAGGCGGTCTGGAACACCTCGTCCTGCCAGTCGGTGTCGATGAGGCTATAGTCGAGTCCGTCGGGGTACTTCTCGGTCAGCGGCGCGGCATAGTGCGCATCGGTGCCCAACTTGTAGCGGCGCAGCCATTCGTTGAAGCCCTGCTCCTCGTAGATGCGGCGTTGGGCGGCGTTGGCGTTAAGGTCAAGATAAGTGTTGATGAAGTCATCCTTGCCCATGAGGTCCAACTTGCGCCAGCGTTGCTGCACGCCCGCATACATGTCTAGCGAGATGTGGCTCTGTCCCGTCTCACCTTTCTTGGTCGTGACGAGCACCACACCGTTAGCACCTCGGCTGCCGTAGATGGCGGTTGCCGACGCGTCCTTGAGGATTTCGGTGCTGGCGATGTCCGACGGACTCAAGAAGTTGATGTCATCACAGATGACACCGTCGACCACATACACAGGATCACTGTTGTTGATGGTGCCGATACCGCGGATGCGCACCTGCGCTCCAGCACCGGGCTGACCCGAATTGGCATTGACGGTTACGCCAGCGGCGCGACCCTGTAGCGCCTGGTCCAGGTTGGCGGCAGGAGTTTTCTTGAGTTTATCGGCACTGATTGATGACACCGACCCCGTCAGGTCACTCTTGCGCATAGTGCCATAACCCACCACGACCACCTCGTCAAGCACACGGGCGTCCTCGCTCATGCGCACATTGATGGTTGTCGATCCGCTGAACGACCGCTTCTCGGGGGTCATGCCCACAAAGGTGAACACGAGTGTTCCTGAGCGGTCTGTCTTGATGACATACTGTCCATCGAAGTCGGTCGCAGTGGTTTTGTCGGTACCTTCGACGCTTACAGTGACACCTGGCATGGGTTCGCCATCACTGTCATCGACTACGGTACCCTGGATGGTGATGCTCTGTCCATGCATGAGCAATGGCAACAGCATCATCAAGAGAGTAAGTTTTAGTTTCATGCTTTCGTTATTGTTTTTATTCTGATTGTCTGTAAGGAGAAGGCCAATCTATAGGTTCATAAAATCAATTGCAAAAATAGTAAAAAATTAGAAGTTACAAGCGATAATTGATGAAAAACATCTCTAGTTTGCTCTGTTTTTGCTATTTGGTTGTAATTTTCTTGCTCACTTGTTGGTTGCCGTCGCTCATGTTAGTCACTACGATGCAGATGCCTGGCTGTGGTGCTTGCGTACGTTGGCCTTGCAGGTTGTAGTACTCGACACTGACGGGTTGCGGCTCGCCAGTCATTTTGTCGACCTCCGAAGTGCCCTGATAGTCAAGTTGGAGCCAGTTGAACCCGCATTGGTCGCTGCTTGAATTGACTATCTCAAGCGTGTGGGGCCCATCGTCAAGTTGCACACGCACCTTGCAGGTCTGCCATCCGTCAACGGGTGCGACAATTGTTTGCTCGCCAACCAGTTCGTTGTTGCTCATCACGCTGAAAGCTGCCTCTTGGCCTTGTGCTAGGTTCAGGCGCAATGATATGAGGTAGTATCCATCCTGGGGCAGGTCAACTTGGTAGCGTGCCGAGGCATCGCCCTGATCGGTGGCATTGAACTCGCGGAACTCAATCTTGCCATCCGACTCTGGGTCAGTGTTAAGATCTATCTTTCCGCCCGACATGTAGATATAGTCCTTTGCTTGGATGCGCTGGCCAGGAACGAAAAAGCAGTCCTTGTCGAACGCCGAACTATAGACATAGATGGTACCCAGGCGAGTGAGCGGGCTGTCGTCGGCATTGCTCTCGAACATTCTATAGTAGGGATAGCCATAGTTGTTGTTGCCGTGCGCCATAAACCAGCAATAGCCTGCCACATGCTCGCTCAGTTCGAGCACTTGTAGTTTCTCGACCATTGACTGCACCTGGAAATCGGGTGTGAGGTTGTTGTTATTGTTCTCCCAGGAGCAAAACTCGGTGAGCAACATCGGCGTCTTGCCGTGCTCATCGAAGTAACGCTTCAAGTTGGGATAATTGTTGTTGTAGTTGTCAACGTAGAGGTACTTGTTGACATACCAGTCGACCGCGGCGGCATAGTCCATGTAGCAATGCAGGGCGATGTAGTCCATGCGCGGGTCCTTGCCATACAGGTTGTT
>JAEEJI010000121.1 GCA_016281825.1 Muribaculaceae bacterium | reverse complement strand
TGCGAGATGGCAGGTATTACTGTTTCGCGCGGTATCGTCAAGTGGTTCAAGGGCCGTGAGATGGCCCTGGCCATGGGTTCCGAGATGGCTTTGGCTCGTCTGGGTGTTGCCACCTGTATGATTTTCTCGCCGTTCTTCGCCAAGTTGGGCGGTGAGGTTAGTGTGAGCCGCTCGGTTGCCTTCGGTGTCGTACTTCTGTGCATTGCTCTGATGATGTTTGTTGTCTACTTCTTCATGGACAAGAAGCTCGACGCTCAGACTGGTGAGGCTGAGGAGAAGGACGACCCCTTCAAAATCAGCGATATTGGCAAGATTCTCTCCGACAGCGGTTTCTGGATTGTCGCCTTGCTGTGCGTACTCTATTACTCGGCTATCTTCCCCTTCCAGAAGTACGCAGTGAACATGTTGCAATGCAACCTGACTCTTACCGAGCCCGCCGCTGACTCGTTCTGGTCCGGTTCGACCGTGACTATTGTACAATATATCATCATGCTTGTGGTTGCAGCGGCTGGTTTTGCGAGTAACTTCATGAAGAACAAGAGCAAGAAATATGGTTTGCTCGCTATTTCAATTATCGCGCTAATTATTTATTGTTATATGGGCTATATGCGTCAGTCAGCTGAGTCAATCTTCGCAGTATTCCCCCTGCTGGCTGTGCTTATCACCCCCATCTTGGGCAACTACGTCGACACCAAGGGCAAGGCTGCCTCGATGCTCGTGCTGGGCTCTTTGCTGCTCATCGCCTGCCACTTGACCTTCGCCTTCATCCTTCCATTGTTCAAGGGCAACGCCGTGGGTGGCATCGCCGTCGCCTATATAACAATCTTAGTGCTCGGCTCGTCGTTCTCACTGGTACCCGCTTCGTTGTGGCCCAGCGTGCCCAAACTGGTCGATGCCAAGGTTATCGGTTCGGCCTACGCACTGATTTTCTGGATTCAGAACATCGGTCTATGGCTGTTCCCGTTGCTCATTGGCAAGGTGCTTGACAAGACCAATCCCAATGTGACCGACCCAACCAAGTTCGATTATACCTGGCCGTTGGTGATGCTGGCTTGCCTGGGTGTAGCTGCGCTGTTGCTGGGTCTGTTGCTCAAGGTGATTGACAAGAAGAAAGGCCTTGGCCTCGAAGAACCGAACATTAAAGACTGATTGATAGCCCCCCTAAATCCCCCCTAAAGAGGGGGACTTTCTAAGTTGCTAAAACATTGCACCCCCCCCTCTAGGGGGGGTGGAGGGGGCAAAAACTAAAAACTGATGACTGAAATCGTGCAACGCACCTTGCGTGACTCGGCGGCCGCTCGCTGGACAGTGTTGATGATTGTGGCCTTCACGATGATGACGGGCTATGTCGTGGCGAAGGAGATGTCTCCCCTGCAATATCTGCTGGAGTCGCCCGTCGCCAATGGCGGCATGGGTTGGACCAGCGGTGAGTTTGGCATCTTTGCCGGAGCGCGCGGCTTCTTCAACGTGTTCCTACTCATGCTCTTTGTCGGGGGCATCATCCTTGACAAGATGGGTGTGCGCTTTGCGGGCGTATTGTCGTGCGTGCTGATGCTGCTGGGCTCAGGTGCCATCTACTATGCTGTGGCGTTCACCTCGCCCGAACCCACCGTCAATGTGTTCCACCTGGGCGTGCTCAAGCAACAGGTGGTGCTCGCGTCGCTAGGCTTCGCTTTCTTCGGGATTGGCTATGAGCTGTGCGGCATCACCGTCTCTAAGGTCATCGTCAAGTGGTTTACCGGCAAGGAAATGGCATTGGCGATGGGCATTCAGGTGTCGTTGGCACGACTTGGAACCGCGCTGGCTTTGGCAGGTAGTCCCGCCATCGCCCAGCGTTTTTCTCTACCCACCCCTATCCTAGTGGGTGTGCTCTCGGTGGGCATCGGACTAATTGCCTACCTATTCTATTGCACGATGGATCGTCGCATCGAACAAGAGGGCATCGCCGATGAGGCCGACAGTGAAGAGGAGCAATTCCACCTCAAGGATCTCAAAGCGACATTGGGCAATGGCGGGTTCTGGCTTATCACCTTATTATGTATGCTCTACTACTCGGCGCTATATCCCTTCCTGGACTTCGCCACCAAACTCATGATTGAGAAGTATGGCGTAACGCCCGAGTTAGCGGGAATGATTCCGGCTATCCTACCGTTTACGAGCATCGTGCTCACGCCGTTGTTTGGAGGCATGTACGACCGTATAGGTCGTGGAGCGACCATCATGATTATAGGCACGGTGATGCTCACATTGGTGCTAATGGTGTTTGCCTTGCCGTTGCATGCCAGTACGTTGGCTGTGGCGATGATGTTTATCCTTGGTATTGCTTTCTCGTTGTTGCCCAGCGTGTTATGGCCAGCTGTCCCCAAGATTGTGCCTACCTCGCAATTGGGAACAGCTTATTCTGTGATTTACTACATCCAGAATATCGGTCTGATGCTTGTGCCAGTGCTAATCGGTGCTGTGCTTGAGCGCAACACGCACGACGGACACATCAACTATTCGCCCGCCATGTGGATCTTCACTGTCATCGGCATCGCCGCCATAGTCATCTCGGTATTACTTCTTCGCTACGACCGCAAGCATAAGATTGGACTTGAGCAGAGTAATATTGAGGGGTAAGGGCGCTGTCGCGCGTTGAGGGGTCAGGGCGCTAGCGAGCCCTGAAACCTGACAACTCGCGCTAGCGAGTACGTATTCATCGGTACAAATGGAGCATTTGTCTATTTTTTTGACAATGTTTGTGTGTGTTTGAAATATTATTTCTATATTTGCAGCCAATTAGATTTGAAACTAATTATAAACCCTTTTAAATAGAAAGTAATATGAAGAAATTTTTGTGTATTTTTCTGAGTGCAGCTCTCCTGTTTGGAGTATCTGGCTGCGGTTCGCTGACAAACACTGGTAAGGGTGCCATGATTGGTACTGGTGGCGGTGCCGCCGTTGGTGCCGGCATTGGCGCAATCTTTGGCAAGGGCAAAGGTGCCGCTATTGGCGCAGCAGTAGGTGCTGTCGCTGGTGGTGTCGCTGGTACGCTCATCGGCAAGAAGATGGACAAGCAGGCCAAGGAGCTTGCTCAAATCAATGGTGCACAGGTCGACACGCTGACCGACCAGAACGGTCTGACCGCTATCAAGGTGACCTTTGATCAGGGTATTCTTTTCGCCACTGGTAAGAGCAACCTGAGTGCAACTGCCAAGAACTCGCTCGATCAGTTCGCCGTTTCGCTGCAGAACAATCCGCAGACCAACGTACAGATTTATGGCCACACCGACAACACCGGTTCTCTGGCCGTGAACCAGCGTCTGTCTAAGGAGCGTGCACTCTCGGTGCTGAACTACCTGAGCAACGCCGGTGTCGCCAAGACCCGCATGGTGAGTGATGGCTTTGACTATCAATTCCCCGTTGCCAGCAACGACACTGAGGCTGGTCGCGCACAGAACCGCCGCGTTGAGGTCTATATCAGCGCTAACGAGCAGATGATCAACGATGCCAACAACGGCACGCTGCAGTAATCATCATTACATCCACAACTACAACCCCGCCTTCTCGGTGGGGTTGTTTTTTAGGGTTTGGTTTTTCAGAAAAAAAGCATTAAATTTGCAGACTAAATCATTCGTATAGTGGAAGACTATCTGGACCAACTGAACGAGCAGCAGCGTGAGGCGGTGCTGTATTGCGACGGGCCGCAACTGGTGATTGCCGGGGCTGGCTCGGGAAAAACACGCGTCTTGACTTATAAGATTGTACACTTGTTGCGACAGGGTATGAAGCCCTATCGCATCATGGCTCTGACGTTCACCAACAAGGCGGCGCGCGAGATGCGTGACCGCATCACCCCATTAGTGGGCGAGGAAGTTTCGTCACAACTATGGATGGGGACCTTCCACTCTATCTTTGCCCGGTTGTTGCGCATCAATGCCGAGCGCATTGGCTACAAGCACGATTTCACCATCTATGACCAGAGCGACTCCCGCTCGCTCATCAAACTCATCATCAAGGATATGCAACTGGACGACAAAATCTACAAACCCGCCACCATCCAGTCGCACATTTCAAATCTGAAGAACGCCTTGTTTGGCCCTGATGAGTATGAGCGCAATCAGGGTCTCCGTGATGAGGATGTGCATGCTGGTCGTCCCGCCACTTACCTTATATATAAGGCCTACTGGCAGCGTTGTCGCATTGCGGGAGCGATGGACTTTGACGACCTGTTGTTCAACACCAACATCCTGCTTCGTGACTGCCCCGACATCCTTGAGAAATACCAACAGATGTTCCAATACATTCTCGTGGACGAGTATCAGGACACCAACTTTGCCCAGCATGCCATCGTGTTGCAGCTCACACGCCAGCACAACCATCTGTGCGTGGTGGGCGACGACGCGCAGAGCATCTACTCATTCCGTGGAGCGAACATCAGCAACATTCTGGGATTGAAGAAATTTTACCCAGACTTAGTGACCCATAAACTGGAACGCAACTACCGTTCGACACAGACCATCATCGATGCCGCCAACTCATTGATAGAGGTAAACGAGCATCAGATTACCAAGCACCTGTTCTCAAAAAACGCTGTAGGCGAGAAGATTCCCGTTATCGGCTGCTACAGCGACTATGAGGAGGCATATGTGGTAGCCAACCAGATTGCTGCCATCAAGGCGCGTCAGGGCGACCGATATCAGGACTTCGCTGTGCTTTATCGCACTAACGCGCAGTCGCGCGCGTTGGAGGAGGCGTTCAGCAATGGTGGCAGGCGTGATAAGCACGGCAATGTGCGCAACGCCATACCCTACCGCGTGTATGGCGGTCTGTCGTTCTACCAGCGCAAAGAAATCAAGGATGCCATCGCCTATTTCCGCTTGTCAATCAACCCGAATGATGACGAGGCGTTGCGCCGTGTCATCAATTACCCCGCGCGCGGCATCGGTGACACCACCACAGGCAAGGTGCAGCATTGCGCCATGCAGCACGGGGTGAGCATGTGGCACGCAATCACACATCCCGACGAAGTGGAACTGAACGTCAACCGTGGCACACAGAAACGGCTGGACGAGTTCGCCGCACTCATCAACGGATTCATTCAGATGACCGAGAATGGTGCCGATGCTTACACGCAAGCCAAGACCATCATCGAGCGCACTAAAATCCTCTCTATCTTGATGGGCGAGAAAACACCCGAGAACATCAGCCGTCAGGAGAATCTTACTGAGTTGGTCAACGGCATCCACGAGTTCTACGAGACACGCGTCGAGGAAGGGAATGACCAGAACCTATTGGTCGACTACCTCGCCGAGGTGTCGTTGCTCACCGACCAGGATAACGACAAGAACGATGGCGACTGTGTGACCCTGATGACCGTACATGCCGCCAAGGGACTAGAGTACAAGAATATCATCATCGTCGGCGCTGAGGAAGACCTGTTCCCATCGGCGATGAGCAAGGACACATTAGCGGGCATCGAGGAAGAGCGTCGTCTGATGTATGTCGCCATTACCCGCGCCATGCAGACCTGCATCATCACCTACGCCAAATCGCGCTACCGTAACGGCCAGACGATGAGTTGCAAGCCCTCGCGGTTCTTGCGCGACATCGCCCCACAATATCTTCAGATGTCGGTCACGTCCATGTCGCAGGGCGAGGACTTCAGCGCTATGCGGCGTCGCTGGAGCAGTGACGATGATGACCCCGTCATAGATGATTGGCGCGCCATGCTCGACCGTCCCACGACACCCTCAAAGCACCCCACCCCAGCACCTACCACTCCTCCGCCCGGGTTCAAACCCGTGTCGCAACTGCCGTCACGCCCCACCCTCTCTGTTCCTGGCAGCAAATTCACCACCCACAGCGCCGACGAGATCACCGTGGGCATGACGATCGAGCATCAACGCTTCGGGCAAGGTGTTGTCACCAGCATCGACACCACCGGTGCCGACGCCAAAATCCATGTCGACTTCCCCGGCCTCGGCTCCAAGACCCTCCTCCTAAAATTCGCCAAGATTTCTTTGGGATAACACCTATTTCTTATTTGCACACACTCGGGTCCCCGCATAAAAAATGCAACCCACGGTCATAAGAATAATCTGTTGAATACTCAGTTTGAGTTCCATAGGCAAAATTAGAACACTGGTGCGCAAAAATCAGGCACATTAACGCTAAATAAAACTAAAGGCTTGTTTTTGATTTTGACTATCCCTTTTTATGTCTGATGCGGACGTGACAAGGCGCGTCCCTACAGTATAATAACGAGTGGCATGGAGATAACAGATGGGCTTATTCTGTTATTTCGACGATGAGTTGGTCGTGGGCGAGGTGGGTGTTGGAGGGGAGAGTTGATTCGGTGGTGGCGTGGAGGCCGATGCGGTGGCTCATGTGGGTGAGGTATGCCTGGCGAGGGGCGATGCGGCGGATGACGTCGAGGGTGGCGTCAAGATGCATGTGGGAGTGATGGGGCGTGTGGCGCAGGGCATTGATGACGAGCACGGGGATGCCGTGCAGACGCTCTATCTGGTCGTCAGCGATTTCTTTGCAATCGGTGATGTAAGCCAATGGGCCGATGCGGAAGCCCAGGATAGGCATCTTGCCATGCATGACGGGGATGGGCTGCACCTTGATGCCCTGAACGATGAAGGGGTCGGTGTCGTTGATGGGTGTGCAGTCGAGCAAGGGCACGCCAGGATAAGGGTTCTCGGCGAAGCAGTATGGCAGCCGCTCGCGCAGGCGGTCGATGACATCCTGACGGGCATAGACGGGGAAATGGTGGTCGAAGCAATAGGCACGCAGGTCGTCAATGCCGCCGACGTGGTCGTAGTGTATGTGTGTCAACAGGAGGGCATCGATCTGGTCATCGGTGGCTCGGAGCATCTGTTGGCGGAAGTCGGGGCTGCAGTCGATGAGGATGCTTTTGCCGTGATAGCGCACGATTGCCGAGGCGCGCAAGCGATTGTCGCGCGGATCAGCCGAGCGACATACCTCGCAATCGCAGCGTAACGACGGTACGCCGGTGCTTGTGCCAGTGCCTAGGAATTCGAGAAGCATCTATTCAAATTTGAGCGCGCTGCGCGCATTGTGCATTCTACTATTTGAACTGGTTGAGGAGGCCGTCTACGAAGTAGAGGTAGGAGCCGCCGTCGTAGTACCAGTACTCGCGCAGTCCAGCCTGGTCGGGGAGTCGGCTAATGCGCTTTGGGGAGCCTACCGCGAGTCGGCATTCTTCCTTTGTCATTCCTTCGGTTACCACGCCCCGAATGATACGCTGCCAAGTGGCATCGGTGATATCGGGATAATTCTCGTGCATATCTCGTAATGAGAAGAGCGAGTCGAAGTCGCGGTTGTGCATAGTGGCATTGGGGTCAGACATCCAGACGAAAGCTTTCTCACCCGTGTCGAGCGCAGTGAAACACACACGCAGCGGCAAGACTTTGTTGCCCGGCTCAACGGCATCGATGCGCACCTTGATGAACTGCCGTGCCCGCCTGAGCGACTCGTCACTTGGGTCGTACCACAGGGGTGTCTTGATGAAGACTTCCTTACCCCGCAGCTGGCTGTCGACATCATGCACTATGTCCAAGTCAATCAGTAACGGGATGATGAAATTGGCGGTGAATTGCTCGCGCGTCTTGCCCGTGCGGTAGACATAGGTTTTGCCTGTGGGTGCGGTGAACTTGAGGTTGAGGGCTGCGGTGTTGTCGAGGACACTACCAGCCTCGTATCCATCATATCGCAAAATCTGTCCCACCAATGCAGTGGTATCATCATCGGCTCCAGTCATGATGAGTCGAAGTTGGTTGTCGGTAACGTAAAATTCTTTGCCGATGCGCCATGCGGGCACCGAGTCGCGGAAAGGTTGCACAGTCATTGTGGGTTGTCGACGTTCAAGTTCACCGATGGTGCGCTGCACCTCTTTGTCGGAAACCTGCTTGGTACTCTCCACGCCAGTGAACATGCAGCTTGACAAAGCCGTGAGCATCAAGGCAACAATTACTATAAAAGCATCCCGTTTCATATTAATGCTAAAATAACGAGAGGAGTAATCAGGGCAATCATCACAATCATCACATACCAGAAAAACTTGTAAATCAAGAGCCTGAGGGTCTTCCACGGGCCGATGTCATAGAGTTGCGCGTAGGTGAGCCACTGATAGAGCAATGAAATCACCACATAGATTGTACCATATTTAGCATCGTCAATATCGTTGCCCAGTGTCAGGATAGAGGCAATCTCGAAGATATAATATTGTGCAGCCAAATAAATGTGGACAAAGAAGAGTTCAACCACCGTCCACTGAACCTTGCACCTCCGGAAGGCTATTCTGGTCGCCAATACGCTGAACACCTGATAAGCCAATACGGCGAATGCCAAGTGGTCGTAGAACCAGAAAAGCACCATGTCAAGATAGCTCAATATCTTGAGGTCATTTTCCGAGTCTAACCCATTTACTTGTTTTGCCATTTCTGTCAAACTGAACTCATGGGTGAGGTCAGCATTGAACAACCATGCCAAGGTAAGGAAGACAAGGATCATGACGACCAGCATCTTGAAAGGCGGGAAGTAGAGCGGTTGATGCCCTGAGAGGTACTCGCGCAACATGTAGCCTGGCCTCGTGAACAAGTCTTTGATGGTGCGAAACATGGGTCTTGAGCCGAATCCCCAAATATCAAGGAAATTCAACAAAAGACTCTTGAGCCTCATCTTGGCCATCGACTCCTTGAGCCCGCACTGAGGGCAGAACCTGCCGCTGAAGGTTGTTCCGCAATTGGTACAAGTATGCTCCTCGTCAGTTATGACGGGGTTCATTTTCCGTATCCTGGCCCACTGGTCGTAGCGGGTGGCGAGAGTAGAGGGGATAGTTAAGAGTTTAGAGATTATAGTTAAGAGTTTAGAGTTTTAGATGTCTGTGATTTACTTGGTGAGGCTCATTTGGACAGAGAGGCCATAGTTGCTGTTTGTAGTGGGATAAGCAGTGTTTGACACAAGCGGGGTATTGGACTGGTGGTCGATGTAAGCGCCGATTGTCACTCGCTTGCTCACGACATAGTTGGCCTTGAAATTGATGCTCATCGTCTTGGTACCGCTCGTAGCCTGTGCGGTGTTGGCGTCAATCTTTCGTATGAGGGCAGTGTTGCTGTTGAACTGTACATTCAAGTTCATCGTCAGATCGTTGTTGACGCCTTTCTGCTGTCCCTTGATTTTGAGAATCTTGTTGAAATTGGCAATCTTGTACCCTACTCCCAAGACGAAGGAACGCGTGTAAGCCTCAACCAGCTGCCCTGCAGCCGAGTTAAGTGTCAGTGTACGGCTGTCGCGGTAGTCGGCATTCAATGTCATACCGTTGTTCAGTGTGGCATTGACTCCCAGCAGCGGCGCAAACTTCTCGGTCACGGTGATGGACGAGATGTTGTAGGGCGATGACGGAATGGCGTTGCCCGAGAGCGCGTCTTGGGTGAATCCCATGCCGTTGCCGATGTCAATCCAGTCGGTGAACGAGTTGAACGATCCCACTTGATAGGTACACTGGTAAGTGTGGGTAAGCGTGAAGCTCTTGAACCACTTCTTGAAGAACGGTATCTTGATGAGTCCATCGTAAGTCACACGCCAGTTAGGCAAGATACTCTTAATCCCCGGGAACGGGTTCAGTTCGTAACTGCGCGCGTTCTTGCCCGAGTATGCCGCCATGAAGGCAGGAATGAGTACATCGCTACTCATGGTATTCACGCCCGCCAGCTCAGGATTGAACGCGTGACCGGCATATTCCTTGCCGCGAATGAAGCCCCGCTCGGGATAGTTGATGCCATTATACCTGTCTTGCAGTCTCTGCGCCACAACGGGTATGTTGCTCAGGAACTGATCGAACACATCGCTCTGGTATCCATTACTATCGCTCACGCCACGCAATGCAGTTGCCAGTGCCATGTGTGTGCGCGTGTAACTACCTGTATAGATGGTGGTCATGTCGTCGTACATGAACTGTACCTGGCTCGTGCGGTTGTCGGTTCTGTTACCCGTGAGGGTTATCTTAAGTCCACGGATGGGCTCAAGCTGAATCTCAGCATTGAATTCCTGTGTACGGCTTGACAGAGCCGGCGAAGTCTGCGTCTGGTCTCCGAGTAGCCATCCCCGTTCTTTTGCCCGGTCGATGTAACTTTCATCGGTAAAGCCAAAGGCAAAGTCCAGACCTGGTGCCATGACATCGTAGTGTGTCGTCTGTCCGAAAATATCACCGATATCAGGCACAAACTGTGGCAGTGAGAGTTGCCGTGTGTTACGGAACTTGACACTGACATTTCGCACGCTCATGAGCAGTCGCGACGAGTATTGACCCAGCTCCCATAAGAAACCACTATGCGACTTCTGCACCTCGTTGACGGTGAATTTAAGGTTATCCTCGCCCAGAGTCAGAATCTCCACATTGTTGGCGTCCTTAACCTTGAACTGTATGGGGAACGGCTTGTCGTCGGTCGTCGTTGCTGTCACCTTGACACTCTTGGTGTTCATGTTGTGCTTGATGACGATTGCCGTGTCGGGTGACAACTTGAAGGTCCGGTTGAACTTCTTCGGTTTGGGTTTCTTCGTGTCCTTTTTACTCGTAGAGCCTTCCTGACCTCCAAATCGTTTGTTCACCTCCTTCAGATATGGAACCTTGTTGTAGAGCTGCTCCAATGCCAGTCGCCCATCGACGCTGAACGATGATTGGTTTGCGATGGTGTTACCACTGCTGATGCCGTCCACAACGGTACCTCGGTTCCAGTTGTAGGTAGCATTATAGCTGGCGTTGGCTGAGATGAAGCTCAAGATGGGGATTGCACTGAATGGTGCCTTGTAGGAGACATTGAATGTCTGGTTGTAGGCCCATGGCGTACCCAGCCCCTTGATGCTCTGCCAAACGGAGTCTTTCCAGATTGTGTACTCGTCGGCCAAGAGTTTTTTGTTCACCTGTCCGATGGGTTCGAGTATGTGCGCTGTTGTGGCACTGTTGAACGACGCGTTGAGCGACTTGATGAGGTTCCACGAGAGTGAGAACTGGCGGTCCCAAAGGAAGTTCTTGCTCACTGCAACAGGCAGTTCGACATCAATACCCGTCTCGTTACGCGTCTGCTGCTCATAGTAGTAACGCGACATGTTGGTATTGAATGCGATATTGGTGGGCAACCAGCGAATCTCATAGTCCCGGAAGAACTTCATGTTCTTGTTCTTCTCGCTAATCATGCGCGCGAACGGCTTGAGCGGCTTGATGTAGGGTGTCCAGCTATACTGGAAGCTGCCTCGATAGTCGTTGGTGTTCTCGTAGACGTTGTTCGGGTCGTTGAGGTGCTGCTTATTGGACGAGTAGCTGAACGTGAAGTTAGCAGGATCCCACGGCATGGGATTCTTGCCAAACTTATAGTCGAACTTCAATCCCGAAATGCTGAAGCTCTTGACTGTGCGCAGCGTGACCGCATAGTCATTAATTGAGTCCTTTTGGTGCTGTGTCTCGCATGCATCAACGGCATCCTTGAGTTCCACGTCCTGATCTAGCGGGTTGTACTTGGGCGTAGTCTTCTCGTTGCTGTAACTATAATAAACAGGTGCCCTAAGCTTGACCTTTTCAGGCAAGAAACGACCGGCGTCACCTTGCACAGCGATATTATACTGGTTGTAGTCGTCGAGTCGTCGTTGGGTGAGGCTCTGGTTGACGGCACCGAAACCATGTGTCTCGCGGTGCCATCCCACATTGACCGTCGCCACGTCGCTCATGTTCAGGGTCATGTTAGCCTTTGCAGCCCAGCCTCCTTCGTTGTCAAAGTCAGTGACACGCAACTCGTCGGCCCACACAACGCAATCCTTGGTTGAGTTAGCGTTGTTTCGCACACCAATCATGATTACACGCACATCGCTCAGCGAGGGGTTACCCTGCACAGTGACGCGGTGGTTGGGATGGTCGGGATCCTGTTGAGTGAATCGTTTGGCATATCCAACATCTGGGTCACCAGCCATCTTGGCGGCATTTCTCGCCTTCTTGACATCGGTCAGCACATCGAGGTCAACATCTAGCATGTTGTTCTCGGGCCAGACCTTCAGTCGGTCGGCCGTACTATTGGTATTGTAGTGTCCGTGCGGCGTGAGATCCAGCGGGATTTCATACTCATAGTAGTTGTTCTTGATGTCCGAGCCCAAGCGGATGAATGCCGACACGTCACCATTAGAGAGGTTCGTGGGGTTGTCAACAGTTGTCTCGGCGTGGAGGAACATCTGCAATCGTTGGTAGATACGCAAGTCCAGGGTTGTATTGCGGTAAATACCACGTGCGTCACCCGGTTGGAGTCCCTCGACTCCCACCTGCATTGACTGCTCGTTGAGCTGCGTAATCTGCGATTGTCCCGAATCGATGATACGGGTCACACCCGGCGGCAAGACGTAGTTGACCGGCTCGCGCGCGCCGTTCTCCTCGATGTTGACGGTGTTGACGTTAACAGTACCTGATGCCGGGGCATCGCCACGCATGTTCAGGTTATAGTCATAGTTGCGCCACTCACCTCGCATCAGTTCAAGTGTTGCAAAGCGCAAGTGTGTTGTCTCCTTGAAGCCGGTCATGAACATTCGCATGAAGCGGATGGTAGAGAAATCGGTGATGTTGCCCACCTTTTTCTCGTATCGACGCAATGGAATGCTGAACTGATACCAAGTGGTGTGTTGCTTTTCGCCGTTGCGAGTGTAAGCCGTTGCCTCTTGCTTGTCGATGATATAGTTCTTGCCCACTTGCATCGAGTCGGGGTGAATGGCAACGCGGTACTGGAAGTATCTCTCGTACTCGTTAAGCGTATTGTCTTGATTGATGTCCTCAACATCAGGCACACTGCGGGCGCTCTGGTAGAGCGGATCACTGGCGTCCTCGGCGCTGAGCGAGTTGCCCTCGGTGCCATTGTAGTGCTTGTAACGCTCCAGGATGTTGAGTCGCTGCTCGTCGTAGTCGTAGCCGCGGTAGAAGTGATAGTTGTCACCACCTGGGTCGTTCAGGGGTGAGTACGGGTCTTCTTCCATGCGTGCTATGGCATTGGGCGACAGACGTTGGCGTAACTTAGTGACATATTCACGATAGGTGGGGAACATGCGCTCCTCATCGGTCGACAGACCGTTGAGACCGACGTCCTGCACCACGCGCGAACCCTGAGCGTTGTCAAAAGCGTAGGTCATCGATGTCTGCGTAGACACCTTACCCCAACTGGTTGTTTTGATGTATGTAGTGTCGACGTTGGTTCCTAGACCATTCTCGTAACTCTTGAGTCCGTCCTTGAGAATGTCCTCGCTGACCTCACCCAAGTTGAAGTAGAGGTATCCACCATCGCGATTGTCCAGCTCCTCGTCCATGAACGGGTCCATCATCCAGAACTGGATATACTCGATGTTTGACTGCTCAAAGTTGGTGTTGTCCAGTTTACGCATGATACCCCCCCAACGCTGCTCAGGATTGAGCAAGTTGCCTTCGTCATCAATGTTGTCAGCATCAAGGTTGTAAGGGCCGCGCTCCTTGGGATAGAATGACATGTTAAATGTCTGAACGGTTGACGACTCGCCATAGTTCAGCTCTCGACCCGGGAACACTTCACTGTAAGGCACCTCGCGTATGTAAGGATATGAGAGTTGGTCAAGGTCGTTCTTGATGTAACCAGGCACGTAACTGCTGTTGCGCTGTGTGAACAGACGGTCGATATAGTTCCAAGCCAGCAAAGCGCGGTTCTTTCCGTAAGCCACATCGTTGCTCTGCCCCGCCTCGGGGAAGAGTGCTCCTGCAGTGCCATCGTAAGGTGTTGACGAGAGGAACCAGGAGTAAGGCGAACGCAAGTCAATACCACTCTGCGTTGTCTCAAAGTCATCGATATAACTGCTACCCTTATTCGATCCCGTCTTTGCTTGGTGTGGCAGCAGCTGGGCAAACTCACCCTTGAATGTAATCGACGATGGTGCAGTCGCATTGACGGTGGGAATCTTGTTGAGCAGGTTGGTGAGCCACATGAACTTGGTGTTGTAGTTCATGTTCACACCCCAGATGGTGTTGTTGACAAGCTCATCACCGATGGCCACCTTCTCGGTTATGCTCTTTTCGCCATAGTGCATGATGGTACCACCGATGTTGAAATTCTTGTTGAACTGGTAGTTCAGGTCCAGTCCCAACAACGTCTTGCGTTGCATGCTGAATGTGGACTGGTTCTCGAGCGAAACACTGATGTTGGTACCGGCATCGATGATACTCTGGTTGGTAATGGTTACCGTACCCATGTTGTAGTCGACGGTATAGTCGCTGTTCTCGGTCAGTGTCACGCCACCGGCAGTGACAACAACCGAGCCTCGTGGCACGTTCATGGCATTGAGACGAATGACATTGCCCGAAGATGCCTGATACTCACCTGCGAGGACAAACTTGTTCTTGTCCTGATATTGTCGCGCCACTACAAGCGTTGAGTCATATAGTTCCTCATAGACATACTTGTCGGCGATGGCATCGTTTCCAATCTGCTTGCGCAAATGTGCACCAAATGGCTCGACGACGGGGAATATGATTTTGCCGTTGCTACTGTTGACGGTATATCCCTCAATGTAGTCAAAACGTCCGTCGATATTGGTCTCTTGGTTGGCATCCAGTCGGTCCAGGTTCATCACTTGCAGCAACGGCTTGCCGTTGATGTTTCCGTCGGGGATGTAGGTAAGTTCGGTACCCGTTGTGTCGCTTAGGTACTTGATGTTAAGTTTGAAGTTCTGCTTGGCGACCGAGTATGCTCCCAACGCGTAGACGTTCTTCATCATCAGGTCCCAGTTAGGCATCTGCGGCGAAACGGTAGTACCTTTAATCATCTTGACGTAGAGCGACTGGTCGGTAGCGGTGATGTCTCCCGAGAACTCGCCCACTTGGTAGGTCTGTCCGCGGTAGGTATACTGATATGCGACCGCTATGGCCTCATCAGCATTAAGGGCGGTCTTAAGCTGAATGTATCCCAGGCTAGAGTTGAGTGAGTATTCCGAGGAAGTGAGCAGTCGTGCACTCTCAATCTTCTCATAGTCTTGTCCTCCCTCAAATCCGTATACTTTCAGAGGCTCCAATGCTGTGGCCACTTGACTGATGTAGCGAGCTTCGGGGTATTGTTCCTTGATTTCATCGAGCATCGAGTTGCTCTGGTTGCTGGGATTGTCGGCACTCAGGTCGGGCGTCCAATGGCTGCACGCCAAGTGCTTGTTCTCGCCCAGGTCCATGAATGCCATGATGTTGCGTGCTTCGTTGAAAGTGCTTCGCTTGTTTGTAATCCACACCTCCAAGCGAGTGATGTTGACACCGCTTGACACCAATGGTAGACGCTTGCACCACTCGTCATAGTTGTCACGGAAGAAGTGCGACAAGAAGAAGTTTCGGTTTTGGTCATACTTGTCAGCGGTGATATAGAACGAGGTTGTCTGCGCTCCTCCCTTGGTGTTGACGGTCTGTGACTCGCTGTTCTGCTGCGACACGAGTGCCGTTGCGGTAAGTTTGCCAAACTGCAGCTTGGTCTTGACACCGAATAGTGCCGCACTACCACGAATGAGCGATGACCCGGTGGTCATGCTCACGTTACCGGCCTCGATGTTCTTGATGATTTCGTCCTCTTTACCATCATAGGCAAGCTTGAGGTTCTTGTTGTCAAATTCAAACGTGGCGTTTGTGTTATACGTCATGTTGAACTTCATCTTATCGCCTACCGAAGCCTGTACAGTAGCCTGGATTTGCTGGTCGAAGTCGAAATAGGTTTTTCTTCTCGATTGGACCGACATGGCCGGGTTATCGGTCTTGTTGCTCTTGACGCCCATGTTGAGCGTGACTGAACCTTGTGTTTTGAGTTGAACGCCGCCAGGTCCAAAGACTTTTTCTAGTGGACCAAGGCCGAACTGCATGTCAAGAAAGTTGAAGGGATTTTTCTCCTTCTCCTCGGCAGTCTCAGAGTATTTTTGACGGTAATATTCCTGCATCGACTGACGCAAATAAACATTGTTGTATTCGTCGGCCGAGAGTATGAATGGGGTGACGATATCGTTGTCACCTAGTCTAGTATGTATGATGTAGCATCCCGTCTCGGGGTCATATTCGGCATCGGTTGTAATGTTCGAGGGTGACTTGAGGTCGAGCGAATACTCGTCGCTTCCTTGAATGTCGCCATAGGTACCAGGTACTGTGGGATGCACGTTAAACTGGACATTTACGGTGTCCAGCGGGTTGCGTGTGCTGCCACGCTGCTGGGTGGTGACCTGCTGCGTGGGTGGTGGAGGCGGTGGCGCGAGTTTACTAGTCACATATTGCGCCAATGCCGTATCGTTGCCGGCCCACAGTCCGATGAGTGTGCCGACACCGAGAAATATAGACTTTTTAATCAATGCATAATTCATAATGCACAATGCATAATTGCTGCCCCAGTACTTCCCTTCTCCCTATTAAAGGAGCTAGAGGTGAGGCCGGGCGCTACCTTACATCATTTTCAGTGCCTGCCTGATAGCTTGCTCAACATTTATATCGGGCTGTTGCTCAAAGAGTTTCTTGAGCGCCTTTTGCGACATCTGTTGAGTAAAACCAAGCATGACCAGTGCGGCTAATGCCTCGTCATAGACTTGATTGGCTGCCGCGCCTGTTACACTATTAAACGTAGCATCTACCCCTTTTATTTTATCTTTGAGGTCAACAATGATGCGTTGTGCAGTTTTAGCGCCAATTCCCTTGACACTCTTAAGCATGGCGACGTTGCCTTGTGCGATAGCTGATTCGACTTGTTCGGTAGGTCCGGCACCGAGAATCATGCGTGCCGAGTTTACCCCCACGCCACTGACAGTGATGAGCAACAAGAACAATTCGCGCTCCCGCTTGGTGGCGAAGCCGAACAGCAGATGGGCATCCTCACGGATGGCCTCGTAAACATAGAGTTTGCATAGGTTCTTGTCACCCCGGTTAAGTTGGTCATAGGTGGTAAGCGATATGTTGATCATGTAGCCTATGCCCTGGTTGTCGAGCACGGCAAATGCGGGATTCAACTCCGCAATGGTTCCTGAAATATAGTCGTACACTTATATAATTGATAATTGAGAATGGAGAATTGAGAATTATTCAGATGGGGTGTTAACGGATTCGTTCGCTGTCGCTGAGGAGCTTGCGGTCGGCCTTGATGCGACCATTGGCCCATAGGGTGAAGAAGAGTGCCACAAATGGCAATATTACCCAAAGTGAGACCGCGGCGACTGCGTGAGCACGCTGCATGAACCACAGGACACCAATGGCAATGATCAATGCCACGATAAGCAAGATGTCTATCTTGCACAGGCGCTGCTGCAACTTGAGGTCGCGATACTTGAATATGGTGATCAGGAGCATCACGACGATAAGACAGTCGAGTGTAAGCAACAAGTAGTTCGACACGCCGCTGTCGCCACAACCCAGTGCGCTGAGCGTTAGATTGCCTTGGTCAGTTACCAGCCCCATCACGGGCATGAAAGTGAACACGGCCATAGCAATAGCCGCAAGAAACAGAAAGACAGATTGCCAACGTTGGAGTACCATTTTTTTGAATTTCGATTTTAGTATTAAGAGAATTGCTTCATTAGGATGATGCAAAGGTAGTAATTTTTTTTGTACCTTTGCAAAAAATTTCTACAAAAGACAAATTATGGCAGACTCACCATTACTGCAACGGCTTGAGGGACTGGATGCTCGATTTGAGGAAATCGGAACACTCATCACCGATCCTAGCGTGATAGCCGACCAACGCCGCTATGTCAAGTTAACCAAAGAATACAAGAGCCTGGAGACGCTTCTCCAAGCCACAAACCACTATCGCAAATTGCTCACCGACCTTGAACAGGCCAAGGAACTGCTTGCCCAGGAGAGTGACGAGGACCTCCGTGCGATGGCGCGCGAGGAGATTGAAGTCAACAGTGCCGAACTACCCAAGGTTGAGGAGCAAATCAAGCTCTTGCTCATCCCCGAGGACCCCGAGGACAGCAAGAATGTTGTGCTCGAAATCCGCGGAGGAACGGGTGGCGACGAAGCCGCCCTGTTTGCTGGCGACTTGGCACGCATGTACACTCGCTATTGCGAAACCCGTGGCTGGAATGTTCAGGTGTCCAGTTACAGCGAGGGTGCCTCGGGCGGTTACAAAGAAATTATCTTCAGCATTACAGGCGACAATGTCTATGGTACGCTCAAGTATGAGTCGGGTGTTCATCGCGTGCAGCGTGTGCCCGTGACCGAGACACAGGGTCGCGTCCACACCTCGGCAGCCAGTGTCGCGGTATTGCCCGAAGCCGAGCCGTTCGATGTGCATATCAACGAAGGCGAGATTAAGTGGGACACCTTCCGCAGTAGCGGTGCAGGCGGTCAGAATGTGAACAAGGTGAACTCTGGTGTTCGTCTGCGCTACATGTGGACCAACCCTGTAACCAACGAGCAACAGGAAATCCTCATCGAGTGTACCGAAACGCGTGACCAGCCGAAGAACAAAGAACGTGCTCTGGCCCGCCTGCGTACCTTTATTTATGACCATGAGCATCAGAAGTATGTTGATGACATTGCCAGTCGTCGCAAGACCCTGGTGTCAACAGGTGACCGCTCGGCCAAGATTCGCACCTATAATTTCCCGCAGGGTCGCATCACCGACCACCGTATCGGCTATACCATCTATAACCTTCCGGCATTTATGGACGGAGACATTCAGGACTGTATCGACCACCTTGTAGTCGCAGAAAACGCCGAGAAGCTCAAGGAGGCAGCGCTTTAATGGATGATAGATTACAGATTATAGATTATAGTTAATCCCGCTAACCTATTACTTTAACTCCTAAGAAAATGACTCGTCAAGAATTATATGAAAACATGCTGCGAAAGCGCAGTTTTCTTTGTGTGGGGCTTGACCCAGACCCTGCCAAGATGCCCGAATCGCTTCATGGTGACCTGTTGGCGTTCAACCGCGCCATCATCGATGCCACAGCCGATTATGCTATAGCCTTTAAGCCCAACCTGGCTTTTTATGAGGCCCATGGTCCCGAAGGGTATCGTGCCTTTGAACAGACTGTGCGGTACATCCGCGAGCACTACCCTGACCAATTTATCATCGCTGATGCTAAGCGTGGCGATATCGGCAACACCAGCAAAGCCTATGCCCGCAGTTTCTTTGAGACGCTCGATGTTGACGCGCTGACCGTCGCTCCCTATATGGGGGAGGACAGTGTGTCGCCATTCTTAGGATATGAAGGCAAGTGGGTGATTGTGTTGGCATTAACCAGCAACAAAGGTTCTTTGGACTTTCAGATGATTCGGGACAACGGGGGCATCCCACTCTATGAGCACGTGTTGCGCACGGCACAACAGTGGGGCACGGCCGACAACATGATGTTTGTCGCTGGTGCCACCCGCGGCGAGATGCTGCAAGATGTGCGTCGTATCGTCCCCGAACATTTCTTGCTGGTGCCTGGTGTGGGTGCGCAGGGCGGCTCATTAGCTGAGGTTGCGCATTATGCCATGAACTCACATTGCGGCATCATCGTCAACTCGTCGCGCGGCATCATCCATGCCAGCCATAGCGATGACTTTGCCCAAGTTGCTCGCCAGAAGGCAGCTGCTATGCAAGCCGAGATGGATCAATTGCTGGGATAATACGAATAAACGACACCTCTTTCCTATGAACAAGATTTCCATTTACACGCTGACTTCAAAGCTTCATGATGAACATGCCGTCGCTATTGCGACCCATGAGTTCCTGTCGTCGCTAGGTATCGATTATGAGCTCAAAGGAGCTGACTTTTCTGACTATGGTTCTTCTCCTTTAAGCCTATTATACGTGCGAACGGGCGGTACTGAAGGACTCTTCAAGTCATTGCTTTCCCAACTCCAGGCTCGTTCGCCCCACCCTATCTATCTGCTCACCTCGGGTCAGAGCAACTCGCTGGCGGCATCGATGGAGATACTCTCCTATTTGCGGCAGCAAGGCTTGAGAGGTGAAATCCTTCATGGCACTCCCACACATCTCAATCTGCGACTTGCCGACCTTCAACAAGTAGCAACTGCACGGAGGCGTCTGCGTGGCCAACGATTGGGAGTGATAGGCCAGCCCTCGGACTGGCTCATTTCAAGTCATGCCGATGCGCAAGTCATTCGTGAAAAACTAGGCGTTGAATTGGTTGAAATCGACATTCAAGAAGTACTTGAGGAATTTAATGGAACAGATCTAAATGACAGCATTTTAGACACAGACCCGTCTAGTATTCCCTCGGCTCCAGTTGCTGCTGCTTTGCCTGATGCCATGCGATTGTATCATGCCTTGCGCAAAGTTATAGAATGCCATGATTTATCTGGATTTACCATCCGTTGTTTCGACTTACTCTCCGCCATTCACAACACAGGATGTCTGGCGCTGGCAAAGCTTAATGCCGAGGGTATCGTCGCCGGATGTGAAGGAGATGTTCCTGCTGCGATGTCGATGCTGATTTGCCAAGCGTTGCTTGACATTACGGGCTTCCAGGCCAATCCATCATCTATCGACCCTGACAAGGGCATGATGACGCTGGCACACTGCACCATTCCGTTTAACTTGGTATCAAGCTACGAGCTAGATACGCACTACGAGTCGGGCATCGGCGTGGGCATTCGTGGAAACATCTTTGAGGGTGACGCTACGTTATTCAAGGTAAGCGGCGACCTATCGCGTTATTTCATTGCCGAAGGCACTATGGCCATCAACAAGCCCAATCCCAGCCTATGTCGCACACAAGTCAACATCTCGCTTGATGAACCAGACCTTGTTCAAGACTACTTCCTGTCCTCGCCCATCGGCAACCACCATATTGTCTTGCCGGGCTATCACCAATCATTGCTTGAAGAATTCCTGCAGTCTATGTAAGGACAGAGTGAAAAAAGCCCCCTGTCATCAGTGATGACGGGGGCGCAAGCTGTGAAAAAGGATGAATGAAAAATGCTGATGCCTCCCTCCTCGCGGTGGGGGGCGTTTTCAGCTTTGAGTCTACTCCTCGGGCGTATGCTCGAGAATCAACGTCTTGGTGGGCTGGTCAATCAGTTCGGGAGGACCGAAGTACTGAATGGGACCGGGATAAACATAGCTAGTCTCCTTGGCCCAAATGGCGCGGTTGTTAGAATACTCCAAGAAGGGGCGATCTTTCATGTCGACCAACGCCTTGCGGATAACCGGCTTATCGGCACCATTACGACGCTCAATGTTCATCATCATGGTGATGGGGATACCACCACAAATCCATTCTGAAGACGGCTTGATGAGGTCGCGAACCGATGACATATAGCCAGTCGCACCACAGTTGATCAGCTGAGCTGCATTGAATCCCAATGCATAGCAGTAGTCAGCATCGAAGTTTGACGGAGCAGCGCAACGTCCTTCATATCCGAAGAAGTGGTGCATAGCCTTGAACGTAATATAATCCGGGTCGGTCTTCTGCTTGCCCTTGTTGATTTGTTTGAGTTTCTTCTTCACCAGCGTGCTGAGCAGTTTCTCAGTCTCGATGAGCGATACCTGCACGTTTCCGTGCGGGTCACGGTCGAGCATAAGCTGACGACCCAGTGTCTTGGGCAGCGAGTCAAGGGTTGAGAGGTTCTCGGGTTCGAGATGCTCACGGATAAACACGACCTGTGCATCGGGGTCTAGCGTCGAGACCTCTGGTTTAAATTTAGCCATGATCTCGTTGAGTTGCTCGATAAGCGCCTTGCACGACGGAATGAACTCAATCAGTCCCTCAGGGACAAGAATAGTACCGAAGTTCAGTCCTCGCTTAGCGCGCTTGACAACAATGTTTGTAATGCTGGTTACGATGTCGCTCAGCTCAAGGCAGTACTCCTCAACCTCCTCGCTGATGAGGCACAGATTGGGCTTAGTCTGCAGTGCGCATTCCAGTGCGATGTGCGACGCTGAACGTCCCATCAACTTAATGAAATGCCAATATTTGCGTGCCGAGAAGCAGTCGCGCTCCACGTTACCGATGAGCTCACTATAGACCTTAGTGGCAGTATCGAAACCAAACGAAGCCTCGATAAACTCGTTCTTGAGATCACCGTCAATCGTCTTGGGACATCCAATAACCTGTACGTTGGCACCATTTGCCTTATAATACTCAGCCATGATGGCTGCATTGGTGTTACTGTCATCACCACCGATGATGACGACCGCCTTGAGGTTAAGCTTTCGGATGATTTCCAATCCCTTCTCAAACTGCTCTTCCTTATCGAGTTTGGTACGTCCAGAGCCAATCATATCAAAGCCGCCCGTATTGCGGTACTGGTCAATGATGTCATCGGTCAGCTCCATATAGTCGTGCTTGACAAGTCCATCAGGTCCCATAAGGAAACCGAAGAGTCGGCTTTCGGGATGGATTTTCTTGATGCCGTCAAAAATTCCGCTAATAACGTTATGTCCACCGGGAGCCTGTCCACCCGAGAGTATTACACCCACATTGATTGGTTTGGCCTGTCCTTTCTTTGGATTCTCGTCGGGTACAAAGGTAATCTGCGGCAAGCCGTAAGTGGTGGGGAATAACTCCTGGATCTGCTCCTGGTCGGCGACCGACTCGGTGGGATCACCCACTACCATCTTCACGTCGCCGCGCAGTGCGGTTGGCAACTTGGGTTGATAAGAAGCGCGTAACTGTTGAAGAACACTAATCGTACTCATATTAGTCTGAAAAATATTGTTTTGTTCCCTTTATTTCTAATCAGGCCACAAAATTACAAAAGAAAGGGCGAAAAAGCAGTCTTTATGATGCATTTTTCAGCCCTCTTTGTATTTTTTAACCATCTTGCATTCACAATTTGCTCTTGTCTCCTGCGATAACGATGCGCAATTTTTCAAGGTTCAAATATCGTTGCGCCACTTGTTGCAATTGAAACGGAGTTGCATGTAATATCGTATCAATCTGACGATTATAATATTCAGGGTAAACTCCATATAGCCATGTCGATGAAACATAGCTCGCCAGGTTGAAGGGCGTGTCAAGTGTCTTGACCTGATCACTGAGCATGTATTGTCTTACCAAGTTCAGCTCATCGAGCAAGATAGGTTCGTCACACAGGCGCTGCATCTCGTGTTTTACTTCTTCAATTACCTGCCAGGTGTAGCGTACATCGCACTCGGTGCTCACACCAATGTATCCGTCCTCGGCACGTCCCGAGAGGAATGCATTGATACCGTAGGTATATCCCTTTTCCTCGCGGATGTTACTCATCAGACGGCTGCCAAAGTAGCCTCCCAAAACTGTACAGAGCAATCTGAGCAGCAAGTAGTCGGGATGGGTACGTCCGATGGCTTGGATGGTCATCGCCACTGCTGCCTGGACAGCACCAGGTTTATCCACTTCCGACAACATCTTGTCAGAAGGCTGGATGCACCATTCTGGCATGGTCTCGGCTGGGGTGCCGTCAACCCACTTCGCGAAGGTCTCATCGGTCAAGCGTACCATCTCGTCGGTCACCTTGCCCGACAGGACGAGTCGACAATTGCTTGGATGGAAAAACCTTGTATAGAACGCCTTGAGGTCATCGACAGTTAACTGCAAAAGGGCTTGTGGGTCAACATCGGCCACCAGCGGATGTCCGTCACCATAATAAAGCCTCCGCATCTCAACGCCAGCCAGGTATTTGACGCGGTTGCGCATGGTGGCATAGGATGCAGCATAGCGCTGTTTGTACATCTCAAACTCTGACTCTGGGAAAGTGGCATGCGCTAACCCGTCGACCAGCAATGGCACGATCTTACCATAGTGCTCGCTGATGGATGACAACGAGAGTTCGCTCATGGTGTCATGATTCAACGCGTTTTTCCATGCACCATAGTAGTCCAGTTGTTCGGCAATTTGTCGGGTGTCGAAGTGTTCTGACCCCTCAAGCACCATCAGCGGAGACAACAAGGAGAGCAAGGGCTGTTTCTCGTGAATCGTACCTCCGGCGACATATACGCTGAGGCGACATACTTGCTCGTCTCCACCGTTTATGACCCAAATGGGTATGCCACAAGAAAAAGTCTGACATTCAGGGAAATCAAGATGTACATTGGTGAATGGTGTCACCGGCGGACGTTGCGAGCGGTCAGTCATGACTTTGTGATTTTAAGAATGCCTCGGCCCGTGCCAGGTCGTCAGGCGTGTCGATGCCGATGGTCTGCACCTGCGACTCCCCTACCCTGATAGTGAATCCGTTCTCGAGCCAGCGCAGCTGTTCAAGTGATTCAGCCAATTCAAGGGGCGACTGCGGCAAGCGCGTGATTTGTTCCAAAACCTTTGCCCTATAGGCATAAAGCCCGATGTGGGCATTGTATTGATGACTTTTGGGCCAATCCTGGCAGTCCACACCTCTTAAATAAGGAATCACCGACCGTGAGAAGTATCGAGCATTATGGTTGATGTCGAGCACCACCTTTGCCATATTTGGATTCATCAGATCCTCGACCTTGCCATCCTGTGGG
>JAEEJI010000120.1 GCA_016281825.1 Muribaculaceae bacterium | reverse complement strand
GCTGTTGTACATAGCAGCATGAGCATCAATAATGATAGAATTTTTTTCATAATTGTTTGGTTTTTAGTTAATAAATAATCTTGGTTTGTATCTTTTAAATGGTTTGCCAATTACGTTGGGGCAAAGGTAATCATTTATTGGAATAAACGCAAGATTTTTTTGTTTTTTTTCTAGAATTTCTAGAGGAGCTAAAAACACCAGATGTTCTAGAAGGTCAAGGTTTTCTGTTGCCGGCGCAACTTTTTTCTTAAAAATTTCGTCTAAATAGGGGTTATCTCATTTTTTGGCATTATCTTTGTAGGTTAAAACGGAAAACGATGAAGATGAGACATATCATACCCGTATTGCTGCTGGCGGTGATGTCGCTGGTGGTAACATCGTGCGGCCAGTCGCCGCTGGACAAGGCTGTGAAGCAAGCCCTCATCCAGCAGGACACCACGCAGGCACGATTCGACTCTATCTGCTCCATCATCCAGCAGAATCCCGGCCGCTACAAACAGTACCTGACCGAAGACGGGCAAATCAACCTCACGGAACTGCAGGCACTGATTGAACGCGTGGGCGGCGACTTGCGCCCGCCACTGCATTGGGACATCTCGGCATACGGCCAACAGGAGCTGTCGCTGACCATCTACTTTGAGCGCAGCGGTTCGATGGTACCCTACGACAACGCCGGCGACCGCGGCCAGCTGAAGAAGGCGGTGAACGACATCATCAACCACTTCCCTGGCAGCAAAGTGAGCATCAACATCGTCAACGACGGCATCTATCCCTACCAGGGCAGCGTGGACGAGTTCCTCAAGGACCGCAACATCTACGCCAGCACCGCCGGTGTGGGCAACTCGGCGTTCACCGACTTCCAGCAGATCTTTGGTGCGATCCTCAAGGCACAGGATGCCAGCAACGTGAGTATCGTGGTCACTGATCTCATCTACTCGCCCGCCGATGCCAGTGACGTGAGCATTGACAAGATTCTCAACGAGGAGAACAGCTTGGCGACAAGCATCTTCCGCCAGTACAAGGGCAAGTCGGTGCTTGTTCACCAACTCATGGGTGACTACAACGGCAAGTACTACCCCTACACCAACCGCCCCGTCGTGTACCGCGGTATGCGACCATTCTACTTGCTGGTCATCGCCGACACTCCGGTGATGGACCGTATGGCAGCACAGAGCGACTACGCCGAACTGATGCGCCCATCTCAGGCTCGCAACAGCTACCGCATCAACCAAGCTGAGTCAAACGTCGATTACTGCGTGGTATCTGGTTGGCAGGACGATGCTGGCCGTTACCGCGTCTCGCACAAAGAGGAAGGATTGCTCACCAAGTGTGAGCCCGACAAACAGACGGGCATTTTCTGCATCACACTGGCAGCAAATCTGGGTGGGCTGCAGCAGACCGACGCCTATCTGACCAATGCCGCAAACTATGACGTGAAGGCTCAGACCGACTTTGCGCTGCGGGTTACCCCCATCACCGACAAGATGATTACTGGCAACAATCGGCAGTACCTAGAGGGCAAGACTCACCTGCTCACGTTGACGGGCAAACTCACTGCCCCGCGTGATGAGGTGATTGTCCGTCTTCGCAACGAGTTCCCGCAGTGGGTGATAGGATCGAGCAGCAATGACGACACCAACCCCAACTCGGCGAACTTCTCGACCACGACACTGGGCCTGGAACAATGGATGCGTGGCATGCAGGACGCCTTTGGCGCTACAGGTGACTACACCACCCTTCGCCTACGCTTGGAAAAATAACAACTCATCTAGAATTAGGATATGAAAGACAAACTGGTTTATTTGTGCATAGGCATAGCCTTGACGGTGCTTTTCTTCGTGTTCCGTGAAGATGTTTACAACGCATTCTACTATGCCAGCGGGTTCAATGACCAACTATGGAATCTAGGCCTATACGACATCATCGCCATCATTACCATCATCATGGCATGGGGCGGAGCTGCAGTATACTACTATGCCATCAACTCGGTACGCTGGGACCGCTGGTGGCACTGGTTGGTGGTGCTTGCCGTCATCACCCTAGTCACCCCATCGATTTGTTACGCTGTCAACGTGCATTCGTTCAGCGAGGCAGGACTGGAGTTCCAACTTGAGGCGGCGAGCTTTGAGGTGGGCAATCTGCTCATCACAGCATTGATGTTTATCATCGCCTCGTTCTCCATGCGTTGGTGGAGCAGCAACTGCCGCCACACGCCCATCCCTCAGTAAGGTGATTTCCTCGCCCCCCCTAATTCCCCCCTAAAGAGGGGGACTTACTGATGCTGTGACCAATTGAAATCAGACAACAATTACAACGCCGACAACGAAAATAACAGATAAGAGATTACAGATTATAGATAATAGATAATTCTTAATTGTTAAATGTTGTCTAGGTTGTCTGAAAGCAGCGAGGCAGATTAATTCTCCATTCTCAATTCTCAATTCTCAATTTTTATTGGAATATGCGATTGTTTTTATTTGCAATAGGTGGCACCGGTTCCAGGGTGCTGAAGTCACTGATTATGCTCTCGGCGGCGGGTGTGCGTCCCGTTGACGAGAATGGACGGCCTGTGCCCAATGTCGAAATCGTGCCTGTCATCATCGACCCGCACAAGAGCAATGAGGACCTCAAACGCACCGAGGCTCTGCTCACCGCCTACCGCGAGTTGCGGCAGCGGCTCTACGGTAACGCGGTGAATGCCGACGGCTTCTTCGCCACGCGCTTCGTCACCCTGCGCGAGATCATGAGCGAAGGCTCTATCCAGCTCAACGACACGTTCATCTTCAACCTGGGGGCCGTAGAACGGGAGAAATTCCGCGACTTCATCGGCTACGACACCATGAACGAGGCCAACCAAGCGCTGACCTCACTGCTGTTCGCCGACTACCAACTTGAGAACAAGATGAACATCGGCTTCGTAGGTTCGCCGAACATCGGCAGTGTCGCGCTGAACGAAATCAAGGATAGCGACGAGTTCAAGGCCTTCGCCAACGTGTTCAACCAGGGCGACCGCATCTTCTTCATCAGCAGCATCTTTGGTGGCACGGGTGCGGCGGGTTTCCCCATCATGGTCAAGAACATCCGTCAAGCCAAGAACCTGGAGATCAACAACCGCGACGTGTTGCGCAAGGCTCCCATCGGCGGTCTCACCGTACTGCCCTATTTCAACATAGAGCATAACGAGGATCATCGCATCGACAAGGCCGACTTCATCGTGAAGACACAGAGCGCGCTGTATTACTACAAGGACACCATGACGGGTGCTAACGACTCGAACCTGAACGCCATCTTCTACGTCGGCGACCAGGAGGTCAGCAAGCCCTACACCTACGACCCTGGCGAGCATGGCCAGCGCAACCGCGCCCACCTCGTCGAGATGGTAGGTGCCTTGGCACCGCTCAAGTTCGCGGGAATGCCGCTGAACCGCCTGAGCGACCCCGATGGATTCCCCTTGCAGACCAGTGCGTTTGAGTTTGCCCTTGACAAGGACGAGCGCGATGTCAATTTCCTTACCCTGCGTGCCACCACCCGCCGGTTGGTCTATGACCCGATGGTACGTTTCCATCTGCTCTTCCTCTACCTGCGCACGGGCTTCCGCGACCAAGTGGGGCAGGGATTCACTGAGGATGCGCCCAAGATCAAGAGCGACTTCCTCAATTCCCAGTTCTATCGCACGCTCACCGACGAGTTCATGCGGGCATACGTTGACTGGCTGGTTGAGATGCACGATAACAACCGCTCGGTGAGTCTGTTCAGTCTGGGCGAGACCGACATGAACCGTGCCATCAACGCAGTGGGGACTCGCAAGTCACTGCTTGGCCGCAAGAATGTTGACAACAATGTCTTCAAGGCCGAGATGAACCGCTTGAGTCGCGATGCCCGCTATAGCGAGCACACTGTCGAGTACAAGCTGCTTGACCTCTTCAACCGCGCCGCCCAACGCATCATCAACGAGCGGTATGAAGCCATCAATTAGCGAAATTCCGAAGCCCCCCTCAATCCCCCCTGAAGAGGGGGAGGCTCTGTGAGGCTGTGACCAATTGAAATCAGACAACAATTACAACGCCGACAACAAGAATAACAGATAATAGATTACAGATTATAGATTATAGATTACAGATTATAGATAATTCTTAATTCTTAAATGTTGTCTAGGTTGTCTGAAAGCAGCGAGGCAGATTAATTCTTAATTCTCAATTTATAATAGAATCATGAGCGAGATATTATCATATAGCAACAAGACGTCGCGGGGCGGTAATGAGGACTGGATTCCCGTGGAACCGTACCAGGACGATGACATCGCCCGCATCAAGGACCCGGACGGAGGGCTGAGCCGAAACCCCCGCACCGCTATTCCCAGTCCGTTTGCCCAGCTTGACTTGGTAAAGAATGCCTTCGCGCAGTTGGCAAACCCCAACCTGCGCGGTGCGGCGATGAACGAGCGGTTGGTGTCGAACGCGTTGGACGTGATGCAGCTGCTGTTCGACTTTGAGAACCACAAGGACTACCTGCGCATCGTGCGCTGGAACCGGGACGAGCAGTTGCAACAACTCAAGGCCGACCCCACACATCGGCTCTATGGCGAGACCCTCGAACTGTTCCTTGCCAGCGACACCGTCTATAACTTTGACGACCTGCAGGATTGGTACATCCTCATGTACGACAACATGGTGCTGGGCGGCACCAGTCCGTCTTCACTGGTGATGGCCGCTCCCGTCAGTGGCCCCGTCGATGCCATCAAGGTGGAGCAGGGCGTGACCCTTTTCTCGACCGACCGCCCGCTGTGGCAACGCGACGAGGATTTTGTCTACTACCTCTACCTGCTGATGAACGCTTACCCCGTGCTTCGCCAGCGCGTAGGCTGCGTCTATAGCTACATGATCCACAACATCGACTACCTGCGTCGCCAACGTCCTGAGCTCTACCGTCGCATTACCGATGTGGTGCCCAATCTCAACGCGCTGAGCCACGACCTGGCGCAGAGCGTGCTGGAGCGGCTGGAGCAGACCTTCGACCGCTTTGGCGGGAACGACGATGTGAGTGTGTTGGGAGCACGCTTCTACCATAAGCGCGTGCTTGACATCCGTACCGGTGCGGCGCAGAGCGACTTCGTCATCCAACCCACCATGCCGCAACCCGAGGGCACCATCATGCCTCTGGTATTGCGCACGGGCTTTAATGGTTCGGTGGAGCACTACCGCTACATTGACAAGGAGTGGGACAGCGCCACCGAGGTGCTTGCCAACGGACTCCCGCTGGCCGAGCGCAAGTTGCCCGACACCAGCATCCAGTACCCCTTCCTCACCACCGACGACCTGCTCACGCCTGACCTGGTGCGGTTGAGCAACGCCATCGACACCGACCACTACTTTGACGGCAACCTACGACCCAATGGCCTTACTGCCACACGCGGTTACTTATTGCCGCTGAAACCCGAGTTCTTCAGGTGGTTCACGGCGGCCGACCTGCGTGGGCGTGTGGTGGGGCGCAACATGATGGACATTGAGGAACTGAGCGACGGCAGTGTTCAGGTGACCCTGCGCATCCCCATCAGGAAGCGCTGCATCGAGCTGACGCGCCGTTACCTCACCACGAGTGACCCCACCTGGCAGTGGGACGAGCGTCGTGGCACGGGCCGCATGGTTGACGCCATCATGAGTGTGAGCATTTTCCCGTTTGTACGCACTGACCGCAACGATGACTATACCGTACAGCTGTTCTCCATGATTCCTGATGGCCAGGTGTCACTACGCTTCTTGCGCGACAGAGGCACCACAGCTGGCATCAATGCTTCCGACAAAGTGCGGCGTAGCGGCGTACCTACTACTGCCTACTACGACATCAGCGGCACCTGGGACTATGCCGAGGCTACTGTACGCATGCCTTTGGGCAACTTCCCCGGTGTCATCTTGCCGCAGTGGAAACCCTATACCCCCTCGGCCCGTGAGTTGGTGTTCGCAGTCGATTTCGGCACCACCAACACGCATGTCGAGTGGGGCGACCGCGGTCAGACATCACAGCCCCTGACTTTCGAATGGAGCAGCGGCCAGGTGCTTATCGCATCGCTGCTCAAGCAGGGTGGACTAGATATCGCCGAGCAGCTGCAGCGCATCGAGTTCCTGCCGAGGGTCATTGACTCGGTCTACGGTTTCCCGCTGCGCTCGTCGCTGGCACGCAATCAGGGCAGTGACGGTGGTAACAAACTGTTCCACGACCTGAACATACCGTTCCTCTATGAACGCAAGTTCTTTGACGGCTATGAAGTGACCACCAACCTCAAATGGATGGGCGACACCACGTTGGCGCGCGAATTCCTGCGCGAGCTGATGCTGCTCATCAAGGCCAAGGCGTTGCTAGAGAATGCCGACCTGAGCCGAACGCAGGTCATTTACTTCTATCCCGTGAGTATGGGCGGCAGTGACCGCCGCAAACTGCAAGATGCTTGGGAGGACCTCTACCGCACTTATATGGGCAGTGACCTCACACACCTGCAAGCCTATCCCGAAAGTATCGCACCGGCATTCTACTACAAGCAGGCAGCTGTGAGCGGAAGCAGTTATGTGAGCATAGACATTGGTGGCGGAACTAGCGACATTGTCGTCTACCAACCCACCACCGACCGACTGGGAAGCGTGCCCACCGCCATCTCCTCGTTCCGCTTTGCCGGCAACGCTCTGTTTGGCGATGCCTTCGGCGAGCGGGATGCCGACACCAACCCCTTGCTCCAGCACTATAGCCAGTACTTCACGCGACTCATCGAGAACGACCGCACTTCGGGCATCAGCTACTTGACCAGCATCCTACAAGGCATCATGCGACAGAAGCGCAGCGAGGACATCAACGCGTTCCTGTTCTCGATTGAGAATGTCGAGGAGCTGCGCAACCTGCGCGATATCGACCGCAACCTGTACAGCTATAACACCCTCTTGCGCAACGACGAGCAGCGCAAACTGGTGTTCCTCTACTACTACTCCGCACTCATCTACTATATTGCACGCATGATGCGCGAGCGCGGCTTTGAGAAGCCCAAGCAGGTATACTTCAGCGGCACGGGTTCCAAGGTTCTGAACATCGTGGGCAGCCACGGTCAAGTCGAAGAATTGACGCAACGTATCATCGAGCGCGTCTTTGACGAGCAGTACACCGAGAACTTTGAAGTGAAAGTGGAGACCGAGTGCCCCAAGCAGATTACTTGCCGAGGCGGCATCAAACTCGAGAACCAGCGACTGGACGGACAGGTCAACTCCAGCATCTACAGCCCACGAAATGTGGTAGGACTCAAGTACTGCTACTCGATGCTGGGCAACGAGCAACTGACCTTCGCACAGGTGAACGACTTGGGCACCCGCTCCCAACTCGTCGAACAGGTGCGACAGTTCAACGACTTCTTCGTCTCGCTGCTTGACAAGCCCACCAAGGATGATTTCGGCATTGACAACACCGTGTTGCGCATCTTTACCGACGTTGTGGGCAATGACTTGGACAACTATCTTGCCGCAGGCATCACCAGTTACTTGGGAGGACGTTATGAACCTGATGATGTGGTCGAGGACGTTCCGTTCTTCTACCCCATCATCGGCACCATCCGCTACAACCTGCTCAAGAACCTGTGCAATGAGATTATACAACGTGCACGCACGCAAGGCGATTAAATCTTGACATCACGAGAATAAATTAGAGTCACGAATTTTCGAATTATCGAATGCTCATCTACTTGTCTGCTCTTTTACTCGTTTACTAAAATATGAAAAAACTCATCATTTCATGCCTGGCATGCGTAGCGATGTTGGCGGCCATGGCACAAAACGACAGTACCGCACTGACCCCAACCCAGTGGCAACATGCATTGGCGGTCATAGCGCAGTATGAGGCCCTTAACGATGGCTATGGCCAGAAGTCCGAGACGTTTGAGACGCAGTCACCGCAAGGCTATACCCTTGATGACCTGGATGCCACCTACCGCCCTCAGGCAAAGTGGCAAAGCGTATACAACCGTCTGAAAGCATTGGAGAACGATGGCGGAACAATGGCGCGCATCAAGGAGTTGGCCGGCCCATTGGCACAGCATGTCGAGCGTGACATGAACGCTTATCTCAAGAAACAACCTGCATCGGAGCCAGAAGTGGCAGCCGCCGATACGGCGGCACCAATGCCCGACACCCTTGCCGTGACCGATGTGACGCAAGAACCTGTTGCTGAAGAAAAGGGAAGCTTCAACGGGCACCTGCTCTTCGACATCCTGCTGGCACTGGTGGCACTAGGCAGCTTGGCACTGGCATGGCTTAACCGCAGTGAACTGAACAAGTTGCGTCGCGCAACCCGCAGTGAGTTGGAAACCAACAATGAGAATATGCAGCAACTGGCCAACGATGTGTCGCAACACGTCAAGGCATTGCTACTGCGCGTGGGCAACATTGAGGCCAACCAGCGCGTGATGAAACCGCGCCAAGTGGCACGTCATGACGAGCAACAGACCGAAGTACCAGCCAAGCTCGACGAGCAACCCACCGAACGAACCCACTACCTGTCGAAGCCCGATGACAACGATTGCTTCAATCGAGTCAGCGATGAGTTTGAACTGGGTAACTCGTTGTTTGTGCTCACTACCACTGACGGTGTTCACGGCACCTATCAGGTGATTGATAACCGCGACGTGCACCGCTTCGCATTAATGATGCCCACCGAGAACCTGACTCGCGCTTGCTCGGGCAACGCCATCCAGATGTCGGCGGGCATGACACGCATCATCACTGACCGTCCCGGCGAAGCCTTGTTTGACAACGGCCAATGGCGCGTCATCGTCAAGGCCATCATCCACTACGAAGCCTAGTAACCCTCCTTCAATCCCGAAGCCCCCCTCAATCCCCCCTAAAGAGGGGGAAGCTGCAACTTAATAAGTCCCCCCTCTTTAGGGAGGATTGAGGGGGGCGAGACCAAAAATTCTTTAATGACCTGGAAGTGTCCTAATTGTAGTAAGCGGGTGGAGTTCTCTGTGGAGCAACTCGCCGAGACACGCGGCGTGGTCGTGTGTCCCCAGTGCCTGTCGAGTGACAAGGTACCGGGCTACGACACACCCCAACCACAACCGTCCAACAAACCCCAAGAATCTCCTAAACCTATACGACAAAAAACACCCGCCATGAATGCCACACCACCAGCGCATAAGGCTAAGCCTACCCCACCCCCGCATCGGTCAAAAATCTCGTTCAGCAACCAGTCGGCTTCTGCTGACACACCACCCGCCAAACCTAAAAAATCTGGTGGGAAAAAGAAGAAAAGCAAGAAGTCCTCAAAGGGCTTCTTCGCTCCCAAGTCAGCGCTAGGCTGCCTGTGGCGGTCGGTGGTGTACACGTTGCTGTTTCTTATCATCTACATCATCTTCGGGCTGCTGCTGCAAGGGATTTAAGAAGTTTATAGTTAATAGTTACAAGTGGGGAAAAAACTGCAAGGTTGCAGAAATTCTGCAACCCTTTTTTTATGTATTAACTTTGCATCGTCAACAAGGACAAGCAATCTAGATTATAGATTATAGATTACAGATTATAGATTATCCTTTTTAAAACAAACGACGATGAAGACAAAGATTTTTAATGTAATGATTTTGGACAAGAGCGGTTCGATGAGCAGTATCGCTCGTCAGGCAGTGACCGGTGTGAACGAGACGTTAGCGAGTATTCGCAGCCAGCAACTGAAGAACCCCGAGCAGGACAACTATGTGACGCTCGTCGCCTTCTGCGGCTGTGAGCTGAAGACCATCTACGACCAAGTACCCATTGCTGAGGTGAAGGATCTCACCGATCGCGACTATCGTCCGTGCTGCATGACTCCGCTCTACGATGCCGTTGGCACTACGATTACCCGTATCCACCAGTTGGCTACGGCCGAGGACACCGCAGTGGCCGTGACCATCATCACCGATGGCTATGAGAACGCCTCGCGCGAGTATACGCACCAGGCATTGCAGTCGCTCATCGGCGCCTACAAGGAGGAAGGATGGCTCTTCGCCTATATCGGTGCCGACCACGATGTCGAGGCAATTGCCTACGGCCTGCACATCGACAATGCCATGCGATTCGAAAAGACCGAGGAAGGCACCAAGCGCATGTTTGCCAAGAATAGCCGCGCACGCTCCAGTTGGGCGGGACGTGTGATGGCATTTATGGCCGAGCCTTGTGCATCGCTCGATGAGAAGCGCTCACACCTCCAGGAAGCCTCATCAGGCTTCTTCGACCAGGATGACGAAGACGATCAATAGTCCTCACAACATCTTAAAATTGAGAATTGAGAATTAAACTTCATGCTCACTTGAAAGACACACGCTGTTAGCAAAAACACACGCAAGCCGCGCCTGGAGTCCCAGGCGCGGCATTTTATCCTTACTTATGAAAACTACAGTTTTTCGCCGTAGAGGAGGTCGCCAGCGTCGCCTAAGCCGGGGACGATGTAGCTGTGTGCATTGAGGATGTGGTCGAGGTCGCAAGTCCAGATGGTGGTGCGGTCGTTGGGCAAGGTGCGCCTGACCCAGTCGATGGCCTGGTCAGTGGCGATGATGCTTGCCACATGGATGTGGCTAGGTTCACCGCGGGTAAGCAGGGCGCGGTATGCTAACTCCATGGAACGTCCCGTGGCCAGCATGGGGTCGGTAAGGATGAGGGTCTTGCCCTCAATGCTAGGGCTGGCAAGGTACTCGATGTTCACGTCAAATTCGTCACTTCCCTCGCGGTACTCACGATATGCACTGACAAAGGCATTCTCGGCATTGTCCAAATAACTGAGGAAGCCCTCGTGCATCGCAAGACCGGCGCGCAGGATGGTAGCAACCACGACTTTGCTCGAGATGATGGGTGTTTGTGCCGTCGCCAGCGGCGTTTCGGTGGCAATGGTGGTGTAGTCCAGGCGCTTTGAAATCTCGTAGGCCATGATTTGGCCCAAGCGATGGACATTCAGGCGGAAACGCATGCGGTCGCGCTGGATGTCGCGGTCACGCAACTGCCGCATGTAGTGGTTGACCAACGAATGCTGGTCGCTAAGGTTGATAAGTTCCAACTTTGTTTAATTGAGAATGGAGAATTGAGAATGGAGAATAATTAGCTGGCTGTGAATTGTGCATTAATAAGAGATTTCCTTAGCAAGGTAGATGATGGTGGGGAAGTGGTCGCTGAAACCGTTAACAAACACACCGCCCGAATAGGTGCGGAGCGGGTAACCCTGCCGGTCTCCTTCCTTGGTCTTGAGGAACTCGCGGTTGAGGACCTCGGCACGCACGAAGGTCAGTTGGGGCTTCTCCTTGCTCTCATAGTAACGGGTGAAGTGGCCAGTCATCACAATCTGGTCGAACAGGTTCCAGCCGCCCTTGTAAGCAAGTGTGCCGATGCCCTTGTCCAGAATCTTCCACCAAGGGTTGTAAACCCCATAATTGTCGACCACGTCCTTGATCTCGCGGCGGGCGTTCAATGCGCGTGAGCAGCTGGGGTCTTGAGGGTCATCATTGAGGTCACCCATGAATATGATGCCTTGGTCGGGGTCGTCGCGCAGCAGCGAGTCGATAGTCTGTCGTGCCATCTCTCCAGCCGCCTCACGCAGGTAACTCGATGCCTCTTGTCCTCCCAGTCGTGAAGGCCAGTGGTTGACCATCACAGTGACTTTGTCGCCGGCGAGCACGCCTGTGACACACAATTGGTCACGAGTGCGGAAATCCTCGCTGAACAGGTCACCATAACCCAGCGCGTCAAAATAGCGTTTCTCCAACCGCTGGTTGGTGACATTGAGAACCTTGAACAAGCGGGGGTTGTAGAGCAGGCCCACGTCCACTCCGCGGCGGTCGGGACCGTCGTGGTGCACAATCTGATAACGACGCGACTTGATTTCAGGCTGGCGCACCAGGTCTTGAAGCACAGTGATGTTCTCAATCTCGCTCACGCCGATGATGGCGGGGCCATCGGGCGTGCCAGCAGTAGTGATTTGGGCAATGGCGTATGCCATATTATGCTGCTTCTGCCAGTACTTCTCGTTGTTCCACTGTCGGGCGCCAGCAGGCGAGAACTCCAGGTCGTAGGTGCCGTTGGTGTTGATGGTGTCGAACAGGTTCTCAAGGTTGTAGAACATCACACCATACAAGTTGTATCTGCGGTCTTGTGCCACCAATGGCAGCAACATCAATGCCGCAAGTGCGAATAAGGCTAATTTTTTCATTTCGTCGACGTTTTAGATATTTTGGCAAAGGTACGAATAAGCGAGCGAAAAACAAAAAAAAACTTTATTTTTTTTTGCTTTTCCGAGCGAGAGTATCTTGGGCGTAGCCAAAGGTACGTAAAAAATGTCAATCAGCAACTACTGATTGACATTTTTTTCAAAAGATTTTTAAGGCCTTTGAATTTAGCTAGCAGCTAACTGCTAAAGGCTAATATCTCACTTGATGCAGCCCAGTTCGCGTCCCACCTTGATGAAGGCTTCGATGGCCTTGTCGAGGTGCTCACGCTCGTGACCGGCGCTCAACTGCACACGGATGCGCGCCTGTCCCTTGGGTACGACGGGATAGTAGAAGCCAGTGACATAGATGCCTTCTTCCTGCATGCGTGCAGCAAAGTCCTGTGACAATTTGGCGTCATAGAGCATCACAGCACAGATGGCACTCTGCGTCGGCTTGATGTCGAAGCCGGCAGCCATCATCTTGTCGCGGAAGTAGTTGACGTTGTCGACCAGCTTGTCGTGCAGCGCGTCACTCTCTTTGAGCATCTTGAACATCTCGATGGATGCGCCGACGATGCCCGGTGCAACCGAGTTGCTGAACAGGTAGGGACGGCTGCGCCGACGCAACATGTCAATGATTTCCTTGCGACCCGTGGTGAAGCCACCCATGGCACCACCGAAGGCTTTGCCCAATGTGCCTGTGAAGATATCAATGCGGCCATAGAGGTCAAACTGCTCGGCCACGCCGTGACCAGTCTTGCCCACGACTCCTGCCGAATGCGACTCGTCGACCATCACCAGCGCGTCATACTTCTCGGCCAGGTCACAAATCTTGTCCATCGGTGCCACGTTGCCGTCCATCGAGAACACGCCATCGGTGGCGATAACACGGAAACGCTGCTCCTGCGCCTGCTTGAGGCACTCCTCCAACTCGGCCATGTCGGCGTTGGCATAGCGATAGCGTTTTGCCTTGCACAAGCGCACGCCGTCGATAATCGAGGCATGGTTCAGTGCGTCACTGATGATGGCATCCTGGTCGGTGAGCAGCGCCTCGAACAGACCGCCGTTGGCATCGAAGCATGAGCCATAGAGGATGGCATCGTCGGTGTGGAAGTAGTCGGCGATGGCGGCCTCCAGTTCCTTGTGCAAGTCCTGCGTGCCGCAGATGAAGCGCACGCTAGACATGCCATAGCCGTGGGTCTTCATTGCCTCGGTAGCGGCAGTGATCAGGCGAGGGTTGTTTGACAAACCCAGGTAGTTGTTGGCACAGAAGTTGAGCACGTCGCTGTCGGGGCGAACCTTGATGGCGGCACGTTGCTCGGTGGTGATAATACGCTCGTTCTTGTAGAGTCCGGCAGCTTGGATGTCGGCCAGTTCCTGCGTGAGGAACTCTTTCATTTTACCATACATGTTGGTTAGACTTTAGACGTTAGTTTTTAGACGTTAGTTCTCGGTTAAATGGGGTGTTATAGACCATCTAGACAGTCTAGAAATACTAGATGCTTTAGATGATTTGGTTTATTTGAGGCACAAAGTTCTAAAAAAATCACGACATGAGAAAAAAAACACGCGAAAAAGTGCATTTTTTGTAATCCTTTTCGTACCGTTGGCTGCGCCTAAGATACTTCCGCTCGGAAGAGCAAAAAAAAATGCGATTTTTTTTTGCTCTTCGCTCGCTTATTAAATAAATTTGGCTGCACCTTAACAAAAACAAAATAAATTGTTGTTTTTGTATTCGGTTTGCACAAATTTTCGTACCTTTGCAACCGTCTTAACAGAACCATTAACAGTATTACATAGATAAAACGATGAAAAACGTGTTGGTTATCGGCTCGACAGGCCAAATTGGCTCAGAGCTGACGATGAAATTGAGAGGTATCTACGGCAACTCCAATATCGTTGCCGGATACATCAAGGGTGCCGAGCCCAAGGGCGAACTGCTCGAGTCGGGACCCGCCGAGGAAGTGGACATCACCAATTCACAGCAAATCGCCGATGCCGTGCACAAGTACAAGGTCGACACGATTTACAACCTAGCGGCACTGCTCAGCGCCGTGGCCGAGGCCAAGCCATTGTTGGCGTGGAAGATCGGTATTGGTGGCCTGATGAATACGCTGGAAGTGGCGCGCGAACTGAATTGCGCCGTGTTCACACCCAGCTCGATTGGCTCGTTCGGCCCCAACGCCCCCAAGGACGGCACTCCGCAGGACACTATCCAGCAACCTCGCACGATGTATGGCGTGACGAAGGTCTCTGGCGAGTTGCTCAGCAACTACTATGCGATGAAGTTTGGTGTCGACACGCGCTCGGTTCGTTTCCCGGGCCTCATCAGTTATGTTACCCCTCCGGGCGGAGGAACGACTGACTATGCCGTCGACATTTATTACAGCGCGGTCAAGGGCGAGAAGTTCTCCTGCCCCATCAAAGCCGGCACATTCATGGACATGATGTATATGCCCGACGCCTTGCGCGCCGCCATCGAGATTATGGAAGCCAATCCCGATCGTCTCGTGCACCGCAACTCGTTCAACATTGCCTCAATGAGCTTTGATCCCGAGATTATCTACAAAAAGATTAAGGAGTATGTTCCCGACTTTGAGATGGTCTATGAGGTTGACCCGCTGCGCCAGGGCATCGCTGACAGTTGGCCCAACCGCCTGGACGACACTTGCGCCCGCGTAGAGTGGGACTGGCAGCCTGAGTACGACCTCGATGCCATGACGCGCGACATGCTCGAGAAGCTCCGCATCAAGTTCGGCAAGTAAGACATAAGTCTTTTATTAAGACAGAAGAACAAAAGAACAAAAGTAGCACCGCCTAGCTGTATCCAGCCAGGCGGTGTTTGTCTACATATTAATCTGCGTAATCTGCGTGAGATTATGGGACGATGACCTTACGGGCGGTACCGTCGCTCATCTTGACGATGGCGACACCTGAGGTGCTGGCATCAACACGCTGTCCAGCCAGGTTGTAACGCGCCACCTCATGGGCAGTACCACTACCCACGGTCGCTACGCTCGAGTAAGCGAGGTTGTCGATGCGGAACGCGGGACTAATCACCTGCTCTTGCCAGTTGCCCGACGCGTCAACCAATCGAAACTTCAGGTCAAACCAACCTTGTTCACCCTGCCCGGTCACCTCGGCCAGTGAGCCGCGATAGAAGTAACCCCAGCCTGGCTCTTGGTACAGTTCGGGAATCTCCTCCACGGTCAGCTCATTCCAATCCTCACTTCCGTAGGGGGCATATTCCACAGTCACATCCACAGGTTGGCAATTCCATGTATTCACAGATAAACCATATAGATTGATTCCGTAGTGATAGTCGAAGTCGCTGGCATAGAACTCCATCGTGCCTTTATCGGCAGTAGCGAAACGGTCGGTCACACCGCCCTCATTGTTTTTGAAGTGCAACATCTCAATGCTGGGCGGGGTCATATCCGCTTGGTTCTGGTCAAAATAGACTGTGGTGGTGTTCTTTCCAGACATTCCATCCACATCTATATCAGTATTGATGGCGGTGTATTCGCAAATGCCTTTTTCTTCGGGCATAAAAGTTTGTAGGTCAACTTCTTCACCATTGAACATCAAAGTGTTCGTTACATCTACATTTCCGCATAAACGAGTTTCACCATATCGACCCACGTAAAAATTTGTAATTCCAGCAAAATAAATACGGCCAAAGCTCTCAAAATTCGCCACCCTAACTGCATTGATGGGACAACTGTTGTTCAAGATTCCTAACCCTTGGTCGGCAGGATAGGTAAACGCTTCTGGGGTGGGCAATAATTTCATGATTTCAAAACCATATTCATCTATATCATTATATAGAGCATTAGGAATCACCATCCCACCAGTAATTCCATTTGTAGCTGCCATGTGGTGGCCGACGTTGGCAAACATTTTTTGTCCATCGTTGACCCTGAGTGCTGGGCCTAACCACCTTTCAGGAATATAATAATTTTGATACATATCAACTGCGCAATAGTCATTAAAGACTGGTTGAATCAGAATGTTCCATTCTGGCAAATTGGGGTCTGTGTAAGGAATATTTGCCCATACCTCGAAGTTATAAACGTCACTTGGTTTTGCTCCTGCCGAGTCAAAAAAGATTCCAGAGAACTGCCAATTATTGTCATTATCAATTGACCAGAACATACTTTCAAATCCACATCCGTCTTGTTGAGAACCGTAAGGAGTGTATTTGTAGTTGTATGTTTGTTGCACATAGTTATTGGGGTCATTCTCAAAGCCCGTTTTCACATCATCGCTTGAGAAGTAGCACCAATAGGACTTAGAAAGATCTTCGGTCACGGCAATTCTCTTCTGGATGAACACAAATCGGTCACTGATATCATTCACATAGATTTTAAAAGGAATAGAACGTGATTCTTCGTCAAGCATAGGACCAGAAAAACCTCCTTTGGAATTCATTAGACTGCCTATTATACCTTTCAACCACAATTCAGTCATGACATAAGTGGCACCAATATCGCCTTCTTCATCCAACACGAATTGGCCATTAGCATCAAAGTGTCCCAAACCATGCTTCAACAACTCGCCGTCCGGGCCATAATTCTTCGTGGTAAGGCAATTTGTGCAAAACTCAGGATTGAAAGTCAAGGTTACATCAGCTTTTATTTCATATTGCTCATAGATTACATAATAAGGCATAAGCCCTTCACCGTTATTAAAACAGGTGATGATGTCATAGGTGCCTGGTTCCACTTGCCCTTGATACACACCTTCACCATTGTCATAAAGACCCATTTGTACCATATATCCATTAAGACTGAATCCATAAAGACCGACGAATCGAGGAGCCCCAAAAAGGTCGGGGTCATATTCCAGGTTAGCGGTCACGGTGCACATTCCGCCCTCTGCCTTGGCAACATCTGCTTTTGCGGGTTTGGGCATTTGTTTCTGGCTGGAGTAGGACATGATGTTCACGTGGGTGTTCATCTTACCTGATGGGCAGTAGACATCGCACGCTTCGGTGGGCTGAAGCCCTTGGGCCATCGTTGTCATGCCCAGCAACAACACACATGCCAGTGCGGTTGCTCTGAATTGTAGTTTTTTTGTCATAAGATTAGTTTTTAGACGGTTAGTAAAACAGATTGTCACTGCAAAATTACTGCCGCCACTGAAACCTGTCAAATTTTTCGGCATCAGAGATGGGTTAATTTACACATTGGCACAAAACACAGCATGATTGCACTACAATGTCCTGTCTTGATTTGCAAATTAAGACAGGACAAATTGCTGATAATCAAATTATTGAATGTGGTCTATATCAGAACTCATTTATCCTCCTATTCCCATACTATAATCCTCCCCCCTTAACTCGGCTTTTTTGCAAGTTAAGGGGAAAAAATAAGTGATAATCTTCCCTTAACTCGGTTTTTAGGGGCGTTAAGGGGTAGGAATCTGTTCTTCATGATGTATCAATTACTGCTGTCTAACTGACAGCTTTTTCTAGTATAGGTCATATCCTTCTC
>JAEEJI010000119.1 GCA_016281825.1 Muribaculaceae bacterium | reverse complement strand
GAGGCACGACGTGATGTGATTGCCGAGCTGCGACAGCTGGGCATACGCCCCACGGCGATGATGGATGTGAGTGACGGACTGTCGAGCGAACTGCTGCACATCTGCAAGGCATCGGATGTGGGATGCCGCGTGTATGAGGACCGCATCCCCATCGACTACCAGACTGCCATTCAGGCCGAGGAGTTCAACATGAACTTGGTGACGGCGGCCATGAATGGAGGCGAGGACTACGAACTGTTGTTTACTGTACCGCTTACCGACCATGAAAAAGTATCACAGATGAAGACGGCTCGCCTCATTGGTCGCATCACCAAACCTGAGCTTGGCCCCTGTCTGGTCACCCGCGACAATCAGGAACTCCCCATCCGTGCCCAAGGCTGGAATGCCTTTCAATAATGCACATATTTAGGTCTACTACTTGCTCACATAAACACAGAGTCGGCGCACTCCCGCTTGGGGAGATGCGCCGTCTCATCGCTTATGAAAGAATTTTCAGATGTCCTGATTACCTCGTTGCTTGGAAGCTGGTTGTCTGCGACAGCGTGCCACTGGTCGTGCCGCCAATATACACGCCATGGAACGAGTTGGTGTAGCCTGTCGGAGCCGATGTGCTATACTTGACGTAATAGGTTGTACCGCTGGTCATACCCTTGGCTGTGAACAAGCTCAGTGAACTGCTACAAGCAGCCTCAAAGCTATAGGTGAACATTGCTGCAGTGCTCGAGCTAGAAGGCAGAATGCTATAGTAACGACCGGCCGAATAACTCAGCGAGCTTGTGCTCAAGTAGTAACCCTGCACCGAGCTGCCGATGCTACTACTTGAACTGCCGCCTCCCCAGCCGCCACCGCCACCTTGGTTGGCGCCAGCACTGACAGCATATCCAGTACCTGTGATAGTGATATAGCTGTTGTTGTCGCAATCCAAACCTTCTTCAGGTGCGCCCTTGGTGGTGTAGGCAAACACGGCACCATTGCCAATCTCGATGGCACCTGAGCGGCCATAGTTGGAGTCGACGGCGTCATTGCCGTTGCTGTAGACAATGGTCAGACCACCGGCAAACTTGATGGCTCCCGAACTGTTCATACCGTCATCGTAGGCTTTGTAGTAGTGCTTGCCGCCATTGATGGTGATGCTGACCTTGGATTCGATGCCCTCGGCACCGTCCGATGCCGTGCTGACTTCAGTCTGACCGCCATTTATAACGATGGCTCCCATTACTTTAATGGCCTTGGCCGAGCCACTGACACCGCCGCCCATGCCACCACCGCCTGGGAAACCGCCACCGCCGCCACTGCTGGTGCCTGCGGCAGAGCCTGTGGTAGTCACCGACAACGTCGGGCCGCTGGTGTCGCTGGTGCCTTGCGTATAAGCACCGTTGACCTTAATGCCCTTGCCGCCGTTGCCAGTCATCTTGATGGTGATGGTGCCGGCGTTGAGCGCCATGTTGCCGTCGGCCTTCATACCCTTGGCGGTGTAGTAGTCGCCACTAGATGCAGACTGGGGCGCACCACTATTGGTGATGTTGATGGTGCCGCCGTTGGTGGTAATACTCGTAGTGGAGATACCCTTGCCAGCAGTTCCACTAGCATTGATGGTCAACGAGCCGTCGTTCATCACAAAGTCGACCGCCTTGACACCTGTGCTATAGCTAGCATCAACAGTACCATTAACTGTCGCAGTACCCATTGCTCCACTGGGAGTGAGCGTGATGGTGCCGCCATTGATGGTTGCGGTTGCCTTGGTCTTGATGCTTTTGCTCATTTTGCCGCTGTTAGCGATGGTGATGGTACCGCCGCCGATGGTAAGGTTGCCGTCACACTTTAGGCCCGAAGCATTGTAAGTGTCTCCTGTGTCTTCGCCGCTCTCACTGCTGCCACCATACTGCGTAGTTACATTTGATACTGTATAGTTTTTCACTGAACCGCTAGTAGATGATGATCTATTACTAATCAGATAGTAAACATCTCCATTTGATGGGCCATTAAAGTTCGCTGTCTTGAGTGTATAAGAGCCACTACTGCCTTGTACATAATATGTGTCACTTGTTGCTACACCAAAGTCATACCAATAGAAAGTTAGGGTGCTGTAACCCGAGGTCTTTTGAACAGTGTTGGTAATCTTTTGAATGAGTGTGCCGTCGCTCTTATAGAGATAAATGTCGCTATTGCTCCAGGAAGAGTTGCCCGATGGCTTTGCAATATATAGCTTATAAGAGCTAGTTGTCGAGCCGCTGCCGGGCTCGGCATTCTGGTCGAGCACGCCGCCAGCGCCGTTGGCCTTGATGTCGATGTTGGTGGTCGCAGCGCTCTGGTTGACGGTGATGGTGCTGTCGGCATTCAAGCCGCGACCGCCATCGGCAGTGCTGGTCACATTGACCGTACCGCCGGTGATGTTGATGTGGCCGTCAACTTTCACGCCGGCGCAGAAGCTGGGATCTTCGCCGTCATACACATAACCGCCAGTCTGGTTCACCGTCAACGAGCCACCGCTCATCACATAGTTGTGGTCAGCCTTGATGCCCTTGGCACCAGCTGCGGTGGTGGTGATGGTGAGCGTGCCGCCCTTGATGGTGACATCGCCAGTGTTCTCGGCATCGGTCTCGACATTGCCGTCATCGTCGGTTGAGCGACTCACCTGGATGCCGTCGTCACCCACACCATTGATAGTGATGGTGCCGCCGTTCATCTGGAAGTATTGGTTGACGTTGAAGCCGTCACCCACTGCACCCAGGATGTTGATGGAGCCTGTGAGTTTTTTCTTGAACTCAACATACTCCTTGCCCCAGAAGGCGTTTTTGGTATTTCCTGTGATGTTGAGGGTGCCACCGCCGGTAAACTCGGTGTGGCCCTTGATGGCAAAGCAGCCCTTCTGCGAACCATTTGCGCCGTCGATCAGCGAGTTGGTGGTGCCATCAACCAGCATCACGCTGATGCGCTTGCCGTCGCGGATGTTAATGGCCGCACTGTCGGGGTTGGTTAGGCTCACACCATTCAGTTCAAAGCTGGCCTTGTAAGCACCGTCCATGTAGAATGAGCCGTTGCTGCTTGAACCTGATAGAACGTAAGTGAT
>JAEEJI010000008.1 GCA_016281825.1 Muribaculaceae bacterium | reverse complement strand
TGTCCGATAAAAACCAGGGGTGGCAGATGTAGACACAATTGGTTCTGTCACCCCTAACGGGGCTAAGAACGCACGATTTAGATGTAGGGACGCGCCATGGCGCGTAGTTCGAAAACGATATCAATCAAAATAATAACATGATTATGAACACATTTAACCCACATTTTGCCCCACAACGCGCCATGGCGCGTCCCTAATATTGTCTGGAAACATTGCCTCCATGGCGCGTTCCTAAACCCTGTCCAGCCCAAAAGGTCTACAAAGCAAGCCCATTATTTATGAACTTGATGTTTTTGCTTGACATTCAATGAATTGTGAGTGTTTAAAAAATATTTATCGGACACCAATAGATAATTATCATTTTCACGTTAATGACCTATTTGGGTTAAAGCCCGCTCAGTTGGAGCGGGTGGATTCGCGCTCTTTGGTGTCGCGATAGACGTTGTTCACCTTGGTGCCGCCGAAGGCGTACGACACGCGTAGCGAGACGGCGTGGCTATGGATGTCGTTGCGGGTGTTGACGCTGTAGGCGTCGTAAAGCGCCGTTGATTTGGTGATGTTCCAGCCGAAGGGGTCGCTCACGGAGGCAACGAATGTTAAACGGTTGTCGAGAAGCATATAACGCAGTTCGAAGCCCACCAGCGACATCGCCTCATATCGCACCATGTGCTCGTGATATGGGAAGTATTGGCTAAACCGCGCATTGAAGATGAGCGTACGCTGGCGATTGAGCATCCACGAGGTGCTGAGTTCCAGTTTGCCACCCCAACTGTTGTCGTCATTCTCTCGAAAATCGGCAATCTTCGATTTGGCGTAGGTGTTGAAGATTTCGCCGCCAGTATTCACGCTCCACCAGTCGAAGATTGAGCGGTAGTATGACGCGTACAAGCCCACCTTGTTGTTGTCGATGCAGTTCTCGGGGATTGAGAATTGCGAGCCGTCGGCATTGAACCGCGTGACATAACCAATCGCATTGTGGTTGAATGAGTTGTAGAGCACCGCATAGAATCCCTTCAGGCTGTAACTGAGTTCGGCATTGTGTGCAATGCTTGGCTTAAGGTCGGGATTCCCTGCCACGTAGTCGCTGGTGGTGGTGTAGTAGCGGAACGGGTTCAGGTCGGCAAAGTTCGGGCGTGTGATGCCCATTGAGTAGGACAAAGAGAAGCGTCCCACGCTCTGCTTGCCCCAACTCAGGTTCAAAGATGGGAACAGATAGCCGTATCTGTTGTTGTGCTTCTCATCGCCTATTGACTGAAGGCCTTTTACCTCGGTGTGCTCGTAGCGCAGCCCAAGTTTGCCGAAAAATGAGTTGCTGAAGTTCTTCTCGGCGCTGACGTAGGCGGCCGCCGTGCGCTCGTCGTAGTCAAACGCGTTGCTCTGCGTAGGGTCGTAAATCCATTGTGAATCGTCGTAGGTCCCGGCTGTCAATGCCGTTTTGTTGCCGATGGCGGTAAAGGCCGCGCCTGTTTCCATCTTGAATGCCTTGAACGGCAGTGTGGCATCAAGTTTGACCGAGTGGATGTGATATTTGTTGTGCCCGTCGTTGGTCAAGTGTGATGTGCCGTCGTTCCAGGCGGTGAGCACGTCGGAGAATGACTTGGCCGACTTGTTGAACCAGTTGTAGGTGAGGCTTATCGTCTTGCCCGCGTCGTCGAGTTGCCAATCGGCAAAGGTGGTCAGTGTGAGCGCATTGTTAGGGCGGGAGGGTGAAAAGTTGTATGAACTGAAGATTTTTCCGTTGTCGTCGGTGACGTCGCTTAACTTGCTATTCAGCCGTGATGTGCTCAGGTTGGCTATGGCTCCAGCGCTTAGGCGGCCGGTGAACTTGTACTTGAATAGCCCATTCACGCCAAGCGCGCTGTTGGTGAAATGCGTGCTTCGTTGCGAGGTCTTCACATGGTCACTGAATGTGTAGGTGCGGTCCAGGTCGTTGATGCCGTGGGTGTCGCTCCAACTGGCATCCACCGACATTTCCACCTTGCGAGTGGTGTGCGACACATTGCCACCCACTTGATCACTGAAATCCTCACGCGCGATGCCTCGGCCCCACACGTTGCCGCGCGTGCCGAGCGACTCGTTGCGCGTGGTGATGCTGATGAATGCCACATTGGTGGCGGCGGCATATTTCGCCGGGGGCGTGGTGAGCACTTCGATTTTCTCGATGCCCGATGCCTGCAGGTTCTTCAGTTGCATGGCGATGGCATCGTCAGGCATTTCCAGCAGACGGCCGTCGACGATGTAGCGTACTGTCGACTTGCCCGCCACGGTCACGGCATCGCCCTCGACGGTCACGCGCGGGATTCGGTCAAGCACTTCAATGCCGTTAAGACCCATGGTGAACGCGTCGTTCTTGGTGAGATAGACGATGCGGTCGGGCTCTTGCTTGAGCACTGTGCGATGGCCGACCACCACCACTTCGTTCAGTTCCAGCACTTTGTCCCAATGGTCGGCGATGGAGTCAATGCTTGTCGAGTCAGCGTTTTCCTGCGCAAAAAGGCACACAGGGAGCAGGGCCATCAATACGACGGCTTTCGCGATTTTGTTCATAATGTTTTATTGATTAGTTACTTAAATGCTTTCTCTTTGCCTTGTATGAAGAAGAATGCTCCGCCATGCTTGTCGCGTTGCAGGCCAATGTAGATAATCTCTCCATTATTGACAATTTGCAACGATGTGTATTGCCCGTCGGCCCCGTTGTAGTCGGAATATTCCTTGGCTCTCGGCGCATCTTTCGCGATGGCTTCGGCAATCTTTTTAATGATGCCGGGGTTGTTCTTTACCGTCAGCCCACGGTAGTAGTTGCCATTGCTCTTGTAGATTGAAATGGTCACGCTCTTGTTGTCGTTGTATCGGCCGTCAAACAGGCTCTCAACGTTCAACTTCGGCGGGTTGGCATAGACCGCCAGGGCGGTGACTATGCATGTTATTATTATGATTAGACGTTTCATTTCGGTTGAGATTTATGTTGCATGAATTGATTGACTTTTTCTTGTTCGGCAGCATTTTGCTGTGCCACAGTGAGCATGAACTGCTCCATCTTGGCGACATCGGCCTCGGCGATTGCACGCGCTTCGCCGCCGCTCGCTTGCTGCCCCGCGACGTAAACGATGCAGTCGGCATCGGTGGCTGTCCTGCTGTTGAAAAGCATTGTGCCCCCCACTATCAATGCCGCGCATGCCGCCGCTTTCCACAGCCAAGGTGCGCTGCTGTGCTTTTGTGCCAGCGCTTTGCCGACGCGCTGGCGCAATTGTGGCGATGCGCTGATTGTGCGTCGCGGTTTCAACAACTCTTTTATGTCATGATACTCTTCCATAGCGGTCATTGATTATTGGTGAAATACTTTTCTCTCATCTTTTTCATTCCCGAGTAGAGCCGGGATTTCGCGGTGGATTGTGGAATGTTGAGGATGTGGCTGATTTCCACAAACGACAGTTCGTCGACAACATTCATTCTCACAATCTCGGCCTCGTGGGGCGGCAAGCCGTCAAGCAGGCGGTTGATGCGGTCAATTTCTTCTTGGTCAAGCCGATTCTCGGTCTCGTCGGGCAAGTCGATGCGCTCAAACGGCACTGTCGGCACTTGCTTTTTCCTGAATTTGTCCTGGCACAGGTTGTAGACGATGCTGAACAAATAGCACTTTGCGTCATTCACCTTGTGGCTGTTTTCAAGCAGACGCAACACCGCCTCATAGACAATGTCCTCGGCCTCGACGCGGTCGCCAACGCGGAAATAGGCAAACCTCAACAGTGCGTCAAGGTTCGCCTCAATCACGTTGTCAATATTTCTGCGTCGGCTGCCAAACATAGTTTTTGAGCGCTCATTCAGCCCTCCACTATATAAGACGCAAAAATACAAAAATCGCCGAAACTTGGTCAAACAAATCGCTGTAGAGCCGCATTGTAACATTTTTTTACAAAATTACGCAAACTTGCGTAACGCAAACTTGCGTAATTTAAAAAATTGTATTACTTTTGCCCTAGAACAATAGGTTATGTTATGAAAAATCCATTCTTGACTTACGGCTATAGTGGGCCTGAATATTTTTGTGATCGTGTTGAGGAGACAAGACGATTAACGTCACTGCTTGAAAATGGCAACCATGTCGCCTTGATGTCTCCCCGACGCATGGGAAAGACGGGGCTTCTCAAGCATTGCTTTTCGCAAAAAAGGCTTCAAGAAGAGTACTATCTGTTTATCGTTGACATTTATGCCACAAGATCTTTGGCTGAGTTTACCTATGAACTTGGTAGGGAGATATTATCAGAACTCAAGTCGAGGGAGCGGCGTGCATGGGAACGCTTTATTCAGGTTGCAACTTCGTTTCGCACTGGCATTACGATAGATGAATTCGGAAAGCCCAGTTGGAACATCCAAGTGGGGGACATACATATGCCCCAAATGACCTTAGAGGAGATTTTTCAGTACTTATCGGCTGCTGATAAGCCATGCTTGGTAGCAATCGACGAGTTTCAGAGCATTATGGGCTACGCTGAGAAAAATGTTGAAGCATTACTGCGCACACACATTCAGTCGTGCAATAATGCATGGTTTGTTTTTTCTGGCTCTAAGCGTCACATGATGGGTGAGATGTTCTCTTCCCCGTCAAGACCCTTTTATCAGAGTGCAACAACCCTGTCGTTGC
>JAEEJI010000118.1 GCA_016281825.1 Muribaculaceae bacterium | reverse complement strand
CGAGACGATGATCATGATGATGAGACCATAAACGATTTTCTCGGGCGACTGGAAAATGAGGTAGCTCGACGAGATGATGCCCACATCGCAGTAGAGCATCATTCGTCCAAACGACACATTGCTGCGTTTAGTCGCCATTGCCGCGATGATGTCCGTTCCACCGCTGCTGCCGTTGTGCGAGAAGACGATGCCCAGCCCCATTCCACAGAGGATACCACCGATGATGACATTCATGAAGGGCTGTTGCTGAACCAACGGCTCGTAGCTCCATGGAGTCATCAGAGCGATGAATACACTTGCGAGGGTAGCTCCAAAGATAGTGCGCAAGACAAACTGTTTTCCTACTATGCGGTATGCAAGGACGAGCAAGATGATGTTGATGACATAGTTGACCACCGCGACATTCCATCCAAATGCAAATCGCGCCAACGACGCCAGACCGACTACACCACCTGTGACCACCTTCTCTGGTAGGATAAACGCCGAGAAACCCAGCGCATAGAGAAACAGTCCAAGGACAATCATCACATAGTCTTTCGACTGGATAATGAGTTGGTGACTGTTGATTTTGTTCATATCAGTGACATTAAATTACGGCTGCGAAATTACAAAAATGCTGCGAGATATGCATGATTTTCTGATGGTTTTTGTCGTTGATTGCACAAAAAAGCGTAATTTTGCGTTTTTAAACCCTGAGAGGACTGGGAAGACTGGGAATTCTGAGAGAGCTGAAAACTAAGAACTGAAAATTGAAAATTATGATAGCAAGATTTATTATTTCGGCTGTGGCGGTGTTTATTACCGCCTGGACGCTCGACGGTGTGACAGTCGAGCCTTGGTGGGCCGCCGCACTGGTAGCCCTAGTATTGGGACTGATCAACACGTTTATCCGTCCCGTTGTGAAACTGCTCTCGCTACCTGTCAACATCTTGACGTTGGGGCTGTTCACCCTGGTAATCAATGCTGCGATGGTGATGCTGTGCGCATGGTGCGTAAGCGATCACTTTAAGGTAGACGGTTTCTTGTGGGCACTAGCCTTCAGTGTAGTGATGGCACTTGTCAATTGGGTATTGGGATTGTTTGTCAGGAAGAAGTAACAAGCACCCCTCAAAAAGGGCGCAGCCATTTGGCCGCGCCCTTTTTTATAGCATCTTATGAAACAGGTCTCACCTGCCCAGAATGATGTTAACCAAGATGTTCACATCTGATACATCAACATCTCCAGAGTGATCAAGGTCGGCCGCATCAGTCTTTTCGGATAAGCCTAGAATCATGTTAACCATGATGTTCACATCAGACACGTCAACTAAATTGTCGGCGTTGAGATCTCCAACGACAGTGGGAGTGATAGGGAATCCCGTCACCGTCAAAGTGTTGCCTTCCTCGCCGATGGTAAGGATGAAGGTGTAGGTACCAGCCTCATTGATGATGAAGTTCTTGACATCATCACCCGTGCATAGCGGGATGTCGGTGCACCAGTCGCCATGGATCCTATAGCGCGGCTCGTCATTGTTGGGGATACCAGCATACCATGTATCACCATACTTGATACCGAACTCGGTGTCGGTCGCAAACTCTACATCTGCTGCAACCAGTTTTCCTTCATTCTCGCCTTCACCAGGAATGAAGACTTTATCTTGCCACTCAGCGCCTTGCGTGCCATAGTGCAGCACATAGTCAGGTAGGATCTCTTGAACCAGTTCAGCCGTAGCGGTCAGGACTGGGGTTTCTCCCAGCGTCAAGATGAAAGTCACGTTATACTTGCCGTTCGTGGCAATCTCAAGGATCTGGTTGCCTTGGAGCGGCAACTGGAACGCCTCGTAGCTGTGATTGCCAACCACCTTGTACTCGTAGTTGTTTGGGGCCAGCTCGACCTCGCTCTTAACCAGCTTGTAGCTGCCGTCCTCCTGGGCCGACATCTCGTTGGCCTCGGCATTGACATCCCAGTCGACACCCGTCAGCGCCGCGTCGCCAACGATGGTGTAACTCGTGATGGGCACGGGCGGCTCCTCAATCTTCTCAGCAGAGGCTGTGAGATTGTCGCCCTCCTCGCCCAAGGTGAGTTTGAAGGTCACGTTATACTTGCCATCGGCTGCGATTTCAAGGGTATTGTTACCTTGCAGCGGCAGTTGGTACACATCGTAGCTGTGATTTCCCACTACCTTGTAATTATAATTGCCTGCGGTCAGCTGGACGTTCTCTTTGAGCAATACATACACACCTTGAGACTCTTGGGTCATCTCGTTGGCCTCGGCATTGACATCCCAGTCGGCACCCGTCAGCGCCGCGTCGCCAACGATGGTGTAGCTCGTGATGGGCACGGGCGGCTCCTCAAGCTTCTCAGCCACAGCAGTGAGTGTAGGTGTTTCGCCCAGCGTGAGTTTAAAGGTGACTTTGTACTTGCCCCTCTCCTCAATGTTTAGGGAATAATTGCCCGTTTGCGGAACGGCCCAGCTCCAAGAATGGTCACGCACTACCTTGTATTCATAACTTCTAGCATTCAAATCAAGATTGTCCTTGACAAGTGTATAGACACCGTCTTCAATCTTAGTCATTTCGTTTTCTACTGCATTGAGGTCCCATGACTCACCCATCAGATCCTCTTCTCCAGTGACCGTGTAGGTATGGTCAATCACCACCGGCTCAACCTCGGTCGCCTCAGCGGTCAAAATGTTTTCTTCGCCCAATTTCAGAGTAAAGGTCACGTTGTACTTTCCGTCTTCAGCGATGGTAAGTGTCTGGTTGCCGCTCTGGGGCACTTCGAAGAGTCCCCATGCATGGTTTCCTACCACCTTGTAATCATATCCTCCCGCTTCCAGCGTCAGGCCTTCCCGAACTAATTGATAGGAGCCATCATCCTGTAGTTCCATGTCGTTGGCTTCCAAACCTGGTGCCCATTCTTGCCCACATAGCTCGGCTACACCGACGATGGTGTAGCTAGTGATGACGATGGGTGGGTTGGTTGTTTCATACTTACTATAGTCCCCATCTATAGGATAAGTAAAATAGTTGTCACCATCTACAAGGGGAATATTTTGGGTCTGAACGCCCCCCTTGTTGAAGATAATGAATCGTCCAGTTCCATCAAGGCTAAACTTGTAGTACTGCTTTCCGTTGACTTCGGTGAGTTCTGCTTTATCAGTAATAAGACTACCAGGCCAACCGCCAAATGTCTCTGGCGACCATGTATACACGTTGAATGTGGGGTCATCAGTCTCCACATATACAACTGCCGCTTTTGCTTGCAATGCTACAAGCATCAAGAGCAAGCAACTCATAAACCATGTAATTCTCTTCATAACATAAATCTTTTAGAGTGAATAATATTTTTGATCTTATTGGTTTTTCGCTTTTTATCCCTCCAAAAATAAATATTTCTTTTCTAAAATAGGTGTAAGTCATGTCTGTTTTCAACAAGCCGGTCGTGCAAACGATTGCAGGGTGTGAATATAGAACGGGGGCGCTAGTTGGCGTCCCCGTTTTTCTGTTAGTCTGAAAGGATAATTATATCTTATTGAGCATGATGTCTATGACCATGTTCACGTCTGCTATGTCAATCTCACTATCGCCAGTGAGGTCAGCAGCAGGATTTACCTCTGCCTTATTAAGCATCATGTTGATGATCGCGTTGACATCAGCAATGTCTACCTCGCCGTCGCCATTCATATCGCCACGCTTATTGAATCCCTTCACTGTGAAGGTCTTGCACTCATCGTTGACAGTCAGGATGAAAGTGTAGATGCCGCCCTCATAGATGATGAAGTTCTTCACTCCCTCCTCGGCGCTCAGCGGAATGTCGGTGCACCAGGTGGCATGGATCCAGTAGGTAGACTCACCGCCACTTGCCATACCGCCATACCACACATCGCCGCACTTGACGCCGAACTCGGTATAAGGTTCAAAGACAACGTCTGCAGCAACGAGTTTGCCCTCGTTCTCGTCATCTCCTGCGACAAACACCTTGTCCTGCCACTCGTTCTCCTGCTTGCCATAGTGCAGTACATAGACTTGGGGTTGTGGGTCCCCTACACGTTGTGCCATGGCAGTGAGCACGTTCTCCTCTCCCAAGGTAAGGATGAAGGTCACGTCATACTGGCCGTCTTCCTCGATGGTGAGCGTCTGATTGCCTTGCTGTGGCACCTCCCATAGGCTCCAGACATGGTTACCGACCACCTTGTATTCGTAGTTCCCAGCAGACAGCATAAGTTCGTTCTTGACCAACTTGTAGGAACCGTCTTCTTGGAGCACCATGTCATTCTCTACCAGCTCAGTATTCCATTCGGAGCCAAACAGCGCAGCGTCGCCCACGACGGTGTAACTAGTAATTGCCACAGGTGGATTGGTGGTCTCGTAACAGGTGTAATCGCCATTGACAGGATAGACAAAGTAGTTGTCGCCATCAACCAAGGATATGTTTGGGGTCTGTGCCCCGTCCTTATTAAAGATGATGCAGCGAGAGGTACCACTTTCTGATAAGGCGTTGAGCGAAAACTTGAAATAGTCTTTCTCGCCAATCTTCACACGTGTGGCAATGTTGGCGATTACTTCGCCAGGCCATTCTCCAAATGTCGAAGGCGACCACGTGTACACATTGAATGTGGAATCAGTCGATTCCACGTAAATGTCTGCCGCCCTGACTTGCAATCCCACCAGTGCCAGGAGCAAGCAGCTCATGAACCATGTAAGTTTTTTCATAAGTAGAAATTTAATTTTTGATTTTTTTCGAACATTCGATTAATCGAGTTTTCGAACAATCGAAGTTGCGCATTAAAACAAAGAGAGTCCTGCATCGAAGTTGATGGCATTGCGGTTGGCGCTCTCAATGCGGCGGTTGCGCCAGCAACTGCGGCACAGCGCGACGTACTTGTCATCGCCTCCGATCTCGACCTGCGCTCCATCAGTGACAATGTTTCCTTGACTGTCAATACGAGCGTTGATAATCGTCTTTCGGCCGCATGAGCATGTCGACTTTACCTCATCAATCGTGTCGGCGAGCTCGAGAAGCCTTCGGCTGCCCTCAAAGAGCCGGCTCTGGAAGTCGGTTCGCAAGCCATAGCACACGACATTGGTGCCAAACTCGTCGACGACGCGTGCCAGCTGGTCAACCTGCTGTTCCTGGAGGAACTGCGACTCATCAACAAGGATCCAGTCGAAGATGACCTTTTTCTCCTCGCAGAATCTTTTGATAGTGACATATAGGTCAGTGTCGGGATAAATCCACTCGCATTTGCGCTCGATGCCGATTCGCGAGCGTATGACATTATCCTTTTCCCGGTCATCGATGATCGGTTTCATGCAGAGATAGCGCATGCCGCGCTCCTCGAAGTTATAAGCCTGTGTAAGCAACAATGCGGTCTTAGCGGACCCCATGGTGCCATAGCGGAAATAGAGTTTACCAATGCGGTTCATGTCTTGCGTGATTGATTGGGACTACAAAATTAGCTATTTTTTTTTAACCACGAATCACGCAAAGCAATTTTAACCACGAATTACGCGAAAAACAAACCGCGTACCCCGCGAAACAACACGAAACAAACAGAATGATTCGTATCGATTCGCGTGGTTCGCGGTTAAAACCAAACGTGAGCGGTCACTCGGGGTCGGGGCAGGCCGCAGGTATGAGACCGGCAATCTCGACCCGGTCAAAGTCTCCGAACCACTCGTGCAGTTTGGCCTCGGCCTTCGCCTCGATGTCCGGGGTGACGTACTTGCTAGCCGAGTATAGTGCATAAGCCAGTGCGGCGAAGTCATCGGTAAACCCCAACACCATGAGCGAGTCGGGAATCATGTCCAGCGGCAGGATGAAATAGCCCAGCGCACCATAGATTTTGATTTTGTCCTTCAACGGCATCTTTCCATCCCGAGCGAGGTAGTATAACACGAGTGCCGCATAGACCACCTTGATGCCAGCCTTCTTGGCGACATTTTTAATCTTGTCCCACAAAGCCGAGTCATTGAAGTAGGCTCGGTAAGCGTCAAAGTCGATGATTTTCTGTTTAGCCATTTTGTTGAGTAATTTTGGTGATTTGCGTTAAAGATATGGCAAAATTCGTGCCATATCGACATTTTTTGGCAAAAGTTATTTGCAGATATGAACTTTTTTTGTACTTTTGCCATTCAGAAGATTACAAACCATTTAAATAATTACTACAATGAAGAAAAGCATTTTTGCAGTTTTGACGGCTGTTGCATTATTGGCAACGAGCTGTGGTATGGGTTATGGAAACAGTGGCTATGGCAACACAGGCTATGGCACGACAACAACCAGCAGCACTGGCAGTATCATTGGCAATGTGTTGGGCAGCATCCTGGGCAACGTGTTGCTGGGTGGCTACGGTCTTGACGCATCTAGCCTCGCTGGCAACTGGGCCTACAATGGCGCCAGCGCAGCGTTCACCAACCAACAGACTTTGAACAAGGCTGGTGGCGTAGAGGCCGCTAACAACCTGATCAACCAGCTGGCCCCGAAGTTCCAGGCTGCAGGTATCACGAAGAAGAACACCACGTTCAAGTTTGGTGCTGACAACACGTTTGCCGCCCAAGTGCACGGCATCCCGTTCAATGGCACATACACATTCAACCAGACCAATGGCGAGATTGCTCTGAAGAGCGCCGCCCAAACGCTGAAGGGCAACGTGATGAAGACCACCAACGGTATCGCCCTGATGTTTGATGCCAACCAGATGGCTACGATGCTCCAGAAAGTGGGCCAGGTTGATAATGCCACTGCTATTGAGGCCGTGAAGCAACTCGCCAAGAGCAGCGACGGTGCCCGTGTGGGCTTCGAGCTGACCAAGTAATCACGAATCTCTTTTATCACGAATTAGAGAATTAAAGAATTTTTCTTGTTTCTCGTGATTCGTGGCTATTAAGATTTTTTATCACGAATTAGCGAATTATCGAATTGTTGCTCTTGATGGGCTGGTTCGATAATTCGCTTTTTGGGTCTAAAGAAAAAGCCGCGCGATATCGCATCGTGCGGCAAATTTATCCGTTTGAACTTACTGTTGTATTAGAAGTGGCTACGTAAAAACTATTTCAACTAATAACTAATTCGCGTTGCAAAATTACTGCCACGAAAAAATGCCCACAATCGCCTAAAATAGTGATTTGGGCACTTTTTACTCCTCAATTATGGGGATGTCCTTGAATTGAGAATTGTGTTTACTTGATTTCGATGACCTTTGCCTCTTTTTTGAGTTCTTGCGGAGTGTACTTGGGAAGTACGACCTTGAGCACACCATGCTCGCATGTAGCTGAAATCTTCTCGCGATCGACATCGTCGGGCAGCAAGAGAGTCTGGTGGAACTTGGTGTAGCTGAACTCGCGGCGCAGGTAACGTCCCTCGCACTTGTGTTCGTCGCAGGGCTTGTCGTCACCCTCATGGGTCTCGACCTTCTTCTCGAGATCCACTACCAAGTTCTCGTCTTCGTCGAGTGTTACGGTGAAGTCGTCACGCGTCATGCCGGGAGCGGCGAGTTCGACGTCATACTCTGTGTCTTTCTCAATGACATTGATGGCCGGCGAGGTGGTTGTACTCATGTTCATCTTGGGGAAGATGTCGGTGTCAAACAAGGTATTGAAAACCTCGGGCAACCAGTTCTGATTTCTACGTGTAAGATACATAATTAAATCCTCCTATTTAAGAATAAATTGTTAAACTTTCAGTGTTGTGGGCTCGGCTTCATTGCCGCGTCCATCCATAGAAAAGCAAACCCGGTGCCAAGTAATTACAGCACACAAAAGCTGCCACTTTGTCTGCACAGCGTGACAAAGTGGCAGCTTTTGTGTCATATTGGCAGTTTTACGCCAATATCATGATGATTAGTTGCGCCGTGATGACCCGCAAGAACATGGTCAGGGGATAGACCGTGCTGTAAGCCACTGCAGGTGCATCGTTGCCTGCTGTCTTGTTGGCGTAGGCCAGTGCGGGCGGGTCGGTGGTAGCACCCGCCATCATGCCCATGAGCGTACAGTAATTGATGCGGAATTTTCCTCTGGCTAGCGGGCCGACAATGAGCAACGGGACAATGGTGATCAAGAATCCATAAAGCACCCAACGCAAGCCCTGCGCATTGAACACCGTCCTTGCGAAGTCGCCTCCGGCAGCGATTCCCACCGATGCCAAGAAGAGGCAGATGCCCAGCTCACGAAGCATCAGGTTGGCACTCGAGCTGGTGTAGGTCACCAGTTTCAACTTGTAGCCATAACGTCCCAGCAGGATGGCCACGATGAGCGGACCTCCCGCCAGACCCAATTTCATGGGAACGGTCATTCCAGGCAGCATCAGCGGGACAGAACCCACCAAGATACCCATGACGATGCCGATGAACATCGTAAAGATGTTAGGTTGGTCAAGGGTCTTCATCGAGTTGCCCAATTTCTCGGCCAAACGGTTGATATCCTCAAGGTTACCCACCACGGTGATTCGGTCACCCACCTGCAGACTTAGGTTCGGGCTCGCCAACAGGTCAACGCCAGCGCGGTTGACGCGGGTGGCGTTAAGCCGGAACCCCATACGCAGCCGCAACGAGCCCAGTTTTCGTCCCGACATCTCGCTGTTGGTCACCAGTATGCGCCGCGACACCAGTTGGGCGGGAAGGTGCTTCCAGTCCATGTCGACATGTTCGCCGATGATGGCGTCGAAAACCTCCTGGTCCTGTGCACTCATGACGATGAGCAGCAAGTCCCCCTCATTGACCTCGGTGTCACTCTTGGGGATGATAACCTCTCCGTCACTGGCACGCTTCATGCGCGAGACGACAAAGTTGTGGTCGATGATGGCATGCAGCCGCCGCAGGTCGCGCCCGAAGATGAGTTTGTTGGTCACGCGGTACGAGACCAAGTGCGGTGCCAGCTGTGACTGCGCCACTTCGTCCTCGATGTTCTTCGACTCGGCTTCGGCGTTAATTTTGAAAAGTGCCTTGACCACAATCAGCGACAGAATGATGCCCACCACGCCCAGTGGATAGGCGGCGGCATAGCCCATCGACATCGCCTCGTTGAGCAGTGACGCGTCGGCTCCGCGGGTCTCGATGAGTGTCTGCTGGGCAGCACCCAAACCAGGCGTATTGGTCACCGCGCCCGAGAGTACGCCCACAAGATCAGTGATGCGTATGTCACCCACACAATAATATATAGCCAACGCAACTGCAATGTTCAGCGCAATGATGAGCATAGCCAGTCCGTTGAGCACCATGCCCCCCTCCTTGAACGAGGAGAAGAAACCCGGCCCCACCTGCAGACCGATGGAGAATATGAACAAGATGAGTCCGAACTCTTGAATGAACTTAATGATATTCGGGTCCACAGCAAGTCCCAGATGTCCGGCGAGGATGCCCATAAACAGGACAAAAGTCGACCCGAGCGACACCCCGAAGACCTTCTGCTTTCCCAGAATCACGCCCAATGCAATCACGAGCGCATAGATGAAGATGGCGTGCGCCACGCCACTTCCCATTACCAATTCTCTCAACCAATCCATAGCGTCATCAGTAAAACAGGTGCAAAGTTACGAATAAATTGAGAATTGAGAATTGAGAATGGAGAATTATATGATCGCTTGCTTGATTTTTAATCCCGTTTTTCAAAACAGCACGCCTCATTCAAATTGCCGAAAGTGGTGAAAATCAAAAAAAAAGATAAAAAATTGTCTAAAGATTGCTTGTAATTAAAAAAAAAGTCCGATATTTGCACTGCATTTTACGAAAGGTCTCTTTTTACGAGTCCTTTTTGTGGCCCCAACCTCGTGATTTGCAATCACTTGCGATGGTTGAGGTCTGAATTAATGCGCTTTATTTTTTTAATTCAAAATATTAAAAGTACAACAACAATGACAAAAGCTGAAATTGTTAGCGAAATCGCTAAATCGACCGGTATTGACAAGGCAACGGTCCTGACCACAGTTGAGAAATTCATGGAGACCGTCAAGGACTCTCTGGCCAATGACGACAATGTTTATCTGCGTGGCTTCGGCAGCTTCATCGTGAAGACTCGTTCACAGAAGACCGCCCGCAACATTTCGAAGAACACCACCATCATCATCCCCGAGCACAAGATTCCGGCTTTCAAGCCCGCCAAGGTGTTCATGGATCAGGTGAAGTGATTCTAGGCCAATTGTTAAGCTTTGTACGTCTTGCCCATTCAGGCTGACACGGATATATTATTTGTATTATTCACTAAAAGCTAGCTATTATGCCCAACGGAAAGAAGCATAAGAGACACAAAATGTCTACGCACAAGCGCAAAAAAAGACTGAGAAAGAACCGTCATAAGAGCAAGAAATAAATGAATGCGGGCATTGGCGGCTCGCTCTGCGTCGCCGCCATGTCTCGTGATTCTTCTTGCCTCTTGCTGACCGTCAAGATGTCATACAAGAACAAACCCACCCCTCAAAGCTTGTGCGCGCGTGAGTTTGTTCTTTGTGTGTAAGTTCCTGGGGCCTGCCCCACCCTACCTTATAAGATTATAGTATATACCCCCCTTCTGCGATGAGAAGTGAACTAGTAGTTGACGTAACGCCCACCAGCATCAGCACCGCGCTGACCGAGGACGGCCGTCTGATGTCGCTGCAACGCGAATCGCGAGACGCCTCCTATGCCGTGGGCAACCTCTACCTTGCCAAGGTGAAGAAACTCATGCCAGGCCTCAATGCCGCATTTGTCAATGTGGGATATGGCAAAGACGCATTTCTTCATTACCTTGATTTGGGTTCGCAGTTCAACACCTACGCTCAATTCATCAAGTCGGTACTGGAAAATGGCGGCAAGAAACAGCTTGCCGTGTCGCGCATGCAGCTCGGCGAGGACATCGACAAGCACGGTTCAATTACCGACGTGCTTACTCAAGGTCAGGAGCTGATTGTGCAAATCGCCAAAGAGCCGATTTCGTCCAAGGGTCCACGGCTAACCACCGAAATCACCTTCACGGGTCGCTTTCTTGTGCTGACCCCATTCAACGACAAGATTTCGGTGTCGCAAAAAATCAAGGACCGCGCCGAGAAGACGCGCCTTCGCCGGTTGATAGAGAGCATCAAGCCGAAGAATTTCGGCGTGATAATCCGCACATCGGCCGAGAACAAGCGCGCCGCCGAGCTCCACAGCGAGCTGAAGGTCCTGCTCAAGTGCTGGGAAGACGCCGTTGCCAAGGCGCGCTACAGCCAACCAGCCACTCTCCTGTATGAGGAGGAAAGCCGTGCCGTAGGCGAGATTCGAGACATCTTTAACCCCGACTTCGAGAGCATCCATGTGAATGATGCCGAGATATTTGAGCAGATACGCAACTATGTGAACCTGATAGCACCCGATCGCAGTGACATCGTCAAGCTGTACAGCGATGACGAGCCGATATTCGACAAGTTCAATATCACGCGACAAATCAAGTCGTCGTTCGGCAAGACCGTGTCATTCAAGTCGGGAGCATACATAATCATCGAGAGCACTGAAGCGCTGCACGTGATTGACGTGAACTCGGGCAACCGTTCGAAAGCGTCGTCCGACCAAGAGAGCAACGCACTGGGCGTGAACATGCTTGCCGCCGACGAGATTGCTCGTCAGTTGCGTTTGCGTGACATGGGCGGCATCATCGTGATTGACTTTATTGACATGGCCAAGGCCGAGCACCGACAGGAGCTGTATAACCACATGCGAGAGGTAATGGCCAACGATCGTGCCCGCCACAACATCTTGCCGCTGAGAAAGTTCGGCTTGATGCAAATCACCCGTCAACGCGTCCGCCCCGCCCTGGACATTGTCACCGCCGAGACCTGCCCCTCATGTGGTGGAAAAGGCGAGATACAGCCTTCACTGCTATTTACCGACACGCTGAAAGACAAGATAGACTATCTTGTCAACTCACTGAAGGTAAACAACTTCATTATGTATGTCCATCCGTTTGTGGACGCCTATCTCAAGAAAGGACTCATCAGCGAATACTGGCGTTGGCGCCGGGAGTTCAAGCGCAAGTTCCGCATCCTGCCTGACCAGTCGCTGACCTATCTGGAGTACAAAGTCCTAGACAAGGACCGCAACGAGATTGACCTCAAAGAGGAGAAAGACACCAGCAGCGCGACAAGCAAAAAGGAACGTCGCCGCAAGCAGAAAAATGCTGACGAGTCTGACGATTAAGACAGGTCTTATCCACAACACGACACAATGCCCGGCAACAGCGGTTGTTGCCGGGCATTTTCTTTTGATAAATATTTGCCGTGTTATTGGGCGATGATGTCGGCGAAACGGGCGTTGCTCCAAACCACCAGTCGATCATCGATGTCACTGATGGTCATCACACCCAGGTCGTCACGATCTTGCATCATTTGTTGCACAGCCTCTGTTCCCATCACCATGCATGCCGTGGCCCAAGCATCGGCCAACATGCAGTTGGGTGCCACGACCGTGACACTGATCAGGTCGCTCGTTTCGCTGCGCCCAGTCTTGGGGTTGACGATGTGTGAGACACGTTGTCCGTCCGAGTCGCGATACTTGCGGTAACTACCGCTGGTGGCAACACCACCCTCGTTAAGTGCCAAGACCAATACAGCCTCGTGACTGACGGTGTCGGGTTGGTCGGTAGGCATGTCGACCGACACACGCCAGGCACCGCCCTCGCGATTTGTCCCCGAGCAAGCTATCTCTCCACCAATTTCTACCATGAAGTTCGCCACGCCATTGCGCCGCAACATCCGCCCCACTTCGTCGCATGCCAAGCCCTTGGCAATCGAACTGAAATCCAGCTGCACACGCGGATCACTCTTGACGAATTTCCTGTCGGCCATTCTCAGCTTTTCCAAGCCCACAAACTGCAGTATACTATCAATCTGCGCCTGAGTGGGCAATTCACCATTCCTGTAGCCGAAGCCCCAAGCGTTGACCAGCGGCATCACCGTGGGGTCAAATGCTCCACCCGTCTCGTTGTGTACCCGCAACGAGGCTTGATAGAGGGTGTCGAGGATGGCATCGGCCACCAGCGAGGTGCCCCTATTGAATTGTGCCACCAGCGATGCTTTGTTATAGACCGACGCACTTCGGTCTACCCGCTGTAGCACAGCTTGGATGGAATCATTCAGGTATTCGCGACCCAAAAACAGGATGTGATAATCGGTGGTCCATACCACTCCCGTGCTTTCGTGCCACTGCTGGGGCTGTGGACGAGTCCATATCAGTGCCGCCGCTCCCAGCACGGCAGCGACAACAACTGCGACATATTTCTTGCTCATCATGTCGCAAAATTAACGATTTGTTGTTACATAGTCACAAAAAATTTGGAGAAAAAGAAAAATATCACTAGTTTTGCAGCCATGAAACGTCTATCAGTCATATTGCTAGCCACACTTGTTCTGTCGCTGACGGCTGTGGCACAATTCCGAGTGGGGCTCAAGGGCGGTATCACGACCAACGCCCTGCACTTCGATAAAGAGATACTCAATAGCGAGCGTCGCACAGGCTGGACCGCCGGCATTCATTTGGAACTAGGCCTTCCCGTGGTGGGTCTAGGTATTGACGGTTCACTGATGTTCAAGCACCACAACGACGTTCTTGAAGGCATCGACCACACCTATCACCGCGACTACATTGAGATACCGCTGCATGTGCGCTACAAACTGAATTTGGTGGGTTTGAACCAGATTCTAGCGCCCTACGCGTTCACGGGTCCCAACTTCGGTTTCCTGTGCCACGAGTCGGACGACATCACATGGGACAACCGCGCAAGCAATGTGTCCTGGGATGCGGGCTTCGGTGTCGAGTTGCTGCGCCACGTGCAGATTTCGGCCAGCTACAGCTTGGGACTGACCAAGGCGTTCAAACAAGTGGGTATCGACCAGGAAGGCGAGTCCATCAGTGGCCGCGACCACTGCTGGACGATTACTGCGGCATATCTTTTCTGATAATGCATTACTCCAAATGCATAATTCATAATGCATAATTACCGCCAAACCGCATTCCTATCTATTTCCCTCTCCCTTCTAGGCGAGAGGGATTATTGTGACTGATGAATTGAGGAATTTTAAGGTTAGATAGTTGCGGGAATGGAGAAAATGTGGTAGTTTTGCACCATATTTCTAGAAACTTCGAAAAATGAAAAAGATATCCCTCTACATTGTTGCCATATTGGCATTATTGTGTGGCGCGACCGCATCAGCCCAGACCGAGACTCGTTGGGGCGTTACCGCCGGTGCGAACTATAACGAGATTCACTTTAAGCAGAGCGACATCATGCCTGTCGACAAGGCCTTTGGCCCGATGGTGGGTCTGACTGGCGAGATGAATATCCAGGGCATCGGTTTCGGTATTGACTTGTCGTTGCTTTACTCGATGCGCGGCGGCAAGCTGCACTATGGCGACTACAAAGTGTGGTCATCGTTGGGACTGGGCGATGAGACGGTGCGCATGCACTACATCGATGTGCCGCTGAACCTGAAGTTCCGTTGGCACAAGATGAACGGCTTTGAGGACAAGTTGATGCCGTTTGTCGCCGTCGGCCCGACGTTCTCCTTCCTGGTGGGCAGCAACCTGAAGGACGTGAATCACTACACCCCAGTGAGCGTGATTATGCACTTCGGTGCCGGTATTGAGTTGTACCGCCACCTGCAGTTGCAGGGCGGTTTCAATTTCAGCATCGGGCAAACGCTGCGTACCCAGCTTCTCGATGAGAACATCGCCAAGAACCGATACTGGACAGTCACCGCCACCTATTTCTTTAAGGAATAGCAATTATTTGACGAATCGCCAAACTGTTACCTTGGTAATAGTTTATTGTTAAAAGATATGAAATTTGTACTGTTTTTTTTGCCTATATCAAAAAAAGCAGTACTTTTGTAGCATAACACTCTAACTGAAGTTGATTCAATGTGTATGACAATTCGTCGCGAGACGCGTTGTCATATTTTTTGCGCTGTTTTTCAAGCGATTAGCATACCTTGCGCCACCTGCAGGGCAGCCTGCGCGCCCAAGGTCTGCCGCACAATGGTGAGTCCAAACTCGCATGCGGCTGCGGGACCTCGTCCGGTGACCACGTTACTGTCAACTACGACCATCGAAGGCTCACACCAATTCACGCCACATCCATCCACTGCCATGCCAGGATAACACACGGCATCACGTCCTCGAATGATGCCCAGCGGTGCCAGCACGATGGCCGGCGAAGCACAAATGGCGGCGATGTTTCCACCCTTGGCATTATGTGCCACCAAAGCATCGGTAAGCGGCTCGCAAGCAAAGAGGTTGCTGGCTCCAGGCATGCCACCCGGGCAAATGAGCCACTCGGCATTCGCCAGATCGCAATCCTCAATGAGGGCGTCGGCCTCGACTACTACACCATGGGCGCCAGTGACTTGCAAGGTGGGATTGATTGACACGGTGATGACCGGCATACCGGCACGGCGCATCACATCGATGGTTGCCATGGCTTCGATTTCCTCGAACCCATCGGCAAAGAATACGAATGAAGGTTTCATATGAATTGAGAATTAAGAATTAAGAACGCGCTTCGCGCTGGTAGAACGTTTCTCTGGTAGAGCGCTTCGCTGGTAGACCGCGCTTCGCGCTGGTAGAGAATTTTAGCTTCCCCCTCTTCAGGGGGGATTGAGGGGGGCTTAATTATGCATTGACACAAAAGGCTCTGCCCCTCTCCGGCTGTGGTTGCTGGGAGAAGTGCAGAGCCTTCAGATGTTGCTTGACTTGAGGCTTGGCCTCGCAAACTCACTTGGGCAGTGTTGTTTGGGTGGCGCAGTTAGGCGTTCTTTGCCTCAGCCTCGCTGACGCCCGCCAGCGCGGGGTCTACCAAGATGCGTCCGCAATATTCGCAGACAATGATTTTCTTGTGCATCTTGATTTCCATCTGTCGCTGGGGCGGGATGCGGTTGAAGCATCCACCGCAAGCGTTGCGCTGCACATAGACCACACCGAGTCCGTTGCGTGCGTTCTTGCGGATGCGCTTGAACGCGGTGAGCAGACGGGCGTCAATCTTGTTCTCGAGTCGCTTGGCCTGCTCGCGCAGTTTCTCCTCGTCCTGCTTGGTCTCACTGACGATTTCGTTGAGCTCGCTCTTCTTCTCGGCCAACACGTGCTGGTTGTCCTCGAGGAGTTCCTGTGCGCGTGCAATCTCTTGCTTGATAGCCTCAATCTTGCGGGCACACTCGTTCATCTTCTTCTCGGCAAGCTCGATGTTGAGGGTCTCGTACTCGATTTCCTTAGTCAGGTGGTCATACTCGCGGTTGTTGCGTACGTTGTCCTGGTCACGTGTGTACTTCTCGATGCGCGTCTCGGCCTGGTCGCGTGCTGCCTGCTGGTCGGCGATATCCTGCTGCAGTCCTGCAATCTCATCGTTGTAGTTGTTGATGCGGGTCTGCAGTCCTTCGATGGCTGCATCCAGGTCCTCGACCTCGAGAGGTAGCTCTCCACGCAGGATTTTGATGCGATCCACCTCCGAGAGTATTTTCTGCAGGTGGTACAACGCCTTGAGGCGCTCCTCAACGGTCAGTTCATGATCTTTTTTTGCCATAAGTAATTATTTATTATTTTCTAGAGGCTCTAGACTTGCTAGAGGCACTAGATGTTTTTGACTAGATATTGTTGTTAAACCAAATAATTCACGGGGTTGCGTTCGGTCTGGGCCAATTCGACGGGCAGGTCGGGGCAGTTCTTGCCGATGATGTCCATGAAGAGCTCGGTGGTGTACTGCTCGCTCTCGTAGTGACCAATGTCGGCGATGACGATGCCCTCGTCGGCCTTGAAGAAATCGTGATACTTGACGTCGCCAGTAATGTAGACCTGTGCCCCCGCCTCTCGTGCTCGGTCAATCAGGAAGGCACCCGCTCCGCCACAAACTGCCGCACGCATTACCATGCCGCTAGTATCACCGCTGTAGCGAACAGCACGCACGCCGAAAACCTCCTTGACTTGCCTCAGCAGGTCGCACACGGGCATCGGTATCACCGAGCCTATCACACCCGAACCGATGGTGACGCCATTGTCGTCGTGCGCCTCGAGCACCTCAAGATCGCTCAAGCCCAGTTTGTCGGCCATGTGCTGCGACACGCCCATAGGTGCGTTGTCAAGGTTGGTGTGGGCACTGTAGATGTTGATGTCGTGCTTGATGGCATGCGCCACCATGCGTTCGACCTCGTCGCGACCCGCCAACTTCTTCAGCCCGTGGAAAATGAGCGGATGATGGCTCACTACCATATTGTAGCCTCGGCGCACTGCCTCGTCGATAACCGCGCGTGTCACGTCGGTGCACAAGAGCGCCCCCGTGACGGTTGCCTCGGGGTCGCCCACCTGCAATCCGGCATTGTCGTAGCTCTCCTGCCAGCGCAGCGGTGCCACCTGCTCGATGGCGCGGGCGATATCATTAACCCTTAATGGCGCGCAATCGGTCATTGTCGACATTCAGATAGAGTTCGTCAAGCTGCTCCTGGGCAATCTCACTGGGTGCGTCAAGCATCACATCGCGGCCACTGTTGTTCTTGGGGAAGGCGATGCAGTCGCGGATGCTGTCGAGACCCGCCATGATCGAGACGAAGCGGTCGAGACCGAAGGCGAGACCACCATGAGGGGGTGCGCCATACTTGAAGGCGTTGATGAGGAAGCCGAACTGTGCCATGGCCTTCTCGGGGGTGAAGCCCAGAATCTCGAACATCTTCTCCTGCAGCTGACCGTCGTGGATACGGAGGCTACCGCCACCCACCTCGATGCCGTTGCATACGAAGTCATAGGCCACGGCGCGGACACGCTCGGGATGCTCGTCGAGCAAGGGGATGTCGTCGGGGTTGGGCATGGTGAACGGGTGGTGGGT
>JAEEJI010000117.1 GCA_016281825.1 Muribaculaceae bacterium | reverse complement strand
CGACTTGAAATTGGCGAACATTTCGCCTCGGGCACATTTTGCGTTGAGCATCATACCCGATGGGTCGAAGTACACTTCTGCCCATTGGTAGATGCTCTCGCTCATTTGCTGGCGCAATGTGCGCAGCATTATGTCGTGCATGGGCGGCAGCACTGCACCTTGGCCGGGTCTACTCCACCCATTCTGCATCGATTGAAGATATATGTACACACACTCTGCCATAAAGTTATAGAACAGGTTCCATTGCTCATAGTCCCAGTCGGCAAAGAACTGGTGCCCGAACACATCTATCGGATGACGAGTGTCGTTGAAGTAATTACTGAACGACATATAGATGATGCGCTCTTGGCTCGAGCGGGTCTGGCTGCCATTGATGGCATGGTTAGTCGTGATGTAGAACTTCGGGCTACGGTCACTTGCTATCGTGAATCGGGTACCGCCCTTCACATTGACATTCAGGTCGCCAGTGATGGCGAAGTAGAAGCGCTCGAAGTTGAAATTCACGTTCACGTCATCCATAAAGACGTTGCGGGTGCGCAGCGTCACCAGTGTGTAGATGAAGTCATCGTCATTCTTGGTGTTGCGCCCGTCGATGCTCGTCTGCTCCAGCATATAGGACAGCGCCTTTCCGACCAGCGACTTGCCAGTGCGTCCATTGCTCTGCCCCACGTCGCTCAGTTCGCCGTCCATAGCTATCACAGCCTTCAGTTCAGTCTGATACTTATAGTCACTAAGCAAGTAGCCGATGGCGGTTATTTTATTCATGATATGCTGCCCGAACTCCATCGTCTCTTGTTGGCTCAATGGCGCCGTCTTCTCGTGCCAGAAGTTCGATGTCATCTGGAGGAACCTGAAGAAGTCGCACTTCATTCCTGCAGCAGTGGCATACACCGCGAACCCCTTCTCGGGGTCATACTCGATGCTGTCGATGATTTGCACACGCTTGAAGTCATGCGGGCGGACTTTGTCCTGCCACACATTGCCCATGATCACGTCATCCCACTTGATTCCCTGGGGCGTGATAGAAAGCATCCCGTTTTTGAAGTAGATATGCTGCAGATAGGGTTGGAAGTTGTCGAAGTTGTCCTCGATTCGTTCCAGGCGCTCCAGCTTGTCATTGCTCAAGTCGCTCGTCAGCCGCGCCGAGAAGTGGTTGCGAACGATGGTGTCCTTGGTCGTCATCAGGATGTAGGCCCACACATACTCTCGTATCTCCACGGCCGAGGACGGATAGACAACACCGTCCTCAATGCGAACAAAGTTGAAACCTCCCGCCTCCAGGTCAGCCGTGTGGATGCGGTAGAATCCCGAAGCCTCGATAAACTTCAGTGCCTCGTATGTGTCCAGCGTCACACTCACCTTCCCGGTATTCTCATTCACGTTCACTGTCCAGAACTCGCGGTCGGCTTCCACCTTGCTGGCTAGCACCACTCGGCCATCCTCACCGATGCGATACAAGAAGCGGTTAAATTTGAACTGCTTCAGCGGAACGAGGCGGGCATGGTATTTGGCGAAGAATGCTTCCTGGTCATTCAGCAGCCAAAAGTCCTGGATCTGTTGGTTGCTCAATGTCGAGATATTGTGCAGCGAGCAATAGGTGCCATGTCCGTCATGGGCGTGCAGGGCGAAGTCGATGTCTTTTGCCAATTCTTCCTCTTTCCCTTTCAGCGTTCCTACAAGCAGGTCATCTACGCCTTTCTCATCCTGCTTGTTTTCGTTGATATGCCCGAAATAGACATCCACATTGATGCCTATGTTGTGAAGTGAGCCGACATACTTCTTGAACTTGATGGCTGCAGCGGCGAACATGCGCGGACGGTAGTCCACTGCCTCGTCGGGCTGCAGGTTTTTAGACAGGTGGTCCCAGTCGGCATCCATGAGCAGCACTACGTTCTTTACTTGGCAGCGTTGAATGATGTACTGCAGCTCGGGTGGCAGCCCCGTTTCCTTGTTGCCTATATTGAAGATGCCCTGGATGGCGATGCTGGGCACACCATGCTTGCACGCCTTTTCGGCCTTTTTCTCGCCCTCCTGGATGACGAGTGTGGTCACTTGTGTCTCGCTGTTGTACAAGTCGCGGATGCGCTGCGGGATGTAGAATTTGGTCGGTGCTCCTGCTGGGGTCTGATATTTGTTTTCGCGGCTGCTGCCTTCGGGAGTGTGGAGCGACGGGTTGCTCCATCGCACACGGATGTAGTCACGCAACGCGCCACGTGCTCCTCGAGTCGGGTACTTCTCCATCGTCCCGTCGAGGCGATAATAGTAGATGAGCATCTCATCGTCGCCCGGGCGGACGTTGCCCAAGCGGTCCAGACCTCCACGGCACATGGCAGGTGTCAGCACCTCTATAGCTTCACCATTAACCATCACCTGGGCCCGCACCATCACATCGTCAATGGTGAGTCCTGACGACTCCAGCTGGCGCTCACAAAAGCTCTTTTCAATCTTACGCTGTTCCTTCTTTACGACCTCTTTACGTCGGTCTTCTTCGCTCTGGATGTATAGCCCGCAAGCATCAGCAGTCTTTTTGATGGCCTCGGGGTATCGACCCTTATCGTTTTGGCATTCATAGAACAATGTGGCGGCGATGGCATCCGACAAACTGAAGCCACAACTGAAGCACTTGGCCATGTTCTTGCCTGCCTTGTGCGTGACGCATAGTCCTTTGCCCTTGCCCGACTTGCCACACTGTGGGCAGGTCACATAGGACGTGGCACGCGTCACGTCCGCTTCGGGGATGCAGTAGCGAATGTCCGCATTTTCCCGAAGGTTTCTTATCGTTAAGTCACTGTAGTAGCTCATGAGAATAAGTGATTTTGCTCGGCATAGCGAAAGAACTCAGCCTTCTCATGGATGCCTAGCCGTGTATAAGCATTGCGGATATGATTATTGATGGTGTGCACCGACAGATATAGCCTTTCGGCAATCTCCTCTTTGCTGTAGCCGTCATACCATAGCTTCAGCACACGCATCTCTGCTTCGCTGATGTGCGAGTCGAAAACTGGGCGGCAGATAATGCCCTCGTTGCGGCATTCGCCACGCAATGGACAGGGCACGCTTTCGAGATTCAACCTACCAAACTTGTCCACATCGTCAATGTTATCGATTACCCCAAAATTGCACTTTGCAAAACGCTGAACGACGCGAAAGCGGAATAATGAGAGATTGCACTGCAGTCGCTCATATTCCTTCGATAGCGCAGCGAAAGCACCTGGATAGAACTGCTCGATTTTCTCGAGCAGCATATCTATCACCTCATGTTCTTTTTCGGTCAGACGATTCGTTCGACCGTCAGTTGTACGATACCATACCTCGTTCTCATAGGTATAGAATTCAATTACACATGGCATGCTCATGTCATTTTTCACAATTTGTTGGATTCTCAAACACTTTCTCTCCAACAATTTCTTCAATTTTGCACTTGTGAAGTTCAGGGATACGACAGAGTCCATGTATCCAGTTATGGATCGTCTGGCGAGGGACGAGGCACCCGACTACTAGTTTGTCAACTATCACTACTCTTTCGTTGCGGGAAAATCGCCGCATAAATTCAGCCAGGCACTCTGAATCTTTGCGGATGCTTTGTTTTTTTTCTTCCATTCGTTTTATATTTAAAATATTTGTTTTAATTTTACGACGGCAAATTTAAATATAAAACGAAACACTCAAACAAATAATTCAGCACTTTAACATTTAGATTTAATATATTTAACTTTTAATTTGAGATGAAACATATCGGAAAGGAGCTCAAAAATATCATTGAGTCCCGTCAACTAATGAAAAAATCAATTGCCGATCAGCTGCAATTCACGCCGACCAATTTGTCGGCGATTTTCAAGAAGTCGAGTATTGATTGTGAATTACTCGACCGGATCTGTCGAGTGATCCAGGTACCGCCGTCTTATTTTTTCGACGAACCTGGAAGCATCAACAATGTCAACGCTACCACCGTCATAGGTAATGCTCAGGCGGCAGTAGGTGCGAGCGCTGCAGAGTTATCAACCTTGCGAGAATTACTCGCCGAGAAAGAGCGAACCATCCAAATCCTCCTCGCCCAAATTGGGACAAATACGGGACATAAATGATGAAATTTTTCATTAAATTATATCATCATCATCCCTTTGCCGCCTAGCTCCATCAGCTTCCATGCGCTCCTCTCACCCCGACCCGAAACGAGAGCCTGTCGAGCATTTGCTTGACAGGCTCTTTGTTTCTTGGTGCAAAAAAGGCCACCATCCTGGGGAGGACAGTGGCCACGATAGACTTAGAGAAGTTTTTAGAGATTATAGCATAAGCCTTTAGATCTTTCCGAGCATGATGTTGATGATGACATTGATATCGCTGATGTCGACCGTTTCATCGTTATTAACATCCCCCGCGGGAGTTTGTGGTGTCTTACCGAGCATCATGTTGATGACTACGTTCACATCGCTGATGTCGACCTGTCCGTCACCAGTGACATCACCCACTAGTCCGCCGGCAGGCTTGCCGTTGAGCGTTGAGGTGCTGGGAGCGGGTGTCTCAAACGAGTTGTCTTCCTTGGGCAGTGCCCAGGCTCCCATACCCGTTGTCGCGGCAGCGAGGTAGATATTGTCGGCCACGTCAAACGCCAATCCATAGCTTTGTGCGCCTAGAGCAGGTGTGATGCTGTACTTGAGCGTAAGCATAGGCTTTCCTTCGGCGGTCTCGCCCATGTCATAGACCTTAATCTCATCATCACAACCCATTGCCAACATCGTGCAGTCGTAGTTGATGGCCATAGCACCTCTCTGCGAGTTGCCAATCATGCCAGCCGAGTTGAAGATAATCTGGTTATCACGCACGCAGATGAGCGACGGCACTGCCTGTCCATCGGCCCAGCGGTACTGCGAAATCCACCAGTTGCCATTGGCGTCGGGTTGGAGGCGGACACTCGCGTTGCGCAAGAAGCCGAAGCCATCGGGATCGTCGGGATTGGGCGCATTATCAAAGACAACTGCCGATGGGGCAGTCACCCAAGGATTCTCGGCATTGCCAATGTCATAGCGCAACAGCGGCAAGCAACTATTGCTGGCCGATGGCATGTCTTCATCCACAGTATAGAGCACAGTGTTCTCACCTGTACCCTCAATCCAGCACGATGCCACCGAGCCGGCGATGTTCACACCGCCCTGGCTGAGTAGGCCGTCGCCATTGCGTGTGCCGCCGAAGATGGGCGTAAAAGTTCCGTTCAGGTCAGCGGGGTCGGCCTTCCACACACCACTGTGAGCATCGCTCCAGTCAGCCAAGTAGAGCGTGCCGTCCTCGGCCACTTTCACGTCATTGGGGCTTGACGATGATGCCCATTTGACATTCCCCTTATAGGAATTGTTGCCCTGACCGGTGATGTCGGCAAATGTGGCATCCAGCACATACAAGCCATTCTGTGTCGTGCGACCATTGGTTGTTCCACCCTTGCTCTCGGTCAAGTAGATGCGGCCGAAATAAGGACTCTCAGTACTGTTGTCCACAGCCACACCACGCAGGGTAGTAAAGTTGAGTTGTTCCTGAACATCCAGATTGGTCAGTGAGCGTGGTGTGGCATCGTCAGCCGGATTGGCCACGGCGAGCACACTCCAGGTCATACCCTGCTTGTCAATGCCCGTCAGATCCACTTGCACCACGTTCTTGCCCTTGGTGAGTGCACCGGCATCGATGGTCTTGACAACATTGCCGCCGTCCATAATCTTCACCTGCACAGAGGTCGCGTCGGCATTGAGCGTGAAGGCCAGGTCATACTTGCCCTCGTCGGTGCTGGTGGCACTGAGTTCGCTGGCATAGATGTTGGGCTCGCCCAACGTAATCACTGGCGGCTCATAGCTCGGGTCAACCAGTTGCGTGACAAAACTAGTGGTCTTGGCAGCGGTGACAGTCACATCTTTGGTCTGCGTCTCGTAGCCCTCGGCCTCCATGCGCACCTTGTAGTTGCCCGGTGCCAGGTCGCGGAACACATACACGCCATTGTAGAAGTCATCGCAGGTGTAGCTCTTCAACTCGTTGCCGTTAGCATCAAGCAGCGTAGCCTTTGCACCATTGATAGGCATGTACTGGTCATGCGTCTTCTTCACAAAGTTAGCGAAGCGCGGGTCATTCATCACGCGTTGGCTGTCCTTGATTGAGCCCATAATCTCGCCCACCTGCGGCGCATCGGCACCGAAGTAGTCGAGGAAGAAGCGGTAGAGGTTCACCGCAGTCATGCGGGCATAGTCCTTGTTGAGCAGACGGTGCGTCTCGGGCTTGTAGTCGTGAAACGAGCCCTCTACCAGGAAGCCCGGCACCGTGAGTGGGCGCATCACACCCAGGTAGTAGCCCAGGAAGTGATAGTCGTCACGCACAATGGGGTTGCTGGGGCTTCCAGCAGTCCATACAGTCAGGTTGTTCTCATAGAGGAATGGCCAAGCCTTCATCGCCATGTCCTTACTGACTGGATTCCAAGGCACGCCAGCTTCGGCATTCTCATTGCCCTTGTACAGGT
>JAEEJI010000116.1 GCA_016281825.1 Muribaculaceae bacterium | reverse complement strand
TATCTGGCGGACCCGGGTTGTCGCAGACCAATCCACCGGTCGGGCGTATATCAAGGGATTTGGGGCCAGCAATCGACTCTATGTCCTTGCCGTAGACTATCTGCAACAGCCTGCGACCATGACGTTGTACTATACCGAACCGTTGTCCCACTCATTGGCCGATGAGGCTATGATATTGACACCCGAGGGCGACTTGTTGCTCACAGGAGGCATTGTGGATTCTAACTTCGCGCCTCTGGCATTGGCCATGCTCATCAAGGTGGGGCAGGGCGAAAAGCAAGTTGGCGCTTCTCGTTGGCTTTGGGTTGTCATTGCTTTGGGCGCACTGGTCGCATTGGCACTGCTGGTCGAGGTGTTCTATAGGAGAAGTATCAAGGCAAGGAAAACTAACGACAGTACGGGTGATGATAGCGCTCCCGATGAGACCGGCGACAACGATATCGGCGACAACGAGGCACTGGCACAGCGGTTGCACGAACTCATGCAGCGCGAACAACTCTTCCTTCAACCCGACCTGCGACTTGCCGACGTGGCACGGGCACTACAGGTTCCCGACAGAAATCTCTCAAAATACATCAAGGACCAACTGGGATGCTCGTTCCTGCAGTTAGTCTCAAAATATAGGGTGGAATATGTCCAGCAGATGCTCACCGAACATCCCGACATGAAGTTGATGACGGTAGCACATGAGGCTGGTTTCGCCAGCGAGGTCTCGTTCTTCAGGACTTTCAAGGCCGTCACCGGAAGCACGCCCAAGGAGTGGTTGAAAAACCATGAAACAACTACCAAAAACTGAAAAACACTAACACCAACCGTTATTGTTAGTCCTAATTCGTGGGCATTATCGCTGTGTTTGCCAAGGAGCCTGTATCTTTGCAATGCAGTTTTTGTCGTGCTTTATCGCGAAAACAATCTTGCGAAATGTCTATTCACATTTTACTAACAATAATCCTAATTGAGTTATGAAAAAATTATTACTTATGCTGGCCTTTTCCGCCATCACGGTGGCGATGTGGGCGCAAAGTGACGTGATGACTGCCACCTTGCAGCACGGGAACACAACATCGGTCTTTAAGGGTGCTTCTGCCCTTACCCAGGCGCACAATGCAGCTGTTGACGGGGACGTAATCACGCTTTCGGATGGAACATTCACGGCGACAAACATCACTAAGTCGGTCACAATCTATGGCGCAGGGTTTGAAAAAAACACAGAGACAGGTACTGCCATTACTACCATCAATGGTAATGTATATATTGGAGTCGCAAACGCGATCCTATCTGATGTGAAACTTGAAGGGCTCTACTTCACTGCAAATGTGTATGCTGCGAATATCAGTAATTCCACGACTGCCCAGTTAAAGAATTTCACCATGAAGAAATGTTGTGTTGTTAGTGACCTCCTTTTCAATAGCAATGTAGAGAACGTCAACATCTTGCAATGCAAGCTCAATTCTATAAAAGGTACAAAAACGGTTATTGCCAATGGACTGCTTGTCGCCAATTGCTACATTGTAAATAAAGTGTTTATCTTCAGTACACAGAGCAATGTCTTGTTGGACCACAGCATCATAGGCAGTTATTATAATAATGGTAGTAGTGGAGCAGATGAAATGAATTATTCTGCTTTTACTTGGACCAATTGCATGCTGCTTGGAGGCGGAGGCTATAGCTCGCCTAGATCAACAGGTAAGAATTGCGTTGTGAAAAATTGCGTGAGTAGTGGGTGGAGCACCGATATAGGTGTCACATACGAAAATTGCTATACAGTGAATCCTGGAAGCCTCTTTGCCGATGCAACCAATGCATCTTATACCGAAAACCGCACGTTTGAATTGATTGCCCCCGAGACTTATGTTGGCACCGACGGTACCCCAGTGGGCCCCTCAGGTGGACTGGGCTGGAACAAGGTGCCGGCTACGCCCGTAGTGAAGAGCCTCGATCTTGAAGTCAATGGCAACACACTCAATGTGACATACGAAGCAGAAGTGAGACAATAAACACGGCCTCTGTAAACATTAATACATCAATGGCTATGAATACATTCAGAAGTATCATACTTGTTGCTGCCACCATGCTATGTACTGCGGCGATGGCACAGCAAAAGACGCTGGATGAGTGTGTCTATTGGTTTAACCATGACATCAGCACGACCCAGTCTCTTGGTCCTTCGGGAGCCAGCATCGATGTGTCGAGTCTGTCAAGAGGCCTTCATGCATTCACCATGCAAGTAAAGGATTCCGAAGGCTTGTGGAGCGGTGCGGTAACCAAGTACTTTGTCACTCTTCCCGATGAGGTGGAGGGTACTACGATTGTGGCCCGACAATTCTGGTTCGACAATGACATCTGCAATGCGCAGATTCTAGGCGAGTCGGTGGCTACTGTTGATTTGTCAAATCTGTCGGAGGGATTGCATTCACTCACCATGCGAGTCAAGGACGATGCGGGACTGTGGAGTAGTACCATAACGAAATATTTCGTTATTCTTGACGTGGAGGATATTCAACAGGTGAGTATCGTTCGATATATGTATTGGATTGATGACGATGTGGACAATGCCCAGATTTGTGATATCCAGGCAAATAAGGGCGAAACGTTCACGGGTGTGGTTGGGATTGATGTGTCGAGTCTGATTGCCGGTGACCATGCGCTCTCATGGATGGTAGGCGACGATAGAGCGGTATGGAGCCAAATCTATACTGAGGCATTTTTTATCGAGCCACAGCTTGGAGATATCAACGTCGACGGCACAGTAGATGTGTCGGATGTCAACATCCTCATCAATGTAATGCTTGGCAGGGATCAAGCTGAGAATTATGAAGGTCGATGCTACATCAATGATGATGACACGGTCGATGTGAGCGATGTCAATGTCGTCATCAACATCATGCTCGGCAAATACTAAGTCGCCCCCCAAAAGAGGGGAAGTAACGTTTTGAAGCAACTTAGTAAGTCCCCCTCTTTAGGGGGATTTAGGGGGGCGAATCCTTTAGGGGGGACTGGGTGGGCTCCCTTATGCATTGATTATCGTCATCACTGTCCCCATGATGCAACCTAACAGGGCTCCGAGCCACACAATGGCACGGAGCTCTTTGTGCATCACCTGCATGATGATGCCCTCAGCCTCCTCCATGTCCATCTCACAGATGCGACGCTCGACGATGCCGCTGATGTCAATCGCCTCGAGGATGCGTGGCAACCGCTCGGTAATGACCGTACGATAGACACTGATAATGCCGTCCTTAGCTTGCTCGACCTGTTCCTCGTGGCCCTCCATGAGTTGGCGCATCGGCATGTTCACCAACTTTGCGCCCTCATCATCAATCATCTGTGAAACCATCTCGCCCGAATGTGTCTGCAACACCTCATTGATGTGCTTGGCCAGGAGCTTCTCGATAGGGATGGACAATGCCCCCAGCAGTTTGTCGGCACCCAATCGGCCTGCCATGCTATGGTGTGTCTTCTCCACCACATGTTCGGTCGCGGCATGTGCAATGCGGGCACCAACCGCACTGTCCTGCAACTTTAGGGTAATGAGTTTGCTCACCTCCTCGGTGGCATTGTCGCGCAGCGCCGCCACCTCGCTTTCGGTTAGATAGTGGCGGGCGAATTGCTCAACTGTCTCATCGTTGCTCATTTGGGTGGCAACAAAGTCATCAACGGCTTGTCTGATTTTGGCAATCATCTCGTCGCTGAGCAGCGTTCGCTCTAGAATCTCACGGTTCATCAAGTTCTCGCTGATGCTATCACCGATGGCGCCCGCGATGCGGTTCTTCTCCTTCGGGATGATGCCGGGCGTGAACGGCACATGCCAGCCGAAGATATACTTCGGCTGACGAGGGCGGAACAACATGCGAATGGCAATGTCATTGGTGATATACCCAATCACCGCCCCCACAACAGGGCCACTGAGATATTCTATTATCATATAGTAGTTAATGTTTCGCCCCCCTAGCCCCCCCTAAAGAGGGGGAGTTCAATGTTTCTCCAACTCAGTAAGTCCCCCTCTTTAGGGGGGATTTAGGGGGGCGAGAACTTACTTCCCCAACATAATATTAATCACTGCATTCACATCACTGATATCCACATCGCCGTCGCCGTTGATGTCGCCCTCAAATTCTTCCTCTGAAGCCTTGCCCAGCATGAGGTTGATGATGATGTTCACATCGCTGATGTCGACGGTGCCGTCACCATTGACATCTCCAGTTACTGGATCATAGATGATTACTGACTCGACACCCGTGGCACGCAACTGGATGCCCACCGAAGTCGCCATGCCGCCACCACTGAACAGAATCTTGGCCTTATGCTCACCCAGCGATGTGGGCTTGTAGGTCACCTCCAATGGGTAGCCCTCCAGACTGTTGAGCGCGGTGGTGTCAATGCTCGTTGTGGACAACGAGAACATCGTGTACTGGTTCAGGTAGCACTTCAGCGTCAACGGCGAGGTGAAATGCTCGCCGCGCACATAGAGCGTGAGGGTCGCACTGTCTCCTACAACGACATCGCCAAACTCAAGAATGGTACCTTGCGTGGGAGAAATCAACGTGGCCACATCGGTCGGTTGTGGGTCGGGACCGGGGCCGGGCCCCGGGTCTTCACCGCCTTCGACAAAGCCTGTGCCCACCTTGTTGCCCCAGATGTACTCCATCAGGTCGGGGTTGTCGACAAACGGGTTGCGGTTGTTCTGATATTTTTGCACGGCATCGTTGCGATTACGCTCCTTCTCGCTCACAGGGTCCTGGCGAGCCCAACGGAGCAGCAATTCGATGGACCAAGTATTCAGTGTGCGCCAGTCGTCGTTGTAGTTGGTAAGCATGGTTTTTGTCGCCCAGTCATAGTCCTGGTAGCACGATGCCATATAGAAATAGATGCGCGCAAAGTCACCCTTATACTCGTTGTCTGGCTCGAAAACCTTGCTGGAGCCACCGCCCTGACCACTGCGGGGCGTGCCTCTTTTTGCCGAACCGTTGTCCCAGTCGATACTCGCCACATCGCCAAAAGGCAAGTTGCCACGAGCGCTATTCGCCTTGGCATCGGCGGGAATGACGTGGTACAGGTCACTGTAGGCGTCCTTGCCAGACGAACCGCCCCACCAACTCTTAGGGAAGGAGTGTTCCTTGTTCATGCCGCTCACAGCATTGCCCTGAGTGCCGAAGAAGTACTGGTTGTTGCTATACATGTCCCACACCTGATTGCGATTGCTGGGCATGTAGTCAGTCTCATAGTAATAATACCACAAACTGCTGTAACTGAGCTTAGTGTGGTTCTTTGTCAAGGCATGGACCGCATCCTTCAAGGCTTGACCAGTCTTGCCAAGCAACGAGTGATAGTAACCCGCAGATGCTTCGGCTTGAGCCATCACAAAGGCACAAGCAACTGCCATAATTGTCAATATCCTTTTCATATCTATTTGAATAGTCAAGTGGTTTTTGGGTGTGCTGATTCGTCGCCCCCCAATGATCCTTCTCTAAGGGGAGAGGGTAGAAGAGGGGATAGATTCTCAATTCTCGATTACTACTGGTCTTCCAAGAATAATGTTCACCAGGATGTTCAGGTCGCTCACATCGACCACTCCATCGTTGTTAAAGTCACCAAACAAATTCACAGGAGGCTCGGGCTCTGTCGCACCCCATTCCACGCCCTGCTTGTTGCCCCAGATGTACTCCATCAGGTCAGGGTTGTCGACAAACGGGTTGCGGTTGTTCTGCCAGCTGTAGACGGCCTCATTGCGGTTGATTTCTTTGTCACTAACCGGGTCTTCACGTGCCCAACGTAGCAAGAGTTCTACCGACCAGGCGTTCAGCGTCTTCCAGTTGGTCGCATAACGGTCAAACATCGTGTTGTCACCGCCAATAACCCAGTTCAAGTCTTGATAGCAACAAGCCATATAAAAGTAGATGCGTGCAAAGTCGCCCTTGTATTGATCATCAGGCTCGAAAACCTTGCTCGCGCCGCCACCCTGACCGCTGCTAGGGGTACCGCGCTTGCTTACACCGTTGTCCCAGTCGATAGTCGCCACATCTCCGAAAGGCCAGTTCGAACGAGCTGAATTGGCATCAGCGTTGACAGGAACAAGGTGGATGAGGTCGTTGTAGGCATAATTATTGTCACCGCCCCACCAACTCTTTGGCACCGAGTGCTCACGACTCATGCCGCTTGGACAGTTGTTGTTAGACAAAAATGACGCCGTACCACTGTTGGTGTACATGTCCCAAATCTTGGTCGGGTCCGAAGGCCAAGGGTCGGTATCACGATAGTACTTGAACATATTATCATAACTAAGTTTGGTATGGTTGGCTGCCAACGTGTGGACAGCATCTTTCAATGCTTTGTCTTTCAGACCAATCAAGGAGTTATAGTACCCATCGGGTACAGCAGCCTGTAAGCACAATAACGTGAACAGGGCGAATAGGTTTGCTGCGAGTCGCTTCATAGGTTAATAGTTTGAAAAGAAAAGACAAAAATAGCCAATATCGTTCACATCTGCAAATATTTCGCCAAAAAAATCAACAAAACTCCCCTCCTATAACCTAGAAGGGGAGTTAGTCATCTGCCGACAAATATCGTCAGAACTGGCGGGCGGCGGTCATCACCACCTCGGTAAGGGTGGGGTGACCGTGGATGCTGTGGGCCAGACGGTCGACAGGGAGATCGGCGTTCATAGCCATCACCACCTCCTGGATGAGGTCGGCGGCATGGGCGCCCATGATGTGGCAACCCACAATCAGGCGAGTTTGAGCGTCGACAATCATTTTGATTAATCCGTCAGACTCGGCCATCGACACAGCCTTGCCATTGCTGCGGAAGAAGGCTTTCTTGACAATCACCTCCATGCCGCGTTCGGCGCATTGCTCTTCGGTAAGACCCACCATCGACAGCTCGGGAACGGTGAACACGGCACTGGGAACGATGTCCAGGCGGATGTCACAAGGTTTGTCCAGGATTGACGCAAGAGCCACCTCGCCCTGCGCACTGGCGGCGTGGGCGAGCATCATGCGGCCGTTGACATCACCGATGGCATACACGCCCTCGACGTTGGTCTGCATCTGGTCGTTTACCTCAATGCCACGACGGCCAACGGTCACACCGATGGTGTCAAGGCCTTCGGGCAAAACGGGCTGACGGCCGACCGACATGAGCACGCGCTCGGCAACAAGGCTCTGCTCCTTGCCCTTGAGGTCGTAGGTCACTGTCAGACCCTCGTCGCACGGGGCGATGGCTTTCACGCCGGCCTGTGGCACAATCTTGATGCCGCGTTTGCCCAGCGTCTGACGCAAGCGTTTGGCGATGTCTTTGTCAAATGGTGGCAAGATCTCCTTGCAGAACTCGACAACGGTAACCTCTACACCATAGGTGTTGAAGATAGCGGCAAACTCCATGCCGATGACGCCACCGCCCACGATGCACAGGCTCTTGGGCAGTTCGGTCATCGATAGGATGTCGTCGCTGGTCATGGCCAGTTCGGCGCCAGGGATAGGCAAACCCTTAGGTGCGCTGCCCGTGGCAATGACGATGTTCTTCGCATCGTGACGTTCGCCATTCACCTCGATGGTGTGAGCGTCGACAAAGCGCGCCTCGCCCTCGATGGCAGTGATGCCCGGCGATTGCATGAGTTGCTTTACACCGTCGCGCAACTGCGTCACCACCTCGTCCTTGCGCGTCATAGCGGCACCGAAGTCAAAGGTGAAACCTTCCGACTGGATGCCCCACAAGGCGGCCTCCTTGAGGTTGCCAAGTACTTCAGTGTTGCGGCATAACGCCTTGGTGGGGATGCAACCGCGGTTCAGGCAGGTGCCACCCATCTGGTCGCGTTCGACAATACCTACAGTCAAGCCGGCGTGCGCAGCCTCGGCTGCCATCTCATAGCCACCAGGACCCGCTCCTATTATTATAAGGTCAAATGTCATGTCTGTTTTCAGTTTTAGGAAGACAAGGAATCAGGTGAACTCAGAATTCCCAGAGTTCTCAGTACTCCCAGAATTCCCAGTCCTCCCAGAATTCCCATTCGTTAATTCTCCATTGAGCTTAACTCAGCGTAGGTCACAACGGGCTTCAGCGCAGCTAAAGTGTCGTCAAGGCGGCGCACCGGGGTGTGGTGCGGAGCAGATTTCACCATCTCAGGATCGGTCTTTGCCTCTTCGGCAATCTTGCGCATCACCGCGATGAACGCGTCGAGCGTCTCCTTGCTCTCGGTCTCGCAAGGCTCTACCATCAGAGCCTCATGGAACAGCAACGGGAAGTAGATAGTCGGAGCATGGAAGCCATAGTCCAACAAGCGCTTGGCGACGTCAAGCGTGGTCACGCCAGTGGACTTGTCCTTCAGGCCGTCGAACACAAACTCGTGCTTGCACACACCGCCGATGGGCAGCTCATACACGTCCTTGAGCGACTCCTTGATGTAGTTGGCATTGAGTGTGGCCAACGGACCCACGTTCTTCACATTCTCGTGACCGAGTGTGAGGATGTAGGTGTAGGCGCGCATCATCACGGCAAAGTTGCCCAGGAAGCCCGAAATCGAGCCTAGTGAGTTGTCGCCAAACTCTACATCGTAGCGATAGGTGTCCTCGTCGAGGTCCTTGCGCACCACGTGGGGGTTGGGCAGGAACTGCTCCAAGCCGGCACGAACGCCCACAGGGCCACTGCCGGGACCACCACCGCCGTGAGGCGTCGAGAAGGTCTTGTGCAGGTTGATGTGCATGATGTCGAACCCGATGTCACCGGGACGCACCTTGCCCAACATCGGGTTGAGGTTGGCACCGTCGTAGTACATCAGACCGCCGCACTCGTGGACGAGCTTGGCAATCTCAGCGATCGAGTGCTCAAAGATGCCCAGCGTGTTGGGGTTGGTCATCATCATGCCAGCGATGGTGTCATCGAGCAACGGACGCAGGTCGTCAACGTCAACGGTGCCGTCGGGACGGCTCTTGACAACCACCACGTCCAGACCGCACACGGCGGCGCTGGCGGGGTTGGTGCCGTGAGCCGAGTCGGGGACGATGACCTTGGTGCGCTTCTCGTCACCACGGCTCATGTGGTAACTGCGCATCACCATCAGACCCGTTAACTCGCCATGCGCACCAGCGAACGGGTTCAGCGTGAACTCCTTCATGCCGGCAAGCTCAGCGAGGCTCTCCTGCAGCTTGTAGTAGACCTCGAGCGCGCCCTGTACCGTGTTCACGTCCTGCAGCGGGTGCAGGTTGCAGAATGACGGATGAGCGGCCATGTCCTCGTTGATCTTGGGGTTGTACTTCATCGTGCACGAACCCAGCGGATAGAAGCCGGTGTCCACACCGAAGTTGTTGTTGCTCATATTGGTGTAGTGACGCACTACCGTCATCTCGTCAACCTCGGGAAGAGCGGGAGCCTCGGAGCGAAGCAAAGCGCTGGGAAGAAAGTCCATGCGGTAGTCGCTCATCTCATTCTTGGGGAGGGAATATCCATGACGACCCTCACGTGACAACTCGAAAATGAGTTTTCCGTAATATACGTTATTCATAGTGTTATGCCTCCTCTTCGTTAGAATTGATGAAATCCTCTACACTCTCAATCAGCGCGTCAATCTCGTTCTTGCTGCGCATCTCGGTCACACACAATAGCAGACGGTGGTCGTCAAGTTTCAGACCGGCCTGGATGTTCTCGTCCACGCACCAGTTCTGAAGCTCGTCGATGTTCAGGTCAGTCTTCACGACAAACTCGTTGAGGAACGGCTGGTCGGGATAGGCGAGCTCGAACTTGCCGGTCTCGACCAATTTCTCAGCGAGGTAGTGAGCGCCACTGTAACCCAGCTCGTTCACCTCGCGCAAGCCTTGCTTGCCCATCAGCGACAGATAGATGGTCACATATAGCGCCATCAGACTCTCGTTCGAGCAGATGTTGCTGGTGGCCTTCTCACGGCGGATGTGTTGCTCGCGAGCTTGCAACGTCAAGACAAATGTGCGCTTGCCATCGGCATCGACGGTCGCTCCGACAATGCGACCTGGCATCTTGCGGATGAGTTTCTTGCTCGTGCACAGGAAGCCGACGTAAGGACCGCCAAAGTTCATCGGAATACCCAAGCTCTGGCCGTCACCGACAGCGATGTCAGCACCCCACTCAGCGGGAGTCTTGATCACGCTCAGGGCACTGGCGACGCAGTTCATGATGAGCAGCGTCTTGTGCTCATGGCACAGGTCAGCCCAGCCGGTATAGTCCTCGAGGATGCCGTAGAAGTTGGGTGTGGCGACAATCACACCGGCCACATCGTCCTTCGCGACTTTCTCCTCAAAGTCGGCACGGCAGGTCACGCCGTTTTCCTCTTTGATATGTTCTACAACGATGCCGTGGAACTTGGCATAGGTCTCGACAACGCGGATGATGATGGGGTTCACGGTGTCGCTGATGAGCACCTTGTTGCGCTTCTTGGCGTTGCTCACGGCCATCATCATCGCCTCGGCAGTGGCGGTGCAGCCGTCGTACATCGAGGCGTTGCTCACCTCCATGCCCGTCAACTGCGTCATCATGCTCTGGTACTCGAAAATGTACTGCAGGGTGCCCTGAGAAATCTCAGCCTGATAGGGCGTGTAGCTCGTCAGGAACTCGCTGCGGCGCATCATGTCGTTTACCACGCTAGGCGAGTAGTGGTCATAGCAACCGGCGCCTACAAAGCAGGTCAGGGGCACGTTGAAGGTGCCCAATTCCTCAAAGTAGCGGCGGATGTCCATCTCGCTCATCGCGTCGGGCAAGGCATACTCGCGCTTGAGAACGAGCTCCTCGGGCACGTCCTTGTAGAGGTCGTCCAACGAACGCTCACCACAAGTGTTCAGCATCGCACGGACATCCTCCTCAGTATGCGGGAAAAATTTAAAATTCATTGATAGTCTTGTAGTTAACAATCACGAATTATCAGTTGTTCGAAAAATCGAATGTTCGAGCATTCGAAAAATCGATAATTCGTGATTCTGATAAATGTCGTGATCACTCGCCAATCATGGCCTTATAGCCATTGGCATCCATCAGGTTGTCAAGCTCACCCTTGTCGCTGAGTTCAACCTTCATAATCCAGTTCTCGAAAGCGTCCTTGTTAATCAAACCGGGTTCGTCCTCCAGAGCCTCGTTGACCTCGACAACGGTGCCGCTGACAGGGCTGAACAGGTCACTGGCAGCCTTGGTGCTCTCGACAGCGCCAAACTCCTCGCCGGCAACCACCTCGTCATCAACCTCAGGCATGTCGACATAAACGACATTGCCCAGCTCGTGCTGAGCGTGGTCGGTGATGCCCACGTAACCAAAATCGCCTTCTACTCTCACATACTCGTGCGACTCGCTGTAAAAGAGTCCTTCAATAATCTTACTCATTTTGTTTTGAATTATTTATGATTAATATTTTTATATTTGTGCTGCCTCTCAGAACTTCCCCCCTTTAGGGGGGATTGAGGGGGGGCTCTGTTTACTTCTTATAGTTCGGCTGATAGAAGCGTTTCTTCACCACGGTGGCGGGGAACACTTTCTTGCGGATGCGGATGCTCAGCTCGTTGCCCAGCGCACCAACGGCACGGTCGACCAGCGCAAATGCCAAGCTCTTCTCGCAACTGATGCTGCGATAACCCGTGGTCACATAGCCCACGACATTCTCGCCGTCAAGCACCTCGTAGCCGTGACGAGGAATGGCCTTGTCCTTCAGTTCCAGACCCACTAACTTCTTGGCGCTGCCCTCGGCCTTCTGCTGTGCGCAGGCGTCGCGGCCGATGAAGCCGCCTTCTTTGTCGAGTTTGCAGAACATGCCCAGCGTGGCCATGATTGGAGAAATTTCAGGAGTAAGCTCGTCGCCATACAGCGGCAGGCCGGCCTCGAAACGCAGCGTGTCGCGGCAGCCCAGACCACAAGGCTGGACACCGGCAGCAATCAGCAGGTCCCACATCTTCATGATAACGGGGGCGCTGGCGTAGACCTCAAAGCCGTCCTCGCCCGTGTAGCCCGTGCGGCTCACGATGATGGTCTCACCGTCATACTCTACTTCCTTGTGGGTGTAGAACGTCAGGTCGGTGCAGTCCAAGTTAAGGACGGCGCCCATGGTCTTCTCAGCCTCCGGTCCTTGAACGGCGAGCTGAGAGTAGTATTCGCTCTGGTGGTCAACTTTCACGTCAAAGTTTGCGGCCTGCTCATTGATCCAAGCCACGTCCTTGTCAATGTTGGCGGCGTTGATTACCAGGAAGAAGTCGTTCTCGCCCATTTTGTAAACAAGCAGGTCGTCAACGGTGCCACCGTCGGGGTAGAGCATCATGCCATAGAACACCTTGCCAATTTCGGCACCGGCGATGTCGTTGGTGAAGATGTAGTTCACGAATTTCTCGGCCTCAGGGCCGGTGATACGCACCTCGCCCATGTGCGACACGTCGAACACGCCCACATTCTTGCGGACAGCGTTGTGCTCGATCTCGATGCCATTGTACTGGATGGGCATGTCATAGCCGGCGAACGGGCTCATCAGTGCGCCCAGGGCTACATGCTTGTCGTGGAGACAGGTGATTTTGATTTCGTCTGCCATAATTCTGATTTAGTCGGTTAAAAAGTTAATAAATTGATTTGTACTTAAATTCATGATGATTTGCGACAGGTCCACGCCCTCGAGGGCTTGGGTGAGGCCTGCGCGCGTGAAGGCGACGCCTTTCAGACGGTCAATCAGGCCGCCGTCCAGGTCGCCCAACAGGAAATAGTCGCCCGCTACATTCAACCCGGTGACGGTGTTGCGGTTCAACTCAAGGCTGACCTCTAGTTCACCCACACCCTCAATGCGGGCGTGTTTCACGAGGTTGCAGCGAGGGTTGTTGCCCAGAATGAACTCCTCGGTGAGGTAGCTCTGCATGATTTGCTCAACCGCGACAACATCCCGCTCACCGAGCATGATTTCGCCGTCGCACAGGGTGTGGCGAACGTGTGCCTTGAAGTCCTCCAGCGAGATGTCGCTGTGCTGGCGGATGGTGGTGATGCGACTTGCCACGCTTTTCACGCCCTTGCTCGACAATTTGCTCTGCGACGGCGTGATGGCATGCACGATGTGCGTCATGTCCGTGTCGTAGAGCATGGTGCCATGCACGATGCTGCGGCCGGGCAGGTGGTAGAATGCGTTGCCGCTCACCTTCTGGTCGCCGATGAGAATATCATTGCGGCCTGTGCTGCTGGCGTCAAGTCCTAGCGCACGAAGCATCGATACTACCGCGGTTGTGTAGCGCGTGTAGGTCAACTCGACATTGTCGCTGCGCGTGATGTAGCTGAACATGATGTTGCTCATGTCGGCAAACACGCACCCGCCACCGCTCTTGCGGCGATAGTACTGGATGCCGTGCTCACGGCAGTACTCCAAGTTCACCTCATTGGCAATCAGCTGGTTGCGGCCAAAGATGACCGTCGGCTCAACCTGCCACATGAAGAAGATATCCTCCTCGCCCATGATGCGGGCGGCATACTCCTCCATCGCCAGATAGAAGGGTAATATTCGGGTCTTCAGGTCAGGTAAACTCAGGTATTTCATGCCATCTAGAAATCAACCTACAAAAATACCACTTTTTCCCGACATAGCCACTAAATTTCAACCACTATTTTTTAAATGATGAAAGTTTTTCTCTCCTTCGACGATTTGGGCTATTTTCTAGAACGCAATCGTGCCGCCGAAGGTTAGTGTGTTGTTGAAATGAGGGCAATTTTTGATGTCGCTCATCGGGCTGTACTTGACATATATGCCGAACCAGAAACAGTCTATTCCTGCCATCAAGTCAACGTTGAGGCTACGCAGGTTTGAAATTTTCCATTTCTCATCCACCTGCTCGTCAAGGAGTTGATACTTCGTCTTGGCAGTGCAGCGCATGTTGCAACGCACAAGGGGACCGCCATAGATGTTGAGTCGCTTGTACAGGCGTTGACGGTAGAACAGTGGCATGACTAAGCTGGACATATTGATTTTCGAACTGCACGACATACTGCCCTCGGGGTAGTCTTTAATGGTCGCAGCATCGTCATCATGGTGTAATAGGAAGTTGTCGTCGCCGCAGTTGATGCTCTTTTTCATCACACCGAGACCCAGTGAGATTCGTTGGTTGTTATGCGAGGTATAGTAGGCCACACCAATCAGGTTAAGCAACCCAAATTCGTAGGACGAGCCATGATTGCCCATGCCGGGTCCGAATCCGCCGAACACGCCACCTACAAACAAGGTGAAATGTGGCGTCAAGTCGTCGTGGAAGGCACTACGTCCAAACATGCGGTAGTCGTCATAGCCCTCTTGATGCAACGAGTCGGCTACAATCGTGTCAGTACTTAAGTCGGTAAAAGGCTCCGACAATTCCAACGGATTGCCAAAGACCGACAAACTGAATAACGCGAACAAAATAACAAGTGCTCTCATAAGGTTGGGGATTATTTGGACGAATACTTGCTGCAAAGTTACATTTTTTCGGACGAATAACAAGCAGAACTTGACATTTTTTTGGACGAATATTTGCTGCAAAGTTACATTTTTTCGGACGAATGCCAAAAACAAAGGGGTCGCAGATTTGCGACCCCTTTGTTGTCTCGTGGCGACAAGTCGTTACTTCGTAGCAGTGCTGTCGGCGGGCTGGGTCTCACCAGCCTCGGCAGCGACACGGGCCTTGAAGGCCTCGCTCTCGGGCATCAGCCAACTGTCGAACCAGTTGAAGAACTCACGCTGCCACAACACGCTGTTCTGAGGCTTCTGGCACCAGTGGTCCTCGTCGGGGAACAGCACCATACGTGCAGGCAGGCCAAGCAGCTTGGCGGCGTTGAACGCCTGCATGGTCTGCGTGTAGACGATGCGGAAGTCGTTGTCACCCGTCGTGCACATGATGGGGGTGTCCCAGTTCTGGACATAGCTGGCGGGGTTGCCCACGGTGTAGCTCTTCTGAGCCGTGGCATTGCCCTTGTCCCAGTACGGACCGCCAAGGTCCCAATTGACGAACCACAGCTCCTCGGTCTCGAGGTACTGGCCCATCAGGTTGAAGATACCGGCGTGTGACAGGAAAGCGGCAAAGCGCTTCTGGTGGTTGCCTGCCAGCCAGTAGACCGAGAAACCGCCATAGCTGGCGCCAGTGGCACCGATGTGCTCACCGTCAATCCACGGCTCTTTCTTCATGAAGTCGACTGCGCTCAGGTAGTCCTTCATGTTCTGACCTCCATAGTCACCAGCAATCTGGTCGTTCCACTCGGTGCCGAAGCCCGGCAGGCCGCGGCGGTTGGGAGCAATCACCACATAGCCGTGGTTGGCCATGATGCGCAGGTTCCAACGGTAGCTCCAGAACTGGCTTACCGGAGACTGAGGACCGCCCTCGCAGAACAGCAGGGCAGGGTACTTCTTCGACTCGTCGAAGTTGGGGGGCAACAGCACCCACGTGGTCATCTGTTTGCCGTCGGTGGTGGGAACCATCACCTTGCGGCACTCAACCTTGCCCAACTGAGCCAGTAACTCGTCGTTGACGTGCGTCACCTGCTTGGGCTCCTCGCCCTGCTTGAAGGTGAACACCTCATTGGGCTCGAGATAGCTGTGGCGCAGGGTCACGAACTGGTCGCCGGCGAAGGCGATGCAGTCATAGTCATACTGCCCAGCGGCGATGGTGTCAATCTGCTGGGTGGCGACATCCATGCGGAAGATAGGCATCGTGCCCTGGAACGGGCAGATGAAGTAGAGATACTTCTCGTCGGGCGACCAGAACAGTGCGTCAACACTGTAGTCCCAGTTGGCGCTCAGGTCAACCTTGTTGCCGCCGTCGGCGTCCATCATGAAGATGCGGTTCTTGTCGGCCTCGTAGCCGTCATGCTCCATCGACAGCCAAGCAATCTTTCCGCTCTTGCTCACGACGGGGTTGTTGTCATAGCCCATCATGCCCTCGGTCAGGTTCTCGGTCTTGCCGTCAGCCAGCGTGTAACGATACAGGTCGCTGTTGGTCGAGATGGCATATTCCTTGCCCACCTTCTTGCGGCAGACGTAGATCACGCTCTTCGAGTCGGGCATCCAAGCCAATTGCTCCACGCCGCCCCAAGGACGCATCGGAGACTCAAACTGCGTGCCCTCGAGCAGGTCCTTCAGGTCACTGACCTTCGAGCCGTCAAACGAGCCCACGAAGGGGTGGGGGATTTCGGTCACCCACTCGTTCCAGTGCTTGTACATCAGGTCGTCGATGATGCGTGCTTTGGTCTTGTCCAGGTCGGGATGGTGGTCTTGAGCGGTCTTGCCATACTTCACCGTCGAGATGAGCACCACGCTCTTCTCGTCGGGCGACAGCACGAAGCCCTCGATACCGTTCTCCATCTCACTGACGCACTTACGGCCACCGCCGTCGGCGTTCATCACCCACATCTGCGGTACGGCGCCCTCTTTGTCATCCTTGTAGACAAAGGCAATCTTATTGCCGCCGTCCATCCACACAGCATTCGACTCGCTGTTCACAGTCTTGGTCAACTGCTTGGCATTCTGGCCGTCAATGTCCATCACCCACAGCTCGCGGTTACCCTTGTTCTCCTCCACGCTCATGTAAGTGATGCCATAGAGCACCTTCTTGCCGTCGGGAGACACCTGGATGTCACTCACGCGGCCAAAGGCGTTCAGCACCTCGGGCGTATACTCGCCGTTCTCGACAGTCACTTGCGGCTTCTCGATCAACTTCGAGCTGCCACCCTGTTCGCTGCACCCCGCGCTCAGCAGGGCCACGGTTGCTAACATAATAGATACTTTCGCTAATTTCATAAAGGTTTATTTTGTTAAGTGTATAAGAATCAATCTCAGTTACGCATGGTGCATGCCACTAAAAGCCACAAAGATACTACCTTATTTCTAAATACACAAATTTTGCCCCATCTTTCCTGGAAAAATGGGGCAAAACGCCATTGTTGAACAAGAAAAAAACTCTAAATCGAATGTTCGAAAATTCGAGAATTCGCAAATTACTCACGTTCGCTCCGCGAGCTAAAGGGTCTTGATCGCCTCGTCAAGCAGACCCTTGACAAAACTGTCCTTGGTCATCTTCTTCATCTCCTTGAGGCTCTTGCGGCACAGGTTCAGTTCGCCTTCGGTCAGTTTGGCCTGCTTGGCGCTCTTGCACAACTTCAGAATCGAGGTCGCATAAGAGACTGCCGTGCTGCTCTCGCGCTCGCAAGCGCGCTTGAACGCGTTGCGGTAGTGGTTGAACGAGGTGAGCCACTCCACGTCGTCGGTAGGCACATCCTTGTCATCTCCCGACAACACGATGATGCGGTCTTTCAATTCCTCCAGGCCATCAAGGGTACCCAGTTTGCCCAGTATCTCCAGCCCGTCAAGTTCCTTCAGTTTCTCCAGGCCTTTCAGCTCTTTCAGGTCTTTCAGCTTGCTCAGCCCCGACAAGTCGATCAGACTGTCTAGGTCGACAACAATCGTGGTGTCGCCGCCGATGTTGATGGTCAGCGGGCCACCGTCGCGCTTGGCAAACAACTTGTTGCTTGACCTGGGTTTAGGAGCATAGGTCTTCAGCGCGCGGCCGTTGAGTTGCCCCTCGTCATCTTCCTGCCACTCCACCACATAGCAATAACGCATCGTGTCGCCATCGTCGTCCGGGTCCATCACGCTAAGCAGCTTGTAGTTCATTGACTTGTCATTGCCCACAACCTCACTGTTGTTGGGGTCGTAGTAGATGGAGTAGCGCTGACGTTCATCGCCCGCCCGGTGATTCACATAGCTGTAGGCATCCTCACTGTCGGTCTCAAAGGCGTCAAGCAGATTCTCAACCAAGCGCCTTGAAGAGGTGTTGGTTGTCTCAAACCGGCAAATCTCGAGCTGACCGTCGCATTTGCCCTCCGACCAACTGTTGTTGGAGCGCTCGATCGAAGCGCAACCGCTCTGCTTCAGTGCCTCGTAAGCACGCACTACATGAGTCTGTGCCATTGCCGTGACGGCCATCACCGCCATCACCATCATTAATAATGTCTTCTTCATTGCTAATATAATTAAGAATTAAGAATTTAGAATTAAGAACCTTTGGCAATTTAGAATTAAGAATGCTACTGCCACTTAATAAGTCCCCCCTCTTCATAGGGGCTCAACACCATCTCTGAGCTTTCCCCCTTTAGGGGGGACTGAGGGGGGCTCATTATTCGCACGGCAGCGTCGTGTAGTGCCACCCGCTCTGCCTTGCCGCCCGTTGTTGCCGCAGTTCCTGCAGCTGCCGTTCCAGCTCCTGTTGCTCCGCCAGATACTCGCTCTCGGCAAGCTCCAACTCGCCCTCGGTGCGGGTCACTTCGATGCTGTCCTGACGGGGTGTCTGCTGCACTCGAACTTGCGGCTTCGACACCTTTTTGGCAACAGGAACAGCCTGGGCAACGTGCACCTCGGCTACTTGCTCGTTTTTGACAAGTATGGGCTTGACGGCTGTCTCTTCTTTGATGGAATCTGCGCTTGGTTTCGGCTCGTCTTTTGCAATTAGAGGCGGTTGTTCGACGGGTGTGGTATGCCGTGTCGCCAGACGTATGCCGCCCATGACCAGCAACCCCGCAATGACAGCGGCGGCGGCCCAGTGCCACCACACCACGCGACGGCGAGGAGCTGCGACAGACGGGTAGGGCAGACCCTCGTCAAAGGCCGCGAACATCCGCTGGTAAGGCTTCAGATCATCGTCTACCTCATGGGTGCGGAACCAGTCGCCCAGTTCACGCTCCTCATCCAGCGATGTCTCGCCCTCCATAAACCGCTCCAGCAGTTCCTCAATATGTAACCGTTCATCCTTCATTATCTAAAAGCAAGTTACTTTGCAAATCCTGTCCCCCCAGCCCCCTAAAGGGGGAGCGATTTTAAGTCCCCCTTCAGGGGGATTTAGGGGGACATGGGGCCTGATATTGCTCAAGCAACCATCGTCTCGCTCTTGACAGCAGCACCTTCGCCGAACTCACCTCGATGCCCAGCAAGGCAGCAATCTCCTCGTAGCTGCGGTGCTCCACCTGTCGCATCACCAGCACCTGATGTTGCCGTGGTGGCAACTGTGACAACCGTCTGTTGATCAGCCTTTCCTCCTCACGGCTGATGATGTCGCTGTCGGCAAATCTGTCAGAAACCGACAAGTCGCTGAAGGTCGCGTCAAGGCGGATGGTGCGTCGGTTGCGGTGCAGGTCTATCGTCAGGTTGCGTGCTATCACCCGCGTCAGTCCCGTCAGCGACTGATACCGGTCCAGTTCGTCCCGCAGCGCCCACAGTTTGAGCAACGTGTCTTGAGCGACATCCTCCGCCTCGTCCGGGTCCGCGCCATGCGCCAGCCCCGTATTGTAGGCCAGCTCACGCCACACCGGGGCATTTCGCTCAAATTCGCATTGCTCCATCCAGTTCTCAGTACTCTTTTCATTAAGAACGTAAACCACCCCCAAAAGTAAACTCCCATTAACAAAGTTTAAGAACATCATAGCCAAAGCTAAAAATCAATTCTCAATTTTCCATTCTCAATTAAAAAAGTTCTCAATTATTTTTACTAACTTTGCCGTGCCGAATAGGTTTTGCGGCAGTCAACCTACTTCAACAAAAGTAAACTCCAATGGCAAAGATTTCCATCCGCTTCTACGATGACCGCGAGGTGCGGGCCATGTGGGACGACGAGAACAACAAGTGGTGGTTCTCGGTGCTTGACATCATTGCCGCTATTAACGCCCAAGACGATTACACCCGTACCCGCAACTACTGGAAGTACCTTAAGACTAAGCTACGCCGTCAGGGCAGCGAAGTGGTTAGTGTCACTAACCAGTTGAAACTCCTTGCTCCCGACGGCAAATGTCGCTTGACCGATGTGCTTGATTATCGCGGCGTGATGTTGCTGGCGCAGAACATCCCCAACACTCGTGCCACTCGCTTCGTCCATTGGTTTGCTAGCGACAGCGAGAGCATCGACGGCAAAAGCCGTGAGAAGGCTTATGCCTTGTGGGAGAGCGGTTTGATGGAGAGTGTGGAGATAGGCACCACCAGCGGTTTGCAGCAGATTCACGCCTACCTGTTCGGCGGACTCTACGACTTTGCTGGTCAAATTCGTACCGTTACCATCTCCAAAGGCGATTTCACCTTCTGCCGTGCGCAAT
>JAEEJI010000115.1 GCA_016281825.1 Muribaculaceae bacterium | reverse complement strand
CCTCATCGGCATCCAACCAGACACGAGCACCTGGCACGAAGGCTGGTGGTTTGACATGCAAGAGGGCGTGTTCCACCCCACCCCGACGGGCGGCAGCCACTGGCTACGCCCCGACGAGGCGCGCGTGATCAGGCTGCTGTCGCGCATGACGTTTGCCAACATGCATCTGTTCCGCTTCAACCACACCGAACGGAACCAAGTGCTGGAGGTGATGCTGACCTACTACAAGCTGCACCACTCCACACTGGGCACCCTGCGCTCACCCGAAATACTCAAACAATTGTTTTCCGCCCCACTCACTCTTTCGGCATCAATGGGCATCGCCTCAACAATGCTCAAGTGAGCTTGGCATTGTGTTCGGCTCGCACCATTGGTCCCCCCTAAAGAGGGGGAGGCATGGTTCCTCCTATAGTGCTTCAATTTTTATCGCTTCGCGAGAACCACGAAGTGCTCGCGGACGTGGCTGGGGCTGCGTCCCTACATTGCTGTTTTTTTTGCGCCCTGCGGGCGGAAATCTTTCAGAATCTGAAACAAAATCTTACAATAAATTTTTTGTTTGATTTTGAATTTGATTTTGTTGGATTTCCGCGCGATAGCGCGTTATATATTTGTCGCTGGCGGATGTGCCTGAAGGCGCATCCCTACATTGTTTTTCCTTATGTCTAATTTAACCGCGAAACTCATTATGCATTGTGCATTGTGCACTATGCCTTGAATTATTTTCCGAGCATGATGTTGATGACTGCGTTGACGTCGGCGATGTCGACTTGACCATCATTGTTAACATCCGCAGGACTCCCCTCTCCACCCGGAGAGGGGCCGGGGGTGAGGCCGCCTTTCCCAAGCATCACATTGATGATGGCATTGACATCGGCGATGTCGACGTTGCCATCACCCGTCACGTCGCCCAGCAGTGCGACCAGCGGCAGGGTGAAGGTGTACTCGACAAGCTGCGATGCTCCGCTGGCATAGATGGCCTTGATGCCTACCGTGTGCTCACCGCCTGCAAGGCGCGGCAGGGTGAAATGCGGCTCGGTGGCACTGCCCTTGAGCACACCGTCGAGGTAGACCTCATAGTGGTCGATATAACCCACGTCAATGGTCGAACCCTCGTCCTCACCATTGCCGACATAGAAGTCATCCAGCTGGACGAAGAAAGCGTCAAATGACATATAATGCACTCCGATGCGTACCGTCTGGCCCACATAGTCAGTAAGGTCGGTCTCATAGGTGAGCCACTGCCCCGCTGAGACAGGATCTATGCTGCTCACGGGAGTATAATCGTCGGTCTCAGGGTTGGCGCCCTCGGTGAAGACACACACCTCCATCGACTCGGGATAGTCGGAGTAGGCCTTGGCATTGAAGCGACACACGAAATTATCACGGATGGTCACCTCGGGCGAGATGAGCCACTTGTTAGAGCCGTTCATCTGTGCCGAGAAGAATACAATGGTCTTGTCGCCCGTCGTGGCCTGAATGGCGGGGTCGGTGGGCAACATGGGCGGCGTGGTCTGCCACGGATTAAACACCATCGGCGGAATGGCCGTCGGCGCGTTTGCCGTGCCCGAACCCGGGAACGAGATGATATTGGTCAGCGAGCCCAAGGCGATAGGATAAACCGGGTGCTGGTCAAAGTCATAGGTGCGCCAGTCGCCAAAAGCAAGGGTGGCGAAGTCAGGGTAATCCTCAAACGAGTCATTGAACGAAATGTTCTGGTTCCAACGTACCACGACATTGTTGAGTGAGTCGGCATCGGTGGTGATGTTATATGGGTCTACGATGATTTCCTTGACCAGGATGTCGATTGTGCAGTCGCCACTGACGGTGAGTTCGCCGTCATACACCTGGTAATGCTCTGCGGTGACACCCACGAGGTATTCGCCGTATGGAATGGACGGGAACACCGCCTGCCCACCTTCGATGACCGCACTATAGATGGCCAAAGTGGTACGTTCGGTCAGTTCAACGGTCTGTCCGTTGAGTGACTGCCCATTATTAGTCGACACGTTTGCCGTCACACGTCCGTTGGTGTTGAGTAGTGTAACAGTGGTTGTGACTATCTCGGTCTCGCTGGAGGCGTAGACGGCCTGCACACCCAGTGTGTAGGTACCGGCATTGAGGTCATGGAAGGTGTACTCATAGCCGTCGGTCGTGCCCACTTGGGTGCCGTTGAGGAAGACGCGGAAGGTCTCGTTGGGGTTCTGTGGCGATTTCAGTGGCACGCGCCAGGCGCGCTCGGCGTGACGGCGTGCGCGGAAGATGCTCTGGTCCTGCCCCACATACACATCATCTACCATGAGCATGAAAGCGCCGCTCATCTGGGCCTCGCCGATATATCGTATGGCAAACTTGATGGGCTTGCCGGCATATTCGCTCAGGTCGTAACAGTACTCGCGCCATCCGGTGTAGTCGGCCGTCTCATAGTTGCCTGGGTTAATCATGGTGAAGTCGGCCTGCACAGGGTTGTCAAGTTTCTCGGTGACAAAGACCTGGAATTTCTCCCTGTACACATCGGCAGCCTTGGCCATAAACGCGAGCACGTTCTTGTTGCCCGGTGTCACTACGGGCGAAATGAGCCAGTCATCGTTGGCGGCTCCACTATATGTCCTGGTGAATCCCACATACTGCATGCCGCTGTAGGGCCTCAGGATGGGATAGTCGTACCACCACGCGGGCACGACGACCATGGGGTTCATAATCTGTGCATACTGCATGACACCGCGATTCATGTAGTCGCCCACAAGGGGCGCGGTGGTGAGTCCGTCGGCATCGATTCCCGTCCATGCGCCGAACTGTATGGAGAAGGCTTCGTAGTCCTCAAAGGAGTCGTAGAAGACAGGTGCTTCCTTGTTCCATGTCAAGGTGACATCATTCAGTCCCGTGACGGCATTGTGGGCGATAGTCGTCTGCAGCGAGAAGGGCACTGTGTTCTCCTCGGTAAGTTGCAATGTGACGGTGGTGTCGTTTTGGACGTTGAAGTCCATCACCCCGTCGTTATATCCAGCCAGTGTGGCGGTGAGTCGGTG
>JAEEJI010000114.1 GCA_016281825.1 Muribaculaceae bacterium | reverse complement strand
GTCGTTGGCGCGATTTGCATTTGGATGGAATGTCGCGGTGGTCAACTATGTCATCAACATCATCTTGCTCGTCCTTGCATACCGCATAGTAGGAAAACAGTTTGTCTTGCGCACTATCTTTGGAGCGACCCTCTCAAGTGTCTTCATCGCTCTGATGACTCCATGGAGCTACGAGCCGTTGGTTCAGCAACAGCCCTTCATGAATGTCATCATCGGTGGTATCCTCTGTGGGATGGGGCTGGGCATCGTCTTCTCGCATAACGGCAGCAGTGGTGGAACGGACATCATCGCGGCAATGGCGACAAAACGTAGCAATGTGTCGTTTGGGCGAATGATGCTCTACTGCGATGTGGGCATCATCTCGTCGAGCTACCTTATCTTCCAGTCGCCCGAGAAAATCGTTTATGGTCTTATCATCATGATCATCGTGTCGTTGGTTTCCGACATGGTCATCAACAATAACCGCCAAGCGGTGCAGTTCATGATTTTCAGCGAAAAGTGGGAGGCGATTGCCAATGCCATCACCACCGACACCCACCGCGGATGCACCGTACTGGACGGAATAGGATGGTATACACAGCATCATGTCAAGGTGTTGATGGTTATCTGCCGCAAGTTTGAGAGCGTTAACATCTCGCGTATCATCAAAATGGTTGACCCCAAGGCATTTATCACCAAGACCAATGTCAACGGAGTCTATGGATATGGTTTCGACGAAATGAAAGTGCGCATCCCGAAAGAAAAGGTTGAACCCCAAAACCAAGAAGATGCGTCCTAGCTTGAAACACCTTGCAGTGTTGGCACTGTGCCTGATGGCGGCGTTGCAGCTCAACGCTCGCCTGCCCATGGGAGTGGCTGCCACCTACAATTTCGCCTCCGAGTACCAGCAGCACGGCTTCGGCGCGAAGTTGTGCCTCGATGTCTTTGGACCATGGCGCCTTGAGCCAGAGATGGTTTATTTTGCCCAAAGTGACGACGTGACAACGTTGCAGCTCAATGTCAACGTGCACTATGTGATGCCTATGATGTCGCGTTTGTACCTATATCCCTTCGCAGGGGTGACCTACAGCCACTGGGGCTATGTGGGACCCGACCATAGCCGATGGGGAATGAATCTGGGAGGCGGAGCTGAGTTGACGCTCGGAAGGCAATGGTCGCTCATCGGGGAGTTCCGCTACATGCTTGTCAGTCATGAAACCCAAGCTATCACGACCTTAGGCATCAAGCGACTCTTCTGAATATGACTCAATAGGAAAACGAAGCGTTGCATTCCCCAGAGGGGGAGTGCAACGCTTTTTCCGTTGTGCTGAGTGAGATTACTCTCCGGGAGCGATAGCGCCAGTCGGGCAAGCGTCTGCGCAAGTACCGCAGTCGATGCACACATCGGGATCAATCTGATAGATGTCACCTTCGTTGATTGCGCCGGTCGGGCAAACACCCTGGCAAGTTCCACATGCCACGCAGCTGTCAGAAATTACGTATGCCATAGTTCTAAAGCAAATAATAAAAAGAGTTATTAATTAAAATAGTTCTAAACGGTCTGCAAAAGTACTACTAATTTTTGAACTGCACAATGCTTTTCCGATTTTTTTGTCTTACATCTGCAATTTCTGTGCCAAACACACTCAAATCTCACAAAAAAGCAGTAACTTTGCACTCCTCTCAAAAAAGCAAACAAGTAAACAAACAAAGTCGCTGAAACGACCATCTGAGTAATCGAGGGTGGAGCGCAGCGAAACCCCCGGAAAAAGTGGACTGGAAAGATCAACTGGGCGCAGCATTTGGTATTGACGTGCCCACAAGCGAAGAAATAGCCGCTGAACGTGCGGCGCAAGACAATGTACCGCGCGGCGATGCGATGCAGCAGCAAGGCAAAGACGTCGTGCATGTCATCATCGAACGAAAGGGTAGGGCGGGCAAGGTCGCCACTATCATTGTCGACCTCAAGTGCGACGACGAAGCACTCAAGGCGCTCGCTAGCCAACTCAAACAGCAACTCGGTGTCGGTGGCTCGGCCCGAGGTGGCGAAATCCTCATCCAGGGTGACCACCGCGACCGCATTATGCAACTCCTACGCAAAAAAGGCTTCATCGTAAAATAAAATTCTCCATTCTCCATTCTCAATTCTCAATTAAATAAGTGCACACTGGACTACTACAAATCAGCGCATCGGCTGGCTCGGGAAAAACCTACACCCTCGCCAAGCGTTATATCATGCTCCTGATCTTCACCACCGGGAGCGACGGACTGTTGCACCTGCGCCAGCAGAATGGTTACCATAACCATATACTTGCCATCACGTTCACCAACAAGGCGACAACCGAGATGAAACGGCGCATCATCGACGAACTTTATATCTTGGCAACGAACCCTATCGAGAGTGAGTTCATGCGAGACTTCAAGAAGGACGATGCCAAGAATCACATCTTCGCGCCAGGCACACTCGACAATGTCCAGCAGGCCGCACGTCGGGCACTTGCCGCAGTACTCTATGACTACGGCACCTTCAACGTCAGTACCATCGACTCGTTCTTCCAGACTATCATGCGAAACTTTGCCCACGAACTGGACCGCGACTACAATTATGAGGTGCAAATTGACTCGGATTTCGCTCTGCAGACCGCCATCCACGGTTTCCTCCTTTCGCTCGGGGCAACCGCTGGACGAAACAACGGCAGTCTTACCGATGTCGAGAGGTGGGTGAAGGAGTACATAAAACAACAGGTCACCGAAGGCAAGGACTGGAACTTCTTCAGGGATGACGGAGGTTTGCTGGACTATGCAAAACTCATGACCATGGAGTCCTTCCGCGAGCGCATGCCACAGCTGAACGAATACCTCACACGAGAGGTTGACGGTGAGCGCGTGCCCGACTTCTCAAGGGTCAATGAATTCAAGAAGCGGGTGATTGAGTTGGCGAAGCAATATGAGCAACGCTATCTCGCATTGGCATCTTGTATGGCTCAGCTGGTCAACCAGCATGGAGTGGACTGTGAGCGCTTATTCAAAGGCAGGTTAGTGGAGAATATGAAGAAAACCGACAATCCGATTGCGCGGGGCGAGGCATATCCCAAATCGGTAGATGACCTTACCGAAGATAAGCTCGTCAAAAACTCTTTCACCAAGAAGTACATGCCTCCACAAGCCTTCATCGACGATGTTATGGCATGGCGCAGGGAGGTAATATGGACTTACAATGTGTGGCAGTTGCTCGCAAAGCTGCCGTCCGACTTGGGACTGCTCGCGCTCATCAACAGCATCGACGAGAACTTGAAGCAGTACAGCCGAGACACCAACCAGCTGCTGCTTGGCGACACCAACGACCTCATCGCCCGCGTGATAGAGAGCGGTGTGCCCTTCCTCTACGAGCGCGTAGGCACATGGATCAACCACTTCATGATTGACGAGTTCCAGGACACCAGCCGCAAGCAGTACGAGAACTTTAAGCCGCTGCTTGAGGAGGCTCTCTCGCACAACGAAGGTGAGAACCTGTGCATGCTCATCGGGGATGCGAAGCAGTCCATCTATCGCTTTCGCAACGCCGAACCCAGTTTGTTCCGCGACAAAATTGGCGAGGACTTCACATCCGAGAATCACGGCCTACGCCAGCAGACACTCGACACCAACTATCGCAGCTGCCCTGCAATCGTTGAGTTCAACAACTGGCTCTTCGACAAGCTGTTGCAACTGCCAGAATGGGCCGACAAGGACGTGCTGCAACGCACCTATATGCCCAACCAACTCAAGGAGGATTTCCAGCAGCTTAAGCACAAGAAGTCGCCACAAGGCATGGTCGTGGCACACTTGCTCACCAAGGACAAGCAAGAGAAAAGCGACGAGCAAAAGCAAGCCGTGCTAGAACAACTCCCGCAATACCTGCTGCAGCTGCATGAACGGTTTGAATGGGGGAAAATTGGCATTCTGGTCAACCGACGCAAGGAAGGAAACGCCATCGTCGCTACCATCATGGAGTACAACAAGACTGTGGCACCAGAGAGGCAAATAGCCATCGCCAGCGACGAGTCGATGCTCATCTCGCGATCGCCCAGCGTCAGACGCATCGTGAGTCTGCTCAGGTTCATCGACCTTACTCAGTTTCACATGGATGACGAGCAAGGCGAGGACGGACGCTCCGACAATACCGATAATGAGAAGGACAAGAGAAAGAATACCGCAGGCAATCGCCTGAGAGAGCAATATCTGTACCATGTCTTGGGCATGTTCATGGAAAGAATGGCCACTGACGAAAAACAAAATCCCGGACAGGTGCTGCAACAGTGCTTCAAGCAGGCGAAACAAAGACGCAAGCTGAGCGACACGGAGCAGATGAATGCGTTTGCCGACGATTTGGAACTCCTCTTGCCCGACCGCCGCACCGAACTCATGACACTCACCAACATCGTTGAACACCTCATCAGGCGTTATATGAACGTGACTGAGAGCGCTCCCATTGAGACGGCGCACTTGCTGGCCTTCCAGGACTGTGTCAACGACTTCGCCACACAGCGCAGCGGCGGCACAGTGCGGGAGTTCCTTAATTACTGGGACACCCGCTGTGACAAACTTACAGTGCCGGCCTCGGCCAGCGAAGATGCGGTCAGCGTATTGACCATACATAAAGCCAAGGGACTGGAGTTTGACTGTGTGCTCATCCCATTCGTCAACTGGGACATCAAGAGCGAGGGTGGATACGGAAGGAAAATCTTTTGGCTCGATACCCAGACGCTGAAGAATGAGAACGCGTTGACTGTATTTGACCACGAAACGCCCATACCCGAAGACCTCATTCCACCTTTGTTGCCACTGGCTCAGCCTGATGTGACGCGTTTGGCAAAGGCAGGATTCTGCTTGCAAGAGTTTGTTGACAAGTATGAGCAGGATGTGATGGTCGACAATGTCGATAAGACCTATGTCGCATTCACCCGACCCAAGCAGGAGATGCATCTATTCATTCAAACCGAAAGCGAGATTGGCAGTCTACTCGCGCCCATCTTGCGGAATGGCGAGAATGAGCCGGAAACCAAAATCAGACAGCTTGACGAGAACAGCTTCCAGTGGGGAGAACCACGGAATGTCGATGATGACAAACCCAAGAAGGAGACCGACGAGGTGGTTATGATAGATATGCCACCCTACAAAGTGGCGTCGGGTGCCGCACACATCAGTGTGCGGCTGCCTGAGGATCTCACCGACAAGCAGAACACGGGCAACCGCCTCCACAACCTGATGTCCCGCATAGCCTATCGACGTGACGTGGAGCGCGCATGGGGCTTTTGCATGAATCGCGGCATCATCCGCGCCGATGACCGCGAGTGGCCGCTGGAGCGCGTGCGCGCGGTCATAGACCGCATGTTCGATGACCCACGCACTGCCGACTGGTTCAGCGATGATAATCGCGTCTACAACGAACGAAACCTCACTGTGGGACATGACACCACCAACAAGACAAAGCGCCCCGACCGCGTCATTCAGCGACCCGACGGAACTTGGGTGGTCATCGACTATAAGTTCGGCGAGAAGAACCTCGAGCGGCACACCGGCCAAGTGGCTGGCTACATGCGTCGCCTAGCAAGCATGGGCAAGAAACCCATCCAAGGCTACCTATGGTACGTCGCCCTCGACGAAATCATAGAAGTTGATAGTTTATAGTTGATAGTTTATAGTTGATAGTTTGGGCTTTTCCGGTCTATGAAAAAGTTGCTTTTCTCTCTCATATTCCTCATCTTGGCATTGCCGCTGGCGGCGCAGGAGATTGACTTCATCAACAATGAGGCCAACCGCATCGTGCTGAACGGGGACAACTGGTCTTCACTGAAAAAGGCACTGAAATCGCCCAAGTCGTGGAACGACGGCAAGTTCCAGCTGGTTCAGATTGGCGACAGCCACATACAGCCCGATATCATGACCGCACAGGTACGCCGGCGAATGCAGAACAAGTGGGGAAACGGAGGACGAGGACTCATTCCCGCTTTCTATCTGGCAAAGACCAACGAACCCACCGACTACATCCTCAAGTCGAGCACGCGCGTCAAGGACTATTCACGCATCCTGAGCCGAAACTGGACCACCGACATCGGACTCACGGGCGTGGCGGTGCGCTTTGACACTGCCTATACCGAACTTTACATCAAGGCCAAGGTCGCCAGCGACAAGTTCACCCGTGTGACCTTGCTCCATGCCCCCAAGGGCGGCTATGAGACCGCCAGCAGCGACGGCGATGTGATCTTCGCCAAGGAAGTCTCGTCCTGGGCGCAGCAGTTTCAGCTCAAGCGCAGCACCGATACCGTCACACTGGGTGTGCCTTGCCCCAGCGACTTCTATGGTGCCATCCTCTACAACGACAAGCGTGGTGTGATGGTTCACTCCATAGGAAACAATGGCGCCACCTACAGCAGCTATTGCAAGGTGGCGGACTTCGGTGAGCAACTCAAGGTACTGAAGCCCCAACTGGTGATTATCTCGCTGGGAACCAATGAGGCCTTCGGTAACATCACGGGAACGGAGAACTACATCACGCGTCTCATCGCCGACATTCGCAAACACAACCCCAATGCCAAGTTCCTGCTCACCACGCCCATGGAGTGCCAGAAACGCGTATCACGTCAAGTGGCGCAGCAAGTCAAGGTGGGGGGCGGAAAACGGAAAAAAGCACGCTACAAAACGGTCTACAAGACCGTTACTAGTTATGCGGCCAACGAGAAGGTCAATCAGGTGCGGCAGCTCATCCTGGATTATGGCAGACGACACAAAATCGCCACCTGGGACCTCTACGAGGTAGCGGGCGGATATGGAGCGAGCAGCAAGTGGGTCGCAGCCGGACTGATGAACCCCAGCGACCATCTCCACCAGTTGGAGTCAGGCTACGAACTCCAAGGCATGCTCCTCGCCGACGCCCTTCTTGAGGCCCTGAAATAGCCCCTAAATCCTTTCAACAAAAAAATGAATAATCCGCGCTAAGCTTACGTCTGGCGCGGATTGCTGTTGGCGTGTTTTTTGTTAGACTAGAGTGTTAATAAGTGTAAATATATGATATAATTTGGTTAATATTATATAAGCATTGGCCTATTCTTAATTATGTTTAAAGGATTTGTGCTACTTTTATAAACTCAAACTAAGTAGTAGTCGCATTTGTATGCAACATCAGATGAAAAATGCTCAAAAAATGTCATTGCTATATCCTTTTAATACAGATATCTAACCTAATATATGTTGTTTGAACATTTGACAATTATAACATAATTTCTATTTATCAAACTAATATTAACTCTAAACCAAAAAGCGTATGAAAAGATTCTCAGTACTGCTTGCAAGTGTTCTGATGCTATGTGCAGCAGCATTTGCGCAGGTTTCGATCACCGGCACGGTTGTGCAGGCGAGCGACAATGAACCTATCATCGGTGCTACGGTCACCGTGGTGGGCACCAAGACGGGAACTGCCACCGACCTCGATGGCCGCTTCACTATCAATGTGCCCAATGCCAACAGTATGCTCAACATTTCCTACATCGGTATGACACCTGTGACTGTCAAGGCCGAGAACGGAATGCTCGTTCAGCTGAACAGTAACGCACAGGACCTCGACGAGGTCGTGGTCGTGGCTTACGGTACGGCTAAGAAGAGTGAGCTGACGGGTGCAGTATCTCAGGTTACCTCTCAGCAAATTGAGACACGCCCCGTGACCAGCGTCACTTCGGCTCTCGAAGGTACTACAACGGGTCTGGTGGTCAACTCGACCTATGGCCAGCCTGGTGAGGATGCCTCAATCCGTATCCGTGGTTTTGCATCTATCAATGGTAGCAACACCCCGATGTATGTCATCGATGGCGTGCCCTTTGGTGGCAACATCAGCGACTTGAACAGCGCCGATATCGAGAGCATCACCGTGCTCAAGGACGCTACCTCGGCAGCTCTCTATGGTAGTCGTGCAGGTAATGGCGTTATCCTCATCAACACCAAGAAGGGACGTAACGACAAAATCCGCATCAATGCTTCAGCCATGCTCGGTACCTACAACCGTGGTATTCCCGAGTACGACCGCATGAACGATCGTCAGTGGATGAACGCCATGATGCAGAGCTACACGCGTGATCTCTATGATGCTGGCAACACTGGCACGAACACGATGTCGATGAACGAGGCCATCGCGGCTGCTAACGCAGGCATCATCAATGATTATCTGAAGTATAACATTTACAACCAGGACGCTACCAACCTGTTCAAAGGCATCTATCTGCGTGACGATGCCCAGATTAAGAGCGACATTGCTGGTGACCTTGATTGGTTCAAAGCTGCTATTCGTAGCGGTTTCCGTCAGGACTACACCATGACCGGTGACGGTGGCAACCAGAAGGCCAACTACTTCTTCAGTGTTGGTTACACCAAGGAGGATGGTTATACCAAGGAGTCAGGCTTCGAACGTATGACGGGCCGTGCCAAGGTTAATCTGGAGCCGGTTAAGTGGTTCAAGACGGGTCTGTCGGTCGCTGGTTCGCATCAGTTGACGCGTTTCCACACCGACAGTGAGGGTAGTTACAAGAACGCCTTTGGTTATTGCCGTAACCTGGCTCCCATCTATCCCATCCACTTGCACGACTTGAATAGCGCTACTGGTGCTTATGTGCTGGATGAGCAGGGCAACCGCGTGTATGACTCGGGTGACAACCAGAGCTACAATGGCGTGGATTACGCCATGAACCGTCCGCAGTATCCAGGTCGCCACTACATGTGGGAAACTGAATTGGATATGGACAAGACCTACCGCAACACCTTGAACTCGCAGGCCTATGCAACCTTCGTGTTGCCTTATGGTTTTGATCTCACGGTTAAGGGCGACATGAATGTCCGTAACACCGAGAACCGTACTTACAACAACCCAACTATCGGTGACGGTATGGGTAACCACGCGCGCACCAAGCGTTCGATGTACCGCTACAAGAACTGGACGTTGCAAGAGCTGATCAACTGGAACTACACCTTTGCTGAACGTCATGCCTTTGAGGCATTGCTCGGTCACGAGGCCTACTACTACAAGTACAACTACCTCTATGGTTATAAGGCCAACGAGACCCTTTCTGGACTTGTCGACATGATTAACTTCTCGGACATCCAGAGCCTCTATGACTACGAGAACAACGATCGCAAGGAAAGCTACTTGGGCCGCTTGCGTTATGTGCTCGATGACAAGTATGCATTCGAAGGCTCGTTCCGTCGTGATGGTTCGTCGCGCTTCCATCCCGATCACCGTTGGGGTAACTTCTACAGCATCGGTGCCAGCTGGATTCTGAGTCGCGAGGACTTCATCCGTCAGTATGACTGGATCAACAGCTTGAAGTTCCGTGCTGCATACGGTGAGGTTGGTAACGACCTGTCGGCCGACTACTACAGCTACATGGCATTATATGACATCACTGTCAATGGTGGCTCTGGAGCATTGGTCAAGAGCCAGCTGACCAACGAAAACCTCTCGTGGGAGTCGGTGCGCAACCTCAGTGTCGGTCTCGAGGGTCGTCTGTTCAACCGTCTGAACTTCAGCATCGAGTTCTTCAACAAGGAGTCGCACGACCTGATCTTTAACTTGAACCAGCCCCTGTCGGCTGGCGCTACCAGCACTTCGTCAGGCGTGTCGCAAGTACAGGTCAACCTGGGTAACATGGTCAATCGCGGTCTTGAGTTCTCGGCCGATGTCGACATCGTCAAGACCAAGGACTTCCGCTTCAATTTCGGTTTGAATATGACCTACCTCAAGAACAAGATCACCAAGATGCCCGAAATCTATCGCGTATCTGAAGAGCGTGACGAATATGAGGCAGGTATGTTGAGCTCGCCTTACAAGTATATCGAAGGTCGTCCCATGTACTCATTCTTCACCTATACTTACAAGGGTGTTGATGACATGACCGGCCAGTCGCTTTACACGTTCAACGACCACGACTACTATGTGCCTGGCATCTTGTTCCAGGGCAAAGATGTGGAAAATATGAGCGAGGATGATTACAACGCACTGGTGGGCGATCGCGATGCAATTCCCGAGGGTGAGTATGTCGTCATCGATGGTGTGCCCTACGTCTACAAGCCCGGTACCTATGGCAAGCGTGAGTGGCACGGAAGTGCAGTGCCTAAGTTCTATGGCAGCTTTACGCCGACCTTTGAGTACAAGGACTTCACTTTGAGCGGAATCTTCTCGTTCCAGCTGGGTGGCAAGTGTATCGACTACACCTACCAGGGCCTGACCTCGATGGGTGGTACTCCTAGTGCTATCCATGCCGACATGGAGAGCGCATGGGTCAAAGACTTGACTGGCACTGCACCCACCTACAACGTGGAATCATTGACCAAGGCTGACAGTTACGGTCACTCCTATGTCAACTATCCCGCCAGCCGACTCGACGCGAATGGAACGCCTGCAGTTTGGTCGTCATACAACAGTAATAACACCGCTACGTCGAGCCGTTACATCACCTCGTCGAACTATTTCATTATCAAGAACATCAGCTTGAGCTATCGCTTGCCGCGCACAATCCTCAACAAGATTGGCTTCACCAACATCTCGCTGAACGCTACCGTTGAGAATCTCTACACCAAGAGCGCTCGCAAGGGTATGAACCCGCAGCAGAACTGGAGCGGTTACGTAGGTGACTACCTGGTAACCCCGCGCGTATATTCGTTTGGTGTGAAGCTTGGTTTCTAATGATGAGTGACATCAATGTTAACAGTATATATTATTGAATTCTTTAAATATAGTATATTATGAATAAGTTCAAATATTTTCTGATTGCTGGTGTCGCTGCCTTGGGCCTCTCTTCTTGCTCAAGTGACTTCCTGGACACTGCACCAACAGCTGAGACCGGTACTGCAACCGTATTTGAGAGTACCGACAACGTGAAGATTGCCGTCAATGGCTGCTCTCGCGTGATGATGAACCAGTACCTGGGCACGCAGGGTGTTTGTGGTGAGGGCTGCATCATGATGTGGTTCGGTAACTACCCCGGAGCTGACTTCTATGTCAACCTCCCAGGTTGGGCCCTGCTCATCAATCAGAACAACCACGACACTCCTACCAGCCAGTATACTTACTATCCCTGGTACTATTATTACAAGCTGATCAGCAACGCCAACTCAATCATCCTGCATGTGGATGAAGCAAATGGTCCCGATGCCGAGAAGCAGTTCTACAAAGCTCAGGCACTGGTTTACCGTGCACACGCTTTCGCAATGTTGGCACAACTCTATTGCAAGCGTTGGGTTGATTCAGATAATGGAAACAGCCCGGGTCTGGTGCTCCGTCTCGACGAGTCGGTGGGTGACTGCCCGCTGACCTCGCTCAAGGATGCCTATGCACAGGTCTATGCCGACCTCGATGAGGCCATCAGCCTGTTCACCGCATCGGGTATGGATCGTGCCGCTGACGAGTTCTTCCTGCCCAGCCTCGAAGTGGCTCACGCAGTTTATGCTCGTGCAGCTCTCGCTCGTTGCGACTATGCGACCGCTGCTACCCATGCCAAGGCTGCACGCCAAGGACATGCGCTGATGAGCAACACGGCATTGTTGAGCAATGGTTTCTGCACTCACAACAGCGAGTGGATTTGGGGTGGATATAGCGCTACCGACCAGACGCTGTACTACTACAGCTACCACGCTTATATCGCTTACAACTCTAACGCAGGTAACGTCCGTAACTATCCCAAGTGCATCAGCAAGGAACTGTTCCAACAGATTCCCGCTACCGACGTGCGCAAGCAGTGGTGGCTCGACCCGACCTATGTCGACGATGAGGGCAATGTGCAGACTTATCCCTATACCACTTCGACTGGTCTGGCCGCCAACAGCACACAATTGGCTAAGAATACCCGTGCTGCCAAGCCCGACCTGCTGAGCAACGCAAGTGTGTATGCTTACATGCAGTGGAAGGTGCGCTGCAACGACACCCCGGGTGTGGGTGAACTGTGCATCTACCGTTCGTCCGAGATGTACCTCATCGAGGCCGAGGCCGAGTATATGCAGAACCACGCTTCGGCGGCTCAAGCTGCACTGGTGGCACTGAACAAGACTTCGGGTCGTGACCCGCAGTACAGCTGCACCAAGACCGGTGCTGACTTGCTCACCGAGATCAAGCTCTATCGCCGCATCGAGCTCTGGGGCGAGGGATTTGACTGGTTCGACCTCAAGCGCTGGAAAGACCCGATGGTACGTCACAATCCTAACGAGGGTGGCAACTTCCTGGCTACGCTGGCTATCACTATCCAGCCCAATGAGAGGAATGAGTGGCGTTTCGTGATTCCTAGCCGTGAGACTGACTATAACAAGGCCGTTAAGGACGGTGTTATCACACCGGCTGGCGGTGGCCTCGAATAATCATCACACATTTGTTTATCATACAACCTTGAGTAAGGGTGCCGGCGCACAAAAGAGCGTCGGCACTCTTTGCATCTCATCAATGCACAATGCACAATGACCGCTTTGGTCAACTATGCTATGAAGCTCCGTTAGGAGCGTGAAGGGTCTAGGCAGGGGTGGAGCGTAGCGCAACCCCTGTGAAAAAGATGCGATTACATTATTAAGCCCCATCGGGGCGACAGAGTGGCGCGTCCCTAATGGCACAAAAAATCCCCACCACAAACGCGATGGGGATTAATTCTGTAAGTCCCCCCTTCAGGAGGGATTTAGAGGGGCTTGATTACTTAATCAAGCTCGCACCCTTGTTCAGTGCCTGCTCGTTGAGCGGAATCAGGTGGTGATGACG
>JAEEJI010000007.1 GCA_016281825.1 Muribaculaceae bacterium | reverse complement strand
TTGAACCGTGGTGAGTGGGCCGAAGCCGAGGCGCTGACCAATGACATCATTTCGAGCCAGAAGTTCAGCCTCTATCCCGACTTCTACAACTTGTTCAAGATTCCTGGCAAGCTGTGCAACGAGAGCCTTCTTGAGTGCCAGTGCACCGACTTCGGTCAGGGCAGTGGCGACATGGTTGACGCTGACCAGTGGTTCGTCTTCCAGGGACCGGGCAACTTGGGCGGTTGGAACTTTGTTGGTATCACCGACAAGTTCATCAACTGGGCTCAAGCCCGTGGTGAGACCATCCGTCTCGAGACTTCAGTACTCGTTGGAGGAACGACTACCCGCGACGGTGACTTCATCAATGTTATGGGCAATGTCAATAACACCAACACTTGGAACGGCAAGGCCTATACCCCGACCAACCAGTTGACACCGGGCCGCACGAAGTATGGCTCGAACAACAACATCCGTGTGTTCCGCTATGCCGAGGTGCTGCTCATCAACGCCGAGGCCAAAGTGCGCCAGAACAAGAATGGCGACCAGCCGTTCAACCTGGTTCGCACGCGCGCCCAGATGCCGACACTGACCAATGTGACCGTCGACCAGATTCTGGACGAGCGCCGCATGGAGCTGGTGTGCGAGTGGGGTGAGCGCTATAACGACCTTTGCCGCACCGGCAAGGCTGCCACAGAGCTTTCTGGTTGGAACGAGAGTGTCCGCTACTATCCGCTGCCGCTGTCGCAGCTGCAGACCGTGGTCACGCTCTCCAATGACCCTATTGACGAATAATAATCATACGCTCTTCACTATAGCAAGGCGGGGTGACATCCTCAAGACATCACCCCGCCTTTTTTTAAAACCGACTGACAATGAAACCCATTCTTACCCTAGTGGCGATGTTACTGTCCCTCACGGCACAGGCCAGCAACGACTCGGTCAAGGTTATCAAGGGGCAGGTGAGTGACTATTACATTCCCGTTGTCACACAATATGACGTGACGGGCGTAGTCATCGATGCAGCCGGTCAACCATTGCAGGGAGCGACGGTAATGTGGCTCTACAGCCCCGCCCATAGCAACACCGATGCTCAAGGGCGATTCAGTCTGGTGGGCGTTGACACTGACACGCTGCTGTGTGTGCACTATCCGGGTAAGGAGATGACTGTGGTCACACGCCGCACTACCGATCGAGAGGTCAACATCGTCATGACCGATAAGACTAGCGGCAGTATTGCTGCGCCACGCCGTGCCGCGGTGGCGACGCGTTGGTACGACCCGCACCACACCGAAACAAGTACCTATTGCAATCCGCTTAACATCAGTTACAATTACGAGCCTTGGAACTACAACACCCGACGCGGAGGCTCGTTCCGCTCGTCAGCCGACCCTATGGGCCTGACTTACAAGGGAGAATACTACCTGTTCTCAACAAACCAAGGCGGTTTCCATTACTCGCGCAACCTCAGCGACTGGGACTTCTGCCAGGCATCGTTCCAGCGCCATCCAGCCGATGACGACGAGTGCGCGCCTGCGGCATGGGTCGTGGGAGACACTTTATATTATACCGGCTCTACCTACGAGGGACTGCCCATCTGGTATAGTACAGACCCCAAGAATGGCCGATGGCGCCGAGCAGTCGAACGTAATACCCTACCTACTTGGGACCCATACGTTTTCCTCGATGATGACGGCAAACTCTACGAATATTACGGCTCTAGCAACGAGTATCCCGTTAAGGGCGTGCAAATCAGCCGAGAAGATTTCACACCCATCAGCAAGATTCATGACTTGGTCTTGCTCCAGCCTAAACAGCATGGCTGGGAGCGATTTGGCATGAACAACGACGATGAGGTGACCTTAAAACCCTTCATGGAGGGCTCCTTCATGACCAAGCATAACGGCAAGTATTACTTCCAGTATGGTGCTCCGGGCACTGAGTTCAAAATCTACGCCGACGGCGTCTATGTGGGTGACAACCCGCTAGGGCCGTTCACCTATCAGAAGCACAACCCCATGAGTTACAAGCCGGGCGGATTTGTGCAGGGCGTGGGGCACGGCGGTACCTTCGTCGACCTGAACGGCAACTATTGGCATGTGGGAACCTGTATGCTCTCGTTGAAATATAAGTTTGAGCGCCGCATAGGGCTTTATCCCACGGCCTTCGACAGCGATGGCGTGATGTATACCAACACTGCTTTCGGCGACTATCCCACGTGGAATGCCGACCGCGACCTGCGTGATCCGTGCGACCGATTTACGGGATGGATGCTGCTGAGTTACGGCAAATCAGTGACGGTGTCGAGTAATGACAGCACGCTCACCGCAGCAAGCATCACCGACGAGAACATGCGCACCTACTGGGCAGCCGCAACGGGCGGTACTGACGAGTGGGTGCAGATGGACCTGGGCGGCATGCGCACGATACGCGCCATGCAGTTCAACTTCTATGACCACCACACCGTGCAGCACAATCGTGCCAACGATATCTACTACCAGTACCGCGTGCTGGCTAGCGACGATGGCGTGCGCTGGACCTTGGTTGTAGACAAGAGCGACAATGACCGCGACGTGCCGCACGATTATATTGAACTGCGTGAGCCACTGACGACGAGATACTTGCGTGTTGAGAACCTGCACATGCCATCGGGCGGTAATTTCTGCCTGAGCGGATGGCGCGTCTTCGGAAATGCCGAAGGGCCGCGACCCGCTGCGGTGAAACGATTCACCGTCAATCGTGACAAATCTGATCAGCGCAACGCCATGCTTACCTGGACTCCGGTCGATGGAGCCTATGGCTACAACATCTATTATGGAACCGCGCCCGACAAACTATACCACTGCATCACCGTCAACGGTGACACGCAATATGACCTGCGAGCCTTGGATCTGGGCACTGACTATCACTTCGCCATCGAAGCCCTCGCCGAGACTGGCCGCAGCCCCTTGACGAAATTTATCACTCAACAATAGTATGAAAAGATTACTCACATTATGTGTTGTGCATTGTGCATTGTGCATTGCTCTGACGACCACAGGCTGCAAGAGCACCGCCAAAGCCCCTGCCGACGAGCCACAAACGACCGAAACTGAACGCCCGGCATCGTTTCCCAGCGACGACGCGATGCTTGACTACATCCAGCAGGTACACTTCAACTACATGTGGGATGGCGCTGAACCTACCTCGGGTCTCGCACGCGAGCGCATCCACCTCGATGGCCAGTATCCCGAAAACGACCAGGATGTGGTTACCACGGGCGGCAGCGGATTTGGCATCGCCGGACTGATTGCTGCCATGGATCGTGGATTCATCAGCCGTGACCAGGGCGTGGAGCGACTCACACACATCGTCGGTTGGCTTGAGAATGCCGACCGTTTCCACGGTGTGTGGCCGCATTGGCTCTACGGCCCCACAGGCAAGGTGAAACCCTTCGGCAAGAAAGACAATGGCGGTGACCTGGTTGAGAGCTGCTTCTTGATGCAAGGCTTGCTTTGTGCCCGCCAATACCTGAACCGCGACACACAAGCCGAGAAAGACTTGGTGGCGCGCATCAACGCCCTGTGGCAAGCCATGGAGTTTGACTGGTACACACGCGGGGGGCAGGAGGTGCTATACTGGCACTGGTCGCCAGAATATGAGTGGGAGATGAACTTCCCGCTTGAGGGCTACAACGAGTGCCTGATTGTCTACATCCTCGCTGCAGCGTCGCCCACGCACACTGTGCCCGAGGTGTGCTACCACAAGGGCTGGGCACGCTCGGGAGGCATCAAGAGCACCGCGGCCCCCTATGACTGCCCGCTGGAACTGAAACACAATGGAGCCGAGGAGACGGGCGGACCGCTCTTCTGGGCGCACTACAGTTGGATTGGACTCGACCCGCGGGGACTCAACGACCAGTATGCCGACTACTGGAACGTGGTGTACAACCATGCCTTGAGCAACTATAAGTATTGCGTCGACAATCCCAAAAACTACCGCGGATACGGCCCTGACTGCTGGGGACTCACAGCGAGCTATTCCACCAATGGTTATGCGGCGCATTATCCCGGCCAGGATCTGGGGGTCATCACCCCAACGGCGGCTCTCTCGTCGTTCCCCTACACGCCCACCGAGTCGATGGCGGCCCTTAAAGGGTTCTATGCCCGTGGCGAGAGCATCTGGGGAAAGTATGGCTTCTACGATGCCTTCAGCCCCGTCTCTGGATGGACCTTGCCGCATTATCTGGCCATTGACCAGTGCACCATCGCACCGATGATTGAGAACTATCGCACGGGGCTTCTGTGGCGACTGTTCATGAGCTGCCCCGAGGTGCAGCAAGGACTCAAAAAACTCGGCTTCACAACAACGCACTAAAGATACTCTACTTAACTCCCTTTTACTACTCTAACTACTTAACTACTATAAAATGAAAAGACTCATTACATTATGCATCGTGCATTGTGCATTGTGCTTTGCCTTCGCCCAGAGCGTGGATCACGCGCAGATGAACCGCTTTGTCGACAACCTCATGGCGCAGATGACCCTGCAAGAGAAACTCGGACAGCTCAACCTGCCCGTCACGGGCGACATCATCACTGGTACGGCCGTCAGCGGAAATGTCGTGGACCAGATTAAGGCCGGTAAGGTGGGCGGATTGTTCAACATGAAGGGTGTCAAGAGCATCCGTCAGTTGCAGGAGGTGGCCGTCAAACAGAGCCGCCTGGGCATCCCCTTGATTTTCGGTATGGACGTGATTCATGGCTATGAGACAGTATTTCCTATT
>JAEEJI010000113.1 GCA_016281825.1 Muribaculaceae bacterium | reverse complement strand
GACTTTACATACAATAAGGTTGCCTCGGGCAACTACGTCGACTACACGCTGCGCTACACCGTGAGCAGTGCCTCGCCCTATACCGACACCAATGTGCAGAGTGCTGCGGTTGACGGGCAGTTGACCGTGGTGGGTGCCACCATCGGCGCGGCAGGCAACTTCAACGGCACGCTCACCTTCCCCAACACGACCACGCATCGCGGCAAAACCTATATCACCACCGAGGTGCAGCGCGAGGTGTTCCGCAACCAGACGCTAATTACCGAGGTTGACGGCGGCAAGGGCATCAAGAAGATTGGCGCACTGGCATTTGCGGGCTTGACGGGTTGTACGGGCGGATTCTGGATTCCCAACCCAGTGGAGTTTGGCGACTCGTCGCTGTTCAATTGCAAGGCTTCAACCATCCGTTTGGGCAACCGCTTGACCACCATCGGCAACGATGCCTTCCGCGGGTCATCGGTCAAGGAGGTGATTATGCCCAACACGGTGACCAAGATTGGCGCCCGCTTCCTGGCCAACGCTCGCCAGCTCGACACGCTGAAGCTATCGAACAAAATCACCGAGATTCCCATGATGGGGTTGTCGTGGGTCAACTGCCGCTATATCGTCATCCCCTACGGTGTGAAGTACATCAGGGCTCAGGCCTTTATGAGCGACCAATCTAGAGTGGGCGACAACGATGTGCTGTACGAGCCAGTGAACGAGAACATTGTGATTATCCCCAGCTCGGTCACAACGATTGCCTCCAACGCATTCAAGTATGCGCGGCATCTCGATGCCATCTTCCTGAATGTGCCATACGGCGTGTTCACCTCAACGAGAGACGACTGGCAACGCCGCAACGACTACAACGCCAGCAATGCCTACGACTGGGATGGCCATCTGCTGTATGTACCCTACGAGCACCTGAGTGGCTACCGTGGCGACTCGGGCATCAAGGCGGTGTTTGTCGAAGACACCTGGGTGCGCGCCGGGTCATTTGACTTCTACCGCGGATCTAACCTGTGGACCACCCCCTATCGCATGACGGTGCTCAATGCGAGTTCGAAGACTGCAAAATATGTACACAACGGCAACGCCACGATAGCTAGTCAAAGTTCTACTGATTTCAGGACCACCGAGAAATGCTATTTCGGTGACGTGGAGTATGACAACTACACCATGGTTGAGATTGGCGAAGGTTGCATGGATGCCACCACCTTCTATGGAGTCGTCGGTGTTGGTGGTAACAACTTTGAGGAACATCAAGGTGAGAACTTCAGACAACTCATCATTCCCAACACCATCACGCGCATCGGCAGAAAGGCGTTCTACGGCTGCTCGGGGTTAAAATATGAGGTGAATGTGCCCGAGTCGGTGACCGAGATTGGCAACTATGCTTTCTATGACTGTAGTCAGCTTCCCAGCATCTTCTTGAATCGCCAGACGACAACGACGCTTGGTATAACACTCATTCATCCCAAACAAGATAAGGCTCTGATATATGTACCACTGAGCCTGTACAACAATACTGCCCGCAGTGTCCAAACATGGACCAGCGATGGCTCATCGAGAGACTATGTGATGCCCTACCTCAAGCCCACCACCGCTTGGTCAGCTATATCGGTTCCCGCCAAGAATGGCATCCAATTGCCCTCTACAGGCGACTTCTACACCGTTCCTGCCTATAATGCGTCCACTCAAACGGTTATGCGCAGTAAGTTGTCCAACACCGCAACCATTGCCGATGGCACTGCCATGCTTTTCAATGGCACCGTGGGACAAATCTACAAGTTCTTGCCACTGCCCCAAGGCGCAACTCCCTCCACTTACAGCAACAACCACTTGATGGGTGTCCCTGCCGACTATAATTATGTGAGTTACAACGGAGGCAGTAGCCTCTGGTACTACACCTTCGATGGCACCAAATTCAACAAAGCCACATCGGCTATCAGCGTCTCCAGCGGCGATGCATGCCTGCGCCTGCAGAGCAGCGATGGCGCGACATCATCGACCACCCCAGTCTATATTGACGAGAACGACATGGTGACCTACAACCTGTGGATTAACGGCACACAAGTGAACGAGTTCAACTGCAACGACCTCACAGTCATCGATGGCGTGAGCGGCACAGTGAGGTACATTCCTTCGACCAAAACTCTGACGCTGACCAATGCCACCATCACCAGTACGACCCAGAACAACCTCATCAATAACATTGATCAACTGACCATCCGCGTCAATGGCACCAACAACCTAAAGGCTCAAAATACTGGTGGCGGAAAGGAATCGATGATTCTGAACGCCAAGACCTATATCGTAGGAACCAATGGGTCTGGCTCGCTCAATTGTAGCAGTTATAACAACTTGCAAGACGCTTGTAAAGTGAATGACGCGACATTGTCCATCCAGAGTGGCGCGCATGTTTCCTTTACAGGCTTCTATGGAATCCGTGGAAATGGTTACCAAAAAGCCATTTTGAACATGAGTGGTACCGAGACGGTGCTACACGCCGGCGGAAATTATCCCATTGGCGGTGTGAAGCCAGTGCTGAGTAATGGACTGACCGTCACAGAGCCCGTTGGAGCCTATTTCGACGAGAACAACAATTATATCATGAAGGGATCAGATGGTTATATGCTTCATGATGTGACCGTTGTCATCAGCAAGCCACAAAACATCCTTGGTGACATCAACGGTGACGGCAAGGTGGATGTAAGTGACGTGAACATCGTCATCAACATCATGCTCGGCAAGGCCAATGCGAGCCAGTATCCGGGCAACGCCGATGTCAACAATGACAACAAAGTGGATGTGAGTGACGTGAACAAGATCATCAACATCATGCTCGGAAAGGGGTAATCAATGCACAATGCAGCCTGGCAAATTTGCCAGGCT
>JAEEJI010000112.1 GCA_016281825.1 Muribaculaceae bacterium | reverse complement strand
AGGATGAAAAGTATAGAGGTTCCCGAGCGAGTAACGATTGTTGAGCTTGTAGATGGTGAGGTGTTCCGAGAGGTTATTGGCAACGACCGTGTGATGATGGCAGTGCACTATGTGCGCAAGGTGGGCAACAATGGAGTTCACAACAAGAAGGTCACAAAGCGTGAGTCGTTCTTTTGTTTGCTCAACATTTATAATGTGGTTGGGACAATATTGCAGAAGCTATTGGTTATTAAAGAGATTGTTCCTTTTAATAAAACTTTAGTTCCTAATAATCAACAAAACTTCACCCCAATTCCTTTACCCAAAGCACTTGAGGCGACACCACAACCTACGATTTTTAAGGAAGTGCCCAAAGAGGCTGTTGAAGACAAAACGCCCGTCGAGGAACTGCCCATCGACATCAGCGAGGCCGAGACCCGCAAACTCTACATCGACCTGATGCTGAAAGAGGCGGGATGGGATGTGCTTTCCACCGAGGGTGCCATACAACCCTCGAAGGCTTGCATAGAGGTCGAGGTGGAAGGAATGCCCAACAACGAGGGCATAGGCTACTGCGACTATGTGCTCTTTGCTGCCAATGGGTTGCCCCTCGCCGTCATTGAAGCCAAAAGAACGAGCGCGTCTCCCGTCAAGGGCAAGCATCAAGCCGAACTCTATGCCGACTGCCTGGAAAAGAAATACGGCACCCGTCCTGTAATTTACTACTCCAACGGCTTCCAGACCTTCTGCATCGACGGACTCGGCTATCCCCCGCGTCAACTCTTCGGCTTTCATACCGAGGCAGAGTTGGAACTGCTGATTCAGAAGCGCGGTCGGCACGACATCAACGACTTCAGCGTAAAGGACAATATCACCGACCGCCACTATCAGAAGATGGCGATAAAGTCGGTGTGCGAACACTTCAACACGATGCACCGCAAGGGTCTGCTTGTGATGGCGACAGGTACAGGCAAGACGAGGGTATCTATTTCGCTGGTGGATGTGCTCACGCGCAATGGTTGGGTGAAGAATGTGCTGTTCCTTGCCGACCGCATCCCCCTCGTGTCGCAAGCCCACAAGAACTTCGTGAAGTTGCTTCCCCACATGACCACCTCGGTGCTGAGCGAGGAGCGAGACCCCGACACCACTGCCCGCATCACGTTCTCGACCTATCAGACGATGATTAACTACATCGACAAGGACGAGAAGGCGTTTTCGGTGGGTCGCTTTGACCTGATTATCGTGGACGAGGCACACCGCTCCATCTTTGGCAAGTATGCCTCAATCCTGAAATACTTCGATGCGCTTGTTGTTGGCTTGACTGCCACGCCACGTGACGAGGTGGACCGAAGCACCTACGAGACCTTCGAGATGGAACAGGGAGTGCCGAACTATGCCTATGAACTCGAAGATGCCGTAGCCGAGGGCTACTTGGTCAACTATAAGGGCTTCAAGCGCGGGTCGCTCATCCTGAAAGAGGGCGTGAAATACAACGACCTGAGCGCAGAGGAAAAGGAGCAGATGGAGAAGGTGTGGGATTATGAGCAGTTGAAAAATGCATTGGACGAGAAGAATCCCCGCGACATTGGCAAAGACGAGATTTTCAAGTATATCTTCAACCTCAATACTATCGATCGCGTGCTGCAAGACCTGATGGAGAACGGCTTGAAGGTGCAGAGCGGCGAGCGCATCGGCAAGAGCATTATCTTTGCCTACAACCACCGCCATGCCGAGATGATTGTCGAGCGGTTCTATCAACTCTATCCCGAATATTCGTCGGACTTCTGTGTCTTGATTGACAACTATGTCACCTATGCCAAAGACCTGATTGACAAGTTTGAGATACGCGACGGAAACCCGCAGATTGCCGTGAGCGTTGATATGCTTGACACGGGCATCGATGTGCCCGACGTGCTGAACCTCGTTTTCTTCAAGATACTAAGGAGCAAGATAAAGTTCATGCAGATGATTGGCCGCGGCACACGCTTGTCGAAGGACATTTTCGGTCAAGGAAAAGACAAGGAGTTCTTCTACATCTTCGACTGGTGTGGGAACTTCGATTTCTTCGACAAGAACCCCGACGGCAACAAAGCCATCACCGTTCCGTCGCTGACCGAAAGGATTTTCTCACTCAGGTCGCGCATTGCCTTCCACTTGCAGCATCAAAAATGGCAGGAGGACGTGTTTGCAAAGAGTCTTCATGACGACATCAAGCAGTTGCTGCGCGAACAGGTGGACAGCCTCTCGGAGAGCCGCATTCAAGTGCGTGAGCATTGGGCTGACGTCATCCACTTCAAGAAACCCGAGTCGTGGCCGTATATCTCAGAGGTCGACGTGAACACGCTGACCACAGTCATCGCGCCATTGCTGACCACAAACACACAAGACGAGAACGCGAAGAAATTCGATGTCCTGACACTGACGGTGCAGCTGTCGTTGCTTGACGGCGAGACCAACGGCAACAAGGCTGCCAACCACATTCAAACAATTGCCGAGAAACTCCAGGAAAAGGCAAGTCACCCGAGCATTCAAGCGAAGATGGACACCATCAAGGAGGTGCTGTCGGCTGTGGCGTGGGAGAACGTCAGTCTGCAATGGCT
>JAEEJI010000111.1 GCA_016281825.1 Muribaculaceae bacterium | reverse complement strand
TTGTGGCAGGCCTCAAGGTGCAGCAGCGCCTGTTCAAGGAGCACTATATCATGGTCAAGGGCCACGTCGCCCAACAAAACAACAAACTGGGCGACATCTTTGACGGCAAGCCCATCTGGGGCACCCAGATCGGCTATGCCTATAACAGTATCCTCGGCCCCTTGGGCGGCTCGCTGAGCTGGAGCAACTTCACCAAGCAAGTCTCGATCTACATCAACCTGGGCTTCGAGTTCTAGTTTTCCAGTTTTTTGCCACCCACACTTGCATAACTGGACATGTTGTAGTAACTTTGCGAATATCAATAGAATTATTGGCCCATGAATGTGCTACAACAACAATTCTTGGAGGCCACACATGACCACGTGGAGCGGCTCAAACGCAAGCACCCCTTGCGGCAGCTGTTTTGGGAATGTACCCTGCGCTGCAACATGGCGTGCCGGCACTGCGGCAGCGACTGCCTGAAGGTGTCTGCCGTGCCCGACATGCCGCTTGCCGACTTCCTGCCCGTGCTCGACGATGTGGCGGCACACTGCAACCCCAGACAGGTGCTGGTGAACACCGTGGGCGGCGAGCCGCTGGTACGTCCAGACCTAATGGACTGCGGGCGTGCCATCCGTGAACGCGGCTTCATGTGGGGACTGGTGACCAATGGTATCACCCTTGACCGCGCTGTTGCCCATGAAATGGCCCAAGCGGGCATCAATACCCTTGCCATTGACGTGGACGGCACCCGCGATGACCACAATTGGCTGCGCAACTCCTCTACGGGCTTCGACCGCGCCATGCGAGCCGTTGAAGCCGTGCAGACCATCCCCGACCTAACGTGGGACGTGATTACCTGTGTGAACAGCCGCAACATCAACAGGCTGGAAGAGCTCAAGAAACTACTGATTGAGGCTGGCGTCACCCACTGGCGCTGCTTTACCATCATCCCCATGGGACGTGCTGCTGATGACGATAGTCTGCAGCTCACCGACGAACAGTTCCGTGACTTGCTCAATTTCATTGTTCTCACACGCCGCGAGGGAAAGATCAACCTGAGTTATTCCTGCGAGGGCTACCTGGGCGCCTATGAAGGGCTTGTGCGCGACTATTTCTTCAATTGCCAAGCCGGGCTGACGGTGGCAAGCATCCGTGCCGATGGTGCCATATCGGGGTGTCTGAGTATCCGCAGCGATTACAACCAGGGAAATATCTACCGCGACCGCTTTTGGGACGTCTGGGAGAGCCGTTTTGAGCCATACCGCGACCGCGAGTGGATGCGGCGTGGTCCATGTCGTGACTGTGAAGCTTTCCGCTATTGCGAGGGCAACGGCTTCCACCTGCGCGACGAAAATGGTGACTTGATGTTATGTCACTATAACCGACTGAAGAACATTAAACTTAATAATACAACACAATGAAAAAGAAAAACAAAGGGAAAAAATCGCTCACTGCTGTAGGTGCGGTGGTCGCTGCAGGCCTCACACCAGGCATTGTCACCAGTGCTCCTGCCTCACAGCCACCTATACCTGATGTCGAGTTCACTGCCGCCGACGCAGTCTCGATTGGCGGTGATGTGTTCGATTTTGACGAGCTGTTTGCCATGCAACAAGTCGTTACCGAACAACAGCACCCAAAAACCGTTTACGGTCCTCCACCTCCCATAGCAAAAGATGACGATGTACGGCAAGCAGCCATACGTGCCAAGATGCGAGAGGATTCCATCCGCCGTGCGATGGAGGCTAGAGAGCTTGTTTACGGGCCGCCATCTATGCTTCGAATGTCAATAGCAGAAGAGTTACGCCAAATCGCCGCCGACAGTAAAGATAGAGCCATAGGCTACATTCAAGAGGACATCACATATTGGATTACCCGCAAGTTTAATATTACCGATGCCACTATCGGTCCTGATACTGACCTCACCAAGGACTTGACGTTGGATTTTGAGCAACTGCAAATTCTACGTGATGAGATAGAGGAAAACTATGATGTTCAGATTTCGGACGACATGCTCAAGCGACTCAACACATTGGATCGCCTTACCAAATTCATTGTTGAAGTGGTTAAACCCATTGAGGAGTAATTCATAACACGATGAAAAAGAAGAATAAAGGAAGAAAATCAATCACTGCTGTTAGTGCTGTGGTTGCCGCTGGGCTCACCCCAGGCATTATCTCTGGATCACCGGCATCACAACCGCCAATCAACGATGTCGAGCTAACCGCAGCCGACGCTATCTCGATTGGTGGCGATATATTTGATTTTGACGAGTTGTTTGCCATGGAGCAAATCAGGCGCGACCCGCGTGATATACCTAAAGTTTATGGGCCGCCGCCGTCCATTCACAAGGCACAACGTCAGGATTCCATTAACCAGTCGATTGCCGAGGTTTACGGGCCTCCACCTCCCAGGTATCTGTTTGTCGGGCCCGAAGAATTGCGCTCCATCGCGGCCAACGATAAGCAGGAAGCTGCCGACATGATTCTCGAAGCGCTCATGGATTATTGTCGCCAGCGGCCACTTGATCCCAATGTTGATCCCAATGTCACAGGCCACATCATTTTAAGAGAAGACCGCGACCTTGTTCGTGATCTTATGATGGATTCCATGCAATTGGAATTGCTGCAACAAGAGATAGCAGACCGCTTCGAAGTGCAGCTCACCGAAGAGATGCTGAAGCAACTTGGCACCCTGCGTCGCGTCGCCAACTTCATCGCCGAGGTTGTTACACCCATTAAGGAGGAATAAACACTGCCCCCAAAATTTGTTATAATAGTAGCGGGAGCCGTATTGGCTCCCGCTACTATGTGCGTGTACTTAATAAAATACAGTTTCTTAACTTCTCATCTAAATTCGTTTAGCCGATGGGGTTGTTCTCGGCAAAGATGGCCATGCGCTCATCGAGGATGTCGTACTGGTGATCCTGGATGAACGAGGTGCACACGCGCAGACCTTCCTGCCATGAGCCGGTGGTGGCCAGGCAG
>JAEEJI010000110.1 GCA_016281825.1 Muribaculaceae bacterium | reverse complement strand
TCAATCTGAGTCATCGGGTCCAGGGTCTCGTCATACACTTTCGCCGGGGCATCTTGCGCGCTCATCGCACAGCACACCAGTACGGTCATTATCACAGTCAATAAAACTTTCTTCATCGGTCGAAATGAATAAGGGGTTTTTCCGCTGCAAATATAGCAAAAAAAATCCAATCTCCCGACAAAACTCCACAACAATTTTGTCACCAAAGTCAACCTCGATGAAGGGCCACCTGGGCACCTTGCTCTACTAGAAGGCCTGCGACGTGTTTAGCGTCACCAAGGTGTCGAGCCTGTTTGTATGCTCTCACACGGTGAGCCGCCACAGCAACGCTCCCGACTTCTACTTTGTCATCGAGGACCCCATGGGGTATTATTTTATTTATTAAATGGCTGACACAATCACAAAAGAGAAATAAAAAAGAAATAAAAAAGAAAGAGATGGAAACCTACACCGACGGCACCACGCTGACCGAGGAACACCGCAGCTTCGCCTGGGGCTACCCTCTGTTTTGACACGTCAAAAGACACTCGCCCGAAAGCAGCAGACAAAAAATTTTGCCTTGGACTATTTTTCTCAAACCCAGCCGCATGATCGCGACCTGCTAGGCAAGAACTACCTGATAGACTTGCTGTTACGGCTATATGACAAGGCTGCACTGCGTCGTGTTTTGGACGATTATTGCGTGGGATTTCAGTCTTTTGTGAGCCGTGAAGTGGAAGATTCGCTCATTTTCTGGTACATTAATGAGGGGATGCTTCCCATCAATGCCAAGAAGATGCAGTACAAATTTTATAATCCACAAATTTCTCGCATTGTAAATTTTTGTTTATCTTTGCGGCAAAATCAATTAGACTCAAGTATTAATAACAAATAAAACCGAATTATGAAGAATCTTTTTTCAACCCTACTCTTGCTCATCGTGATGGTGATGACGAGCACAGCCACACAGGCGCAAGTAGCCAACGCCAATCATGCCTCACGCTTGGTGCTAAAGGGCGATGTCAATGCCGACGGGGACGTCGACATCAGTGATATCAATATTGTCATCAACATGATGCTGGGCAAGATTGAACAAGCATCGTATTGCGATGTAACCGGTGACGGGGAGGTCGACATCTCGGACGTGAACATGATTATCAACATCATGCTCGGCAAACTCGACAACACCCCCACCATGGCCGACATGTATCAGGCCATCAATGACTGCGCACAAGTGATGATGAGCCAATACTTGGTGGTCCAAGGCCTCAGTGGTGAGGGCGGCATCATGATGTTCTATGGTAACTATCCTGGGCAGGACTTCTTCGTCAACTTGCCTAACTGGGATCCACTGATCAATCAGGATATTCACGAAATGGCTGACTACAGATACACTTATTACCCCTGGCACTACTACCAGACCCTCGTCAATGAAGCCAACGATGTGTTGAAATATGTTGACCGCGTTGATGCTGGTCTCAACTATAAACAGTTTATCAAGGCCGAGGCCATGACTTTCCGCGCCTACGCCTACCTGATGCTGTCGCAGCTCTACTGCAAGCGCTGGGTCGACTCAGAAAATGGTGCCGCTGCAGGACTGCCGCTGGACCTCGACTTGTCGAATGGCACCCCCGAACGGTTGACGCTCGCCGAGACCTATGCAATGATATATAGCGAACTCGACGAGGCCATTGCACTCTATAAGGCATCAGGACTCTGTCATCCCGCCAGCGGATGGAACCTGCCCGACCTTGAGGTGGCATACGCCATTTATGCTCGTGCGGCCTTGACCAAGAACGACTGGGCTAACGCGGCAACTTATGCCGCCCTAGCCCGCGAGGGACACCCGCTCATGAGCAATGACGAGCTGCTGAGCGACGGCTTCTGCAACAACAACAGTGAGTGGATTTGGGGAGGATTCAGCGATTTGCTTTACTACTACAGCTACCATGCCTATATTGCCTACAACTCTAGCGCTCAAAATGTGAGAAACTATCCCAAGTGTATCAGCCGCGAGCTCTTTAACCAGATTCCCGCCACCGACGTACGCAGGCAGTGGTGGCTCGACCCGACTGATAATGATTACAACACGACAAACGGCAGGGTTACCCAAGGCTCAGTACTGGATCAACAGGCCCGCGACCAGCATCCTGACATCAATCCCAGTTCTCAAATCTATGCTTACATGCAGTGGAAGGTGCGCTGCAACGAGCAGCCAGGCATTGCTGACTTGTGCTTCTTCCGCTCGTCGGAGATGCTGCTCATCGAAGCCGAGGCACAATGCATGATGGGCAACTACACTGCGGCACAGGCTGCCCTCGTGGCGCTGAACAAGACCAGCGGACGTGACCCGCAGTATGCCTGCAACAAGACCGGCGCCGACCTGCTCAATGAGGTGAAACTCTACCGCCGCATCGAGCTTTGGGGCGAGGGATTCGACTGGTTCGACCTCAAGCGATGGAAAGACACCCTTGTGCGCCACACCTATGAGGATGGCGGCAACTTTATCGAGAAATTCGCAGTGACCATCACCCCCGAAGACAAGAACGAGTGGACCTATGTCATCCCAGTAGAGCCTGCTCCTGCTGAATGATTACGATACAGCGATACACCCCACAGATGCGGGCTGACTGGGATGACCTGGTGGCTGGAGCACGCAATGGAACCATCTTGCACTTGCGTAACTTTATGGACTACCACAGCGACCGCTTTGCTGACCACTCGCTTGTGGCGATGCGCGACGGCGAGCTCCTTGCAGTGTTGCCCGCAAACCAAGACGGCGACACCTTCTGGTCGCATCAAGGACTGACTTACGGCGGCTGGATTATGCCCAGCAAACACATAGACCCCTCGGTGATGCTCGATGTGATGCAGCTCACTGTGGATTATCTGCGCGCACAAGGTTTCAAGCGAATGGTCTACAAACCTGTGCCGCACATCTACCACCGCTATCCTGCCGAGGATGACCTTTACGCCCTGTGGCGTTGTGGCGGACACCTGTTGGAGTGCGGCATCAGCGCCACTATCGACCTTACAAACCGGTTGCCGCTGGACCGCGGTTGTCGTAGTGCATCAAATGCCGCCATACGGGGCGGGGTAGAGGTGGCTCGCAGTCAAGATTGGGAGGGATACTGGCAGGTGCTCTCGCAAGTGCTCGCCGAGCGGCATCACACGCGCCCCGTACACACCATCGACGAGATAAAGCTCTTGGTCGATCGCTTTCCAAGCCGTATAAAGCTTTTCACAGCCACTGTGCAAGGCGAACTTGTGGCTGGGGTGGTCATGTTCGAGGTGGGCCCAGTGGCCCATGCACAATACATTGCTGCCTCGACCCGGGGGCGCGAGTTGAAGGCTATGACGCGACTGTTCGACTGGCTCATTGACCACTATGCCGAGCGAGAGTTCCGCTATTTTGACTTTGGCATCTCAACCGAGCAGCACGGCACTGTCCTCAATCGAGGCCTGGTGCAGCAGAAATGCCGCCTAGGCGGCCGCGGAATCCTCTATCCCGTCTATGAACTGATTCTTTGAAAGAAAAAAACATTTCTCGGCTTGCCATGAAGGCGATGGGCCTCTTTGGCGGCGTGCAGGTGATGGGCATCATATGTTCCATCATCCGCACCAAACTTGTCGCCATCTGGATTGGGCCGGTTGGTGTCGGACTCTTCGGGCTGTTCAACAACGCCCTCGAAATGATCAACATTGGCACCAACCTGGGCATACGTGGCAGCAGTGTGCGTGACATCTCGCAGGCCGTCGCAAGCGATGACCGATCGCTCATCGCACGCATCATCGTTGTCGTACGTCGCTGGTCGTTATGGCTGGGACTGGGTGGTGCCTTGCTCACATTGCTCTTGTCACCCCTGTTGAGCCAAATCACGTTTGGTTCCCAGGATTACATATGGGGCTTCGTCGCGTTGAGCATTGCTGTCCTGCTCATGGCCATCAGCAAT
>JAEEJI010000109.1 GCA_016281825.1 Muribaculaceae bacterium | reverse complement strand
TGATCAATTGTCTATACAGAAAGGTTATATGCATATGTATAATAAGAGGCACAAATGAAAAAAGTAGGGGTTATATTAGCAGTTTTTAGCTCATTTTTAGTTGGGTATCTTATTTGCAATATGAGAATGTGTGCTTCCGATCCTTTTGACGAGATTGCCAATTATAGTAATTATAGTCAGTTTGAGGGGTATGCACTTTTCTATCGTGGTGGATCCATAATTCTAGCCTATAATAAAGATTCGATTATAGTTTTCGACCGACAATTCTTTTCGTGGGAAAAATATAAGATGCGCGACACCTATGGAGGACATGGTTCTCATGTAGAGTTCGACAAAATGGTTGAAGACTTCGTCAATTTACCAATTACAAGGCTATATGTTAAAAATGGGAATGTCTTCATATCAATGCCGATTTCTGAGAAGTGCACTGAACATTTAGCATTTATTGCAAACCGTTCAGAACTAGACACAACACTAATCAAAGGCTTTTTGCCATATCGCAAAAGATGGCTACATTATGAAAAGTGTAATGACTAGGGGAATATTTACTACCATTATGGGGACGCTCAAGGAGGTCAACAACTACTACCCCTACGGCGCGTTGATGGGTGGCGGCACCGTCGGCAACAACGCGAGCGTCCAGCCTTACAAGTACGGCACCAAGGAGCTCGACCGCCAGAACGGCCTCGACTGGTACGACTCCTAGGCGAGGATGTACGACCCGCTGCTTGGCCGCACCCTAACCATGGACAGCAAAGCAGGTGAAGTTGAGATTAGAAATATCTTAGAAATACTAAGGGACGCTTTAAATGAATATGATAATTGGATTAAGACGCATAACCCAGAAAAAGAAATCTTTCAATATGAGATTAACCCATAATATATTTCGTTTGGCATTGTGTCTAGTTTTTAACGTGATATTATGCTACGTAGATTTAAATAGTCCTACTGTCGAGCCTTCTTTAGATGGCACATTTAATGAAGGCATTATGACTCTTCAACTTTATGCTTGTTCCTATTTGATTATTTATGATACATTTTTGTTGTTCAATTTAGTGAAAGTGAAAGAAATCAATTATATAGTTTTTTATGGTCTGATTCTATTCTTTCTTGTCACATATCCATTGCTTGAAATTCCACTAAGAGGTGGATTGTTTTTGGACGATTCCTTTGTATATGATATTTGGATTTGGGCTAATGTGATTTTGTTTTTAGAACTTGCTTGTATTGTTATGCTAACTATAAATAGAGCCAGGAAACTTTGTCTAAGCTTATTAACTTGATATGTGTTATTGCTTTTACGACAACATGGAGCGGCGGCACATCGAGAGTGTCACACGTGGCGACTCGACTTTAATAGAGGGGCGCACGACCACTTACAATGGTTCATGGCTTCCAGACACGGTCGTCACCTGGCGCGGCAGCGAGCAGAATCCAGTCTTGACCCAGATGATCAGATATAACAACAATAGACCAGACCGCGTCAAGACAAGAGCATATATGGGCACCACGCTCATAAGGCACATCGGCTACTCTGCAGACTCCCGCTTGCCGCAGTTTGTCAGCGACGAACGGGGAATGCGCACCACTTATGCCTATGGCTGTTTTGGTGTAACACAATCCAGTTTAACACCTGAAACAGGTATATGGGTCGACGACGACGACCTGCCGGTTCCTCCTGTCATTGGCCCTGTCACCCCGCTTGGCGGTGGCAACGAGCCCAATGGCGGCGGACAGGTCATCGATGATCCTGGTCCTTCTATTATCCTTGATTTTCCCACACTGTACACCGATTACCACTATGACTCTTTCGGGCGGCAGGACACTGTCACCGCGCCCGACGGCTCGGTTCGTGCCGTTTCGCTGGCTTGGGCCAACGACGTGCCGGGCGCACTCTACATGAGCGAGCAGACCGAGACTAACAAGCCCACGGTTCGGACATGGCTCGATGCGCTGGGGCGCAAGGTGCGCCAGGGCACGCAACGCGCCAACGGCACTTGGGCATACACGCTCTTCGAATATGACAACCGAGGCCGGCTGCACCGCGAATCCATGCCCACTGCCACCGGCAACTCCAGCAGCTGGACAACGTACACATACGATGACACGTTCGACCGGCTGACTGAAAAAGAATACCCCGACGGTCACAGCGACACTTATTCTTATAACGGTCTTTCAACCACCTCGGTTATCGACGGTGTGTCCACAACCCGCACCGTTGACGCGCTGGGCAACCTCGTCGAGGTCGAGGACGCGGGAGGCAAGCTGCAGTACGACCTGCGGCCCGACGGCCAGCCCAGTCAGATTCGTGCGCCCGGCAACATCGCTACCTCGTTCACCTATGATCAGTATGGCCGCCGCATCTCCATCAGCGACCCCAGTGCGGGAACGCGAACGACCACATACGACGCCAACGGCCGTGTGGCCAGCGAGACCGACGCCAACGGGAAGGCTGTCACCAGCACCCATAACGCCAAGGGGCAGCTGACCGGCCGTACCTTCGACAACGGCCTTTCGGTGACTTACAGCTACAACCTCTGGAACATGCCGACACAGATGACGGGCAGTGACGGCCACAGCAAGTCCTGGACTTACAATGACCTGCAGCAGTTGACCTCCGAGACCGCCGACGGCTTCAGGAAAGCGTACACCTATGACCGAAACATGTTGGCAAGTGTTGCGTATTCCAAGGATAATGACTATATTTGCAGCGAGAATTATATGCGTATGAACGGTCATCTGGCATCCATTACGCTCAACACTGGTGACACCCTCTGGACGCTGCGCAAGCAGAACCCGAGGCTGCTCCCCACCAAGGTGGGGCTGGGGAGACTCACGCAGTCGCTCTCGTACGACGACCGCGGCAACGTGACCCACCGCGTGGTGACCGACCGCAATTCCGACGAGCTGCAGTCGCTGGATTATTGGTATGCCGCCGGCACGGGCAACATGACCGAGCGTGAGGATGACCTGAACGACACAGACGAGATGTTCGAATACGACAACCTCAACCGTCTGACCGACATCGAACAGTATGACTGCTTGTCGGGCTACCGCTACCTGTCGACCGGCTACGACGGCAAGGGGAACATCACCTCCCACCACACGGCGGGTCAGTACGGCTACGGCACGTCGAAGCCCTACGCGTTCAACGAGCTGATGACACCGTCCTCGCTCATCCCCCAGCGCGAGCAGCACATCTCGTTCAACGCCATGCAGCAGCCCGACACCATCCGCGAGGGCAGTTACATCGCGACGCTCAGTTACTATGGTGACATGACGCGAGCCGCGATGACCGTCACCGACACCGTCACCCACAATGTCGAGACGCGGACTTACTATGACCAGCAGTACAACGAGTTCACCAAGACCGTGGGCAACGTGGCGCAGACCAAGCGCGTCCTGTGGCTGGGTGGCACGCCCTACAATGCCCCTGCCGCTTTGGTCAAGCGCTATGGTGAGCAGGACTGGACGCTGGTTCACGTGTTGCGCGACAACCTGGGCAGCATCACCCACGTTGTCGACACCACCGGCGTGGTGCTGCAGGAGATGAGTTACAGCGCCTGGGGCTTGCTGTGCGACCCTGCCACATTGGAGCCGTACGCCCCCGACAACCAGCCCGAGTTGCTGCTGGGTCGCGGCTACACCGGCCACGAGCACCTGCCGTGGTTCGGTCTAGTGAACATGAACGCCCGCCTCTACGATCCCGCTGTCGGCCGCTTCCTCTCGCCCGACCCCCTCGTCCAGGCTCCTGACAATACCCAAAACTACAATCGTTACTCCTACTGTCTCAACAACCCGCTAAGGTTTGTGGACGAGAGTGGTCTCATGGCCTACAAGACATTCAGCCCTGCTGAAATCTCGAGAGCTTTGAGAATTTTGGGTGACGGTGGCAACATCGATGATATAATTGGAGGTGGAGGCAATGGCGGTTGGAACAGATCTGCCTGGGAAGAAGTGGACGAATGGGACGTGTATGTTGATTATATCTATTTGAACTCGTTCAATCCAGTGAATGGACGCAAGTATCAGGACGGAACTTACTTATTGGCTGATGTTACTGTTAATGTCTGGCGTATTCCAAAATACATTCAACCTCAGAATTACTCCATGAGCATAATGCCGGGAGAATTTGGCACAGCTATTCCTAGTCAGATATATGCGATAAATGGAGGTGTTTCTGCTTTAGGAGCAAGCTTAAGAAATAATAATTCCACTATAGCTTTGGTGACAAGGCACGGAGCGAACTATTTAAAAGTGTCAAAGAAGGGGAATAGGTATATTTATTGGTCAAGAGCTTATTCACTTAGTTCTATAGGTAAGTTGTTAGAAAGAGTTTCTACACCCCTAGCTATTTATGGGGCTATTGATTCATACCAAGCCATGATTTCAACAGATAATGTTAACGAACAGGTTGAGCCTATGTTAGATTTACTATTTACAGGTATTGGGCTTATACCTGTGGGCAAGCCAGTCCCACAAATAATCTCTGCATCTTGGACATTCGGGGGTAAGAGAATCGTTTTTTTCTATGCATCGCATGCAATTAGAACAGAACAAGAGTTGGGTATAGTGGGCTTACCATTCGTGATGCCTTTTAAATAAATCGAATTTGACGAAAATAATTACTATATAGTCAACAGTCTGTCAACTATAATATCACCGTTTTCTAAAATTCAATAAATTTTATTTCATATAAATCACTTTAAGTCATTCTTATGTTTACACCATATTTGCTTATTGATGCTATGATTCGCCTTGATTTAAAGCTTTTTGCTTACCATACAGTACAAAAAGCTCTAGACAATGCTGTTTCAACTATTGGGCGGTCTATAGCGGTGGATATAACATCTATTGTGTTAATATTTGGAGTATATTGCAATATCAGACTCATATTTTGCTTGCTTGTTTGTTTGGTTGCGGTAATCTTTATTCCTAGTGAAAAATGGAAGAGAGAGTATGTAAGAAAATTTGTATTTATGACTAAAGAGGATTATAATATGAGATTGCATGATGTGATAATTACTATTTCTTTCTACGGCATAAGTGTTTTCTGTGTTATTTTGTTACTCTTTTGTGTTACTAAGCTACAATGAACAATCACGCGACCTCTACTGAGGTTCGTTCGTGTCCACCAGCACTGGCTGCATGGAGTAGATTCTTGTCTAGAGGGCATGTAAAGTGTTCCTAAACTTTACAATACGTGGCCCGTCCAATTCCCTCCTCGGCATTTTCTTCAAACGAAATGAATTATTGAATGTGTTATTGGGGATAATAGCCTCAAAAATGGGATGTTTACTAATAAAATAAACAAGATATGATTACAATCAAAATCAAACAATGCTTAGCGTCTCAGACTGCGATGATTGCCGTCGGCACCATGGCCCAGCCGCACGGCATCCACTGGCCGCAGAAATAACAACCACACGCGCGACCTGGGCGACACGACCAGGCGGAAAGGGGACGGTTCTCTTTCCGCCAAAAGTTAAATAAATTAACAAGTGGCGGAAAAAGAACCGTCCCTTTTCCGCCATTATATAGGATTTGATAAACCCTCAACAGGCTTCATATTAAACAGAATTGCACCGCGTAAGACAAAGTTTATTGTTTTTTAATATTAGTGAAATGAAATATATATTAGTTGTTGCTTGGGCAATTGTTTTTGATGCAGTTTCATTAAAAGCATTTTCATGCGACTCATTGTGCATAATATATCGTGCCGCTGTCGATTCGATATCAAAGAGTGAATCCATTAATATGGCTGATTGCGTTATTTCAGATTCAATATATGATTTGGATCGCTTCTTTGCAATTCAATCAATGTCGGAATTTCCAGACATTCAGTCAGATTTAAAATATAGTTATGTGAGCAGATCGTTACAATCTTTGTGTCCGATATATTCTGAATGCCTACATCAGATTTCAGTATCATCTGTAAATAATCCAAAATATATTATATTTTTTTCAAGCATTGAAGACAGTGTTTTGGTAGGTGAACTATTTGAATTACCAAAATTATCGGTAAACATGCAGACTTACGACTACCAAAGAATTGCATCGTTCGCAGAATCAATTCAGTTCTTCTTTTTAATTGAGGAAAATCAAATTGCCACATTCAGGAGCAAGAAGCTTTATTATAACTGATAATATAATTTGTAATAATTCTAACAAAGCAACTATTTGAGATTTATTTATATGTGTACGTATTAAATAAATCTGCATATTATGAGAAAGCCAGCAACCAATTGGATTTCGTCAATTTGTATTATTCCATCGCTAATCATGGCGGCATTTTCTGCCATGTGTCAGGACAGTGGGCACAACTACATCGTCCGGCGGGTGATGCTCGACACGCTTGGCGTCAACACCGCCGAGACCGTGACATACTACGACGGTCTGGGGCGCAAGGAGGAGGTGGTGCAGCGCGGCGTCATGATAATGCTCAAACAAGTTTTAATAACAAAGGCTTCGGTTCAGCAAAAATTGTGCAAACCGAATACAATGCCGAGCTTGCTCGAGCATTGTTGAGGTGTAGCCAATTTTATCCAATGTTCAAACGAGTTTGACATTGCATTCACCTTGCACTTCGTTTGGCATTGCACTCAAGTCACCTATCGCTTTATCTAACCGCGACGATCTTCAACCATATCCCCCTCTGAAAGAACCTCGGAGGGGGATTTTTTCGCATATATGAACAACCATTTATCGGTAAAAATGGTGTGATTCTCTATGAAATTCTGCCAGTTGGTCTATCTCTTTTGTCAAACCACAAAAATGGTTGTAATTTTGTAACCTATAATCATCTACCCAATGAAAAAACTAATCATTGCAACCATGTTAATTTTGTCGCTGGGTGCCATGGCACAAACCAGCGACTCGCTCATGACCAAACCGGCGGCATGGACCCTTGAAGACTGCATACGCTGGGCAAAACAAGAGAACATCTCGGTCAAGCGAGGCCGTGTGAGTGTAGAGCAGCAACGCATCGCCATCGAGGACGCGCGCGGCAACCGCTTGCCCACCGTCTCGTTCTCGACCAGCCAAGGTGTTTCTTATCAACCATTCCGCGCCAACTCACTCAGTGTTAACGGGTCACAAGTGACCACCAATGTGCACAAGGCTGGTTATAATGGCAACTACGGCTTGAGTGCCTCAATGCCGCTGTATGATGGCGGCCAAACTACCAACAACATCAAGTTGCAGGAACTGAACACCCAGATTGCCGAACTTGCTGTCCACCAGACTCTGCTGAGCATTGAGGAGAACATCACCAAACTCTATGTGCAGATTCTCTATGCCCAAGAATCGCTGAAAATGGACGACGAGCAAATCGCGCTCGCCCAACAGCAATTGGACCGCGCCAAGGCGCTGTTCAAGGCGGGGATGCTCAACAAGGCCGATGTCTCGCAGATGGAGTCGCAACTGGCCAACGACCAGTATCAAAAGGTCGCCGACGAGACCTCGCTCGCCGACTACAAGCTGCAACTCAAGCAACTCATGGAACTGGACGGAGACTATGACCTGGTGCTTGCCGACCCCGAACTGGCCTCTGAAGTGCTTGCCCCACTGCCTGGCAAGGCTGACGTCTACCAAGCTGCTTTGATCTATCGCCCAGAAATACGCTCCAGCCAGTTGGCCATCGACCGCAGCGACCTTGACGTGAAGATTGCCGAGGCACAAGGAAAGCCTAGCATCAACGCCAATGCCGGCATCAACACCTCGAACAACACTGGGGGCGGTAACATGTTCACACAGCTCAAAGACCAGTGGAACAACTCGCTGGGCGTGAGCCTGAACTTGCCCGTGTGGGACCATGGCAAGACCAAGAATGCCGTCGCGCGCGCCAAACTCGAGCGCGAGACCGCCGAACTTGACCTCATCGACACGCAGAAGTCGTTGTGGAAGACCATCGAGAACTATTGGTTGCAAGCCTATAGTTCGCAGCAGCGATACATCGCCGCCAAGGCCAAGGCCGATGCTGCCCGCACCAGTTACGAGCTCACCAGCGAGCAGTTCCGCCTGGGGCTGAAAAATATCATCGAGCTCACCACCGACAAGACCACCTATTCGGCAAGCCAGCAACAGATGCTGCAAGCCAAGTATATGGCACTGCTCAACATCGCTATGCTGCACTACTATCAAAATAGTTGATAGTTTATAGTTGATAGTTTATAGTAGATAATAAATAGTGCATTGAAAAAATCCTCTTAGTCCTCCCAGAATTCTCAGTATTCTCAGTTTATAATAAGATATGAAGAAAAAGACTAAAATCATCATCGCCGTTGTGGCGCTGCTAGCTGCCTTGGCCGTGTTCATGCTCATGGGCAAGAAAAAGGCTGAGGCGCAAATCAGTTTCGACACCGAAAAGGTCGCCAAAACCGACATCACAACCAGCATCACCGCCACGGGCACGCTCGAGGCAGTAACCACCGTCGACGTGGGTACACAGGTTTCGGGTATCGTCAAGAAACTCTATGTTGACTTTAACAGTGTAGTCAAGAAGGGCCAGGTCATCGCCGAGCTAGACCGTACCAACCTGCAAAGTGAGCTCGCCTCGCAGCAGGCCACCCTACGCAGTGCGCAGACCGACCTTGAGTATCAACAAAAGAATTATGCGCGCTATGCCGAACTCAAGCAGAAGCAATTGGTGAGCGCCAGCGAGTATGATGTCGCCCTGCAGAGTCTGCGCAAAGCACAGGAGCAAGTCAAGGTTGCTCAGCAAGGAGTGACGCGTGCCCGCACCAACCTGGGCTATGCCACCATCTACTCGCCCATCGATGGTGTGGTCATCAGCAAGGAGGTGGAAGAAGGCCAGACCGTGGCTGCATCGTTCAGCACTCCCACCATGTTCACCATCGCCAAGGACCTAACCGATATGCGCGTTATCGCCAATGTCGATGAGGCCGACATCGGTGGTGTGAAAGAGGGGCAGCGTGTGGCGTTTACTGTTGACGCCTACCCTGACGACACCTTCAACGGCAGTGTCACCCAAGTGCGGCAAAAGGCTACCACGACCAATAATGTGGTTACCTACGAGGTAGTCATCAGTGCGCCCAACGGCGACCTGAAACTCAAGCCGGGACTCACGGCCAGTGTTACCATCTACACGATGGAACGCAACGGGGTGGTGAGCGTTCCCAGCAAAGCGCTGCGTTTTACCCCCGAGCCAGAAATCCTTGGCAAAAAGTATATCATCAAGGATACAGCAGGAACTCCCAAACTATGGATGCTGCAAGATAATGTGCTGACCGCGGTAACGGTGCAGACGGGTCTGACCGACGGCACGCATACCGAGATACTGAGCGGTGTCAAGGAAGGTGATGTCATCGTCACCGAAATCGTGGCGGGTCGTATGCCTGGAGAGGAAGGAGAGAACGGCAAGCGCTCGGGTGGCTCACCCTTCATGCCTGGCCCGCGCAAGGACAACAAGAAAGGCAACAAGAAGTAAGACTCGATGAAACCCATAATCGAATTAGAAGATATCCGACGCGAGTTCATCGTGGGTGAGGAGGTCGTCAAGGCATTACGTGGCGTGTCATTCACCATTCACGAGGGTGAGTTTGTCACCATCATGGGCACCTCGGGATCAGGCAAGTCAACCCTGCTGAACATCCTGGGATGCCTTGACAAACCCACCAGCGGTGAGTATCGCCTAGACGGAACACCAGTTCGCACGATGAGCAAGAACCAACGTGCCATCTTGCGCAACCGCAAGATTGGGTTCGTCTTCCAGAGCTACAACCTGCTCGCCAAGACCACCGCAGTCGAGAATGTTGAACTGCCGCTGATGTACAACGGCGAGGTTTCGGCCAGCGAACGTCGTCAGCGCGCCATCACCGCCCTGACACGCGTGGGGCTGGGCGACCGCCTGAACCACAAGAGCAACCAAATGTCGGGTGGACAGATGCAGCGCGTTGCCATCGCCCGTGCGTTGGTCAACGACCCTGCGGTCATCCTTGCCGATGAGGCAACGGGTAACCTGGACACGCGCACCTCGTTTGAGATTATAGTGCTCTTCCAGGAACTGCACCGCGAGGGACGCACCATCATTTTCGTCACCCACAACCCTGAGATAGCGCAGTACTCCAGCCGGAACATCGTGTTGCGCGACGGCAAGATTCGAGATGATGAACTCAATCCCAACATCCTCGACGCCGCCAAGAAACTCGCCGAACTCCCCGTCAACGATGACTAGTTCTTTGTAGTTAAGTAGTTAAAGTAGTTACAGTAGTTAAGAAGAATGATGTAGGGACGCGCCTTAGGCACGTCCACATCAGGCGGGCGATTATGAATTATGCATTGTGCATTGTGCATTAAAAATTGTAACAGTGAACGGAACAAACTTATTCAAGATAGCGCTCAAGGCGATTGCCAATAACAAGATGCGCAGCTTCCTGACCATGCTGGGCATCATCATCGGCGTGGCGTCGGTCATCACCATGCTTGCCATCGGACAAGGCTCAAAGCAGAGTATCAAGCAGAACATAGCCGAGATGGGTTCGAACATGATCATGATTAACCCGGGTGCTGACCGTGGCCCAGGCGGAGCGCGCATGAGTGCCGATGATGCTCAGTCGTTGACACTCGCCGACTATCAGACCATTGTCGACCAAAACAAATATCTGGCAGCAGTGAGCCCCAACGTGAGCAGTGGTGGCCAACTCATCTACGGCAACAACAACTACCAGACGAGTGTCACGGGTGTCAGCCAAGGCTACCTGGAGATACGCCAACTCAAGGTCGAGAGCGGCGAGATGTTTACCGATACGGACATCAAGGCCAGTGCCAAGGTGTGCGTCATCGGCAAGACCATCGTCGACGAACTCTTCCCCAGTGGTGCCGACCCCATCGGGCAAGTGGTGCGCTTCAACAAGATTCCCATGCGGGTTGTGGGCGTGCTCAAAAGCAAGGGCTATAACAGTATGGGCATGGACCAGGACAACATCGTGCTGGCACCCTACACCACCGTGATGAAACGCATGCTCGCGCAGACCTACTTGTCGGGAATCTATGCCAGTGCAATCACTGAGGAGATTACCCAACTGGCCATCGCTGATATCACCGAAATTCTGCGCACCAACCACAAGTTGCGTGAAGACGAGGAGGATGACTTCAGCATCCGCTCGCAAGAGGAAATCAGCAGCATGATGGATTCGACGATGAGTATGCTAACCTTGTTGCTTGCTGCGGTGGCGGGAATCTCGCTGGTGGTGGGCGGTATCGGCATCATGAACATCATGTATGTGTCGGTGACTGAGCGCACACGTGAGATTGGTCTGCGCATGAGTGTCGGTGCACGCGGCATTGACATCCTGAGCCAATTCCTCATCGAAGCCATCATGATCAGTGTCACGGGCGGAGTAATCGGGGTGCTGTTTGGCTTTGGGACATCAATGGCGATTAAGACGTTGGCAAATTGGCCTGCCACGGTTGAGGCATGGACGGTCGTGTTGGCATTTGTCGTCTGTACCATCACGGGTATCTTCTTCGGCTGGTATCCAGCCAAGAAAGCCGCCAACCTTGACCCCATCGAGGCAATACGATATGAGTAATTCATCGGTCATAAATAAGAACTTCTAGCTTATCTAATCTTTTAATATGAAACGCAATCTTACGATTCACATCCTGTGCTGGGGCATCGTTTTGTTCCTGCCGTTACTATTCTTCAATTCCCCTACCGACTCATGGGATGTCACGATCATTCGCTGGACACGTTCGTTGGGTGGCCCATTGGCTTACATGGCTCTGTTCTATGTAAACTACTTGTGGCTTATTCCCAAGTTTTATTTCAATGGAAAGAAGGGTGCCTTCTACGCCATCAATATCGCATGCATCCTGATAGCACTGGGGTTTGTGATTGAGTGGTGGAATTTGGCCGACCACCTATTGACTGACAAGGTACCCTGGCATTCTGCTAAGGGGCCGCGTCCACCCCGTGTCCCCGCTTATTTCTATACTGCCCTCTCACTAGTGATGGTGGTGGGACTGAGTATGGCTGTGCGCCTTACACAGCGATGGCAACATGCCGAGCAGGCGCGGAAAGAGGCGGAAAAGAGCAGAACAGAGGCCGAACTGAGCAACCTGCGCAACCAACTTAACCCGCACTTCCTTCTCAACACCCTTAACAACATCTATGCCCTCATCGCCTTCGATGCCGACAAGGCGCAGTTGGCGGTCGATGAGCTGAGTCGGTTGTTGCGCCATGTGCTCTATGACAACCAGCAGAATTTCGTTCCTTTATACAAGGAGGTGGCATTCATGCACAATTATATCGAACTGATGAAGATTCGCGTCACCGATGGTGTGAAGATTGAGACCGACATACGCATCGCCGATGACGATTCGACGCCCATCGCCCCACTCATTTTTATCTCTCTGCTAGAGAACGCCTTCAAACATGGCATCTCACCGCAGGGGAAGGGATTCATCCGCGTGGAGATGGCGCAAGAGCATGGACAAATCACATGTGCCATTACCAATAGCAATTATCCTAAGCGCGCCAACGACAAGAGCGGAAGTGGCATCGGGCTGGAGCAGGTAAGCAAACGGCTCGAACTCATCTACCCTGGGCACTACACCTGGGAGCGCGGACTTAACGCCGACGCAACAGAATATCATTCAAAGATTACTATAAATAATTAAGAAGCTATGACAATCAAATGTATTATCGTTGATGACGAACCCCTGGCCGTCGAACTGTTGGCCAGTTATGTGAATAAGATTCCTTTCCTGGAGTTGGTGGGGAAATATAGCAATGCGACCGATGCCCTTGAGGGCATAAAGAATAACGAGGTAGACTTGCTGTTCCTCGACATCCAGATGCCGGAAGTCAGCGGCATGGAGTTATCGAAAATGGTTCCCGAGGGCGCACGCATCATCTTCACCACAGCCTTCGACCAGTATGCCGTCGACTCCTATCGTACTGGCGCGCTTGACTACCTGCTCAAACCCATCACCTATGCAACCTTCCTTGAGGCATGCAACAAGGCACTGCAGTGGTTCACCTTGTTGCATCAAAGTGAGAACAAGCCCGAAGAGGAGGTGAAGAGCATCTTTGTCAAGAGCGAGTACAAGTTGCTGCAAATCAATTTGGACAAGATACGCTATATCGAGGGACTCAAAGATTATGTCAAGATTTACACCGAGGACTCGCCGCACCCTATCCTGTCGTTGATGAACATGAAGGCGATGGAACAAATGTTACCAGCATCTCGGTTTATCCGCGTCCACCGCAGTTTTATTGTCTCAAAGGAGAAAATCCGAGAGATTGACCGCAACCGCATCGTCTTCGGTGATGTTTACATCCCCATCGGCGACAGCTACAAGCAAGCCTTCAACGATTTCATCAACCGATAAAGAATCGAGGACACAAGCCATTGGGCTTGTGTCCTCGAAATGTTGTGAGGGTTGTCTCTAGTATCTTGAGTGGCCGGCGTAGCGGAACACACGGCCATCGCGATGCGAAGAGTTGTCGTAGAGGATGAGGTAGTTGCCTTCAAACTCGTAGTAGGGGTACTCGTCGAGGCCGTCATCGAAACGCATCTCAACCCTGCGGCCACTACGCTCGTACCAGTCGAAACGAACGCGT
>JAEEJI010000108.1 GCA_016281825.1 Muribaculaceae bacterium | reverse complement strand
GTGCTACATCATCATTGGGTCGAAGTTCGGGCAACTGTTCATGACTCTGGCGCCCATTTCCGCCGCTGTTACCGCTTGGATTGCGCTGGGACAACACTTGAAGCCGTCGGCACTGCTCGCCATGGCGGTCACGCTGATGGGCATCGGTATCACCATCCTCGGACGAGGCGACGGGCATCGCTTGTCACTCAAGTTGCCGCTCAATGGCGTCCTGTTTGCCATCGGGGCTGCTGTATGCCAGGGCGTGGGACTGGTGTTGAGCAAAGTGGGTATGGATGCCTACCAAGCCTCGATGACCACACCTACGGCACCTTGGTTGTTACCGTTTTTCGCCAACTTCTATCGATGTGTGGCGGGTATTGTAGGCTTTGCCGTGTTGATGTATTTCAAAGAAACTTTTGACCCGCTGCGTCGCAGCTTATCCGACCGGAAGGGCATGACTGCGGCCGTGGCGACAACCATTTTCGGACCCTTTGTCGGCGTGGGCTTCTCACTCATGGCAGTCCAGTATACCGCCGCGGGCATCGCCAGCACACTCATGGCACTCACGCCCATCATCATCATCTTGCCGGCCTGGTGGCTCTTCAAACAGCCTATCACCGCCCGCAGCGTCCTCGGCGCCGTCATCTCAGTTATCGGCGTCTCCCTCTTTTTCCTCCTATGAAAATTGCACCATTCCAAGAGATAATGCAAGGCTATTTCTACACCAATCCCAACATTTAACAATAATTTGACAATAAAAAGAGGGAAAACTTAGACCATAATTGTGCATTGTGCATTATGCATTATGCATTATGCATTGATGATATTGGCATCTTCACCCACAGCCAGCGCGGGATGAGCCGCCACGCCCCTACCAACAGGCGATATCGCCAGTCGATGGTGATGACCGAGCGGTCATGTGCGATGCCGCGCACGATGCTACGTGCCACAAGTTCAGGATCCAACTGCAGCGGGTAGTGGTTGCCATCGGCAATAAGCGGTGTACGCACAAACCCGGGACGGATGTCGTGCAGGTGGATGTGGCGAACCCCGCGGATGCTGCACAACTGCGACAGGCACTCCAGATAATGACTTACATAACGCTTCGTCGCTGAGTAGGCTGGGGCGGCTCCAAGACCCTTGGTCCGCGCGATGCTGCTGATGACCGCGATATGACCTTCCTGTTCGTGCGAGGCAAAAAAATTGTACATGGTATCAACCATGCGGGTAAACCCCAACGCATTGGTCGTCACGGTGCTCAACTCTTTGTCCAACGCCAAATCGGGGTTCTGATATCCGATGCCCGAACTGTGGAAGTACAGGTCGATGCCTCCCAGGCGGTCGATGAAATGCAGCAACTGCTCGCCAGCAGCCTCATCGGTGATGTCGATGCGCTGTACACCAACAACGCCGGCAATCTCAGACTGCAATTTTTCCAGCACTTCTTCGCGACGGCCAGCGACACCCACTTGCCAGCCCTGCCGGCACAATTCTCGCACCACCTCCAGGCCAATACCCGACGTGCCGCCCATCACCACGGCACGACGCTTGTCACTATCATTCTTCATTTCATTCTTGCTTTTTAGGCTCAAAGGTATGGGATTTTGTTGTTTTGGCAAAATTTGAGAGTGATTTTTCAGATGTTAGAATATTTTTTTCTAAATTTGCCACATCATTTAATCCATTTGCCTTATGAAGTATCTTATCTCACTGGTAGTGGTTATGCTGGCATGTCTGGCAATCCCCTGCAATGCTAACAATGACAACATTGAGCGCGAACAAGTGCTCACTGGAAAAATAGGACCCTACCCAGTGGTCATGCACATCAATCTCGATGCTTTCCAGGAGGGTGAACAAGTGGGGTACTATACCTACAATTCTATGCCCAACAAGCGATTCAAGTTGGTTATCAAGGAATATGAAGCCCTTAATGCCAAAGGAAGCATGAGGGTGATCATGTACGAGTACACCAGCAAGGGCGTCCATTCGGGAACTTTTGACGGACAGTATGAGTGCCGAGGCGACTACTACGAAGGTACCTTTAAAAACAGCAAAGGCAAGAAGTTCAAGTTCCTCCTGCAATGACCTCGCAACGGCAATAAATAAGCGGCAGGTACGTTATTACGTTATATGGTACTAAACAAGAGACATGGCGTGCGGCTGGCATCAATCATGATGGCGGTCGTGCTGATGGTGGTTGCAGCATCATGCTCTACCACCCAAGATAATAATTTGGCTTATTTCAAGAACTTGCCACCAACGGTAACTGGCCAACTGCCGCAGGCGGCAGCAGCCGATGTCCGACTTCAGGTCGATGACGAAATCACCATCTCGGTGTCTTCAAGCGCGCCCGAGGCGACAGCCATCTTCAATGCACCGCTGGCCAATAGCAGTGTGCGTGGCGATGCGACTGTGCAGGGTAACCCGCGACTGATGAGTCACATCGTGAATCGCGACGGCAACATTGAGATGCCAGTATTGGGCAAGATCAATGTCCTGGGCAAGACTACCGACGAGGTCGCACAGATGATTCGCGACCGCGTGGCGACGACGGTTCGAGACCCCTATGTCAACGTCCAGCTCATGAGTTTCTATGTCAATGTGATGGGCGAGGTGAAAGAGCCGCAACGCATCAAGGTAGACAAGCAACGCTTCTCGGTGCTGGACGCGCTTGCGGCTTGCGGTGACCTCACCGAGTATGGCCAGCGTGATGGAGTGGTCGTCATCCGCAACGACGGCACACAGACCACTTACAACCAACTCAACCTGGCAGATACGGGAATCTTCAATTCACCCTATTTCTATCTGCAACAGAACGATGTGGTATATGTTGCCCCCAACAAGATTCGTATTGACAACTCGAAGTACAACCAGAACAACGCCTACAAACTCTCGGTCATCAGCACCGTCGTCAGTGCCGTCAGCGTTGTCGCATCGCTCGTCATCGCCCTGGCGGTCAAGTAATCTTTTAAGCCCTCCCAGTCTTCCCAGTCTCCAAGCATGGAAAAGAAAGAACCCGTCATAGATTTTGCCGCACTGATGCAACGCTACAAGCGCTATTGGTGGCTATTCGCCATCTCCCTTGCCGCGTGCATTGCCTTGGCAGTGATGTACCTCAAGATTGTCAAACCGGTCTATCTGGTGCAGTCCATCGTCCTTGTCGACCCCGAGGATAATGCCAAGCCGGGAACGGCAAGCATGGGCAACTCGTTGCTCAAGACCATCGCATTGGGCGGTGGCTCACGCGTTGAGGACGAAATCGTCGTCATGGGGTCACAGCAACTGCGCATGCAGATGGTCAAGGAACTCAAGCTCAACCGCGCCTACGTCGAGCGGAAGAGCTTCTTCAACCGAGTGGATCACTACAACGACTCGCCCATCGAGATCGACGCTCCCGATGCACTATTTGACACTTTGGCAACTAGCTTCCAATTTAAAATCGAGACCACACCCGACGGGAAGGCCGACATCAAGGTGAAGAAAGGCCGCTTCAAGACGCTCGCTGAGGCAAACAATGTCACATTGCCGGCCAACGTCAAGACACCTTACGGAATCTTCAACGTCAAGAAAACCACTTACTACAAGCCCAACCACGAGTACAACATCACGGCCAAGGTCATCGGAAACATACCCAAAGCCGAGGCACTCAGCAAGAGCATGGTCGCCGAACTGTTGCGACGCAAGGCAAACGCCATCGACTTGAACACGCAAGAGACAAACATCCAGCGCGGACGGGACATGCTCAACACCATTATCCGCCTTTACAACGAACGAGGCCAGAACGAAAAAGACCAACAGGCCATCAATACTGCCAAGTTCATTGACGACCGACTGGAACTGGTCTACCGCAACCTCATGGGAAGCGAGGCAGAGATAGAGGCTTACAAGCGGGCGCACAAATTGGTAGACCCCGAGCTGCAGGCCAAGAGCGTCATCGGACGCCAAGACATGGCGGAGCAGGCCATCATCAACCTGGAGGCTCGCTACCGCATCGTGAGCATGATCAAGGACTTTGTCAACGACCCGGCAAATGCCCATTCCTTCATACCCTTCAGCGCCGACTCGACAGCTGCTTCTGGTGCTATATCGGCATACAACAACCTCATCATGCAGCGCATGAAGCTCGAGAACTCGGCCCTGAACGACAACCCATCAATGCAACGACTCGATGGGCAAATTGACGCGATGCGGGCAAATGTCGTCAATGGGGTGGACAACACCTTGCGAGCACTGCGCGTGCAGTTGGCAAAGGCGGGAAGCGTCAGCGGAAACGCTTCAGGTGCCATGCGTTCAATGCCCACCACCGAGCGGCAGACGAGAGAGTTGTATCGACAACAAGGCATACAGAACGAAATCTACACGTTCCTCCTGCAGAAACGCGAGGAGAACGCGCTGGTACTGGCTGCTACTACGCCCAAGGGAAAGGTGGTTGACGAGCCCTACGGAAAGAGCGAACCCTTGGCACCCAACAAACCGCTGGTTTTCCTGATGGCACTGCTCGCCGCATTGCTCATTCCCATGGCACTGCTCGCAATCAAGAACATGCTGACCAACAAGTTCGCCACGACCGCCGAACTGGAGCAGATTACCCGACTGCCAGTCATCGGACACATACACCACAACCGGCACGACACCGACCTCGTCGTGAAAGACGGACGTAACTGGAGCATCGTCGAACTCTTCCGATATGTGCGCAACAATGTGCAATTCATGATGCCAGAGCCCGATGACAAGGTCGTGCTGGTCACCTCGACGCTCAGCGGAGAGGGTAAGTCCTTCGTCAGTCTGAACCTGGCGGCCGCCTTTGCGCTGCTGGGTAAGCGGGTGGCGCTGGTGGGTATGGACATCCGCGACCCCAAACTGGCACAGATGCTCAATCTGAAGGAGACACCAGGCGTGACCGCGTTCCTGGCAAAAGGAGAGACACCAGTGCGCGAACTCGTCCAGCAGATTGATGACATCAAGGGACTGGATGTGATAGTCGGCGGTACTGTCCCGCCAAACCCCGCCGAACTTCTGCTTGGCAAGCGCACACAGACGCTGTTTGAGCAGCTGCGAGATGAATACGACATCATCGTCATCGACTCGGCACCGGTCGCTATGGTAAGCGACACCTTCTCGCTCTCACGGTTTGCCGATGTCACCCTCGCCGTCACGCGTGCAAACCACACGCACCGAGACATGGTTCGCCTCATCGACCGAATGGTCGATGACGGACGGCTGAAGAATGTGGGACTGGTGCTCAACGACACCAAGCCCAGCCAGGACATGGGGTACGGCTATGGCTACGGAGCAAACGAAGAGTGACAAGACCCGTTATGTCTGCCAACTGACGTTGTGGGCAGTGTTTTGGGTATGGGGCACCTTCGGCTTCCTTGCCGATGACGTGTTCCGTCAGCTACAACCCATGCGGCCCATGCTCATGTTGGTGTTAGATGCCATCATCGCCCTGATGGCCTGCGTGGTGGTGCGGAGATTATGGGCATGGGTGTGCATCACCGTCTTTATGGGGCTGTCGTGGCTGGCAACTTGTATGCTAAACCATGAGGTGACGCTGTTCTGGGTCAACGGAATGCGTGAGTTCATAGGGCTCCTGATGATTTACCCAATCGTCTTGTTCATTATGGATGAACCCAAAAGCCGTGAGCGCTTCTTGGATTCATTCGACCGACAAGGGCTCTATTTCATCATGGTGCAGTGCTTCTGCATCATCTTCCAGTGGTTCATGTATGGCGCAGGCGACTTGGTGGGAGGAGGATATGGGCACTATTACTCGGGGCAAGTCTCGGTAACTATCTACCTCATCTCTTTCGCGCTCATCCGGCGGCGCATCGACTACGATCACTTCGTCAAGAGCCTCGGTGAAAACAAGATTTACATCCTTCTGTTGTTGCCAACGTTCTTGAACGAGACGAAGGTGAGCTTTGTCATGCTTGGCTTATATTTCCTCTTGCTCGCCCCAATCGACCGCAAGTTGCTCATGCGACTGATGATTGTCGTGCCATTGCTGGCTTTGCTCACCACCGTCGGGCTGGCAGTGTACAACTACACCACCGAACTCAGCCAAAGCGGAACGAACTTCAACTCGCTTGAGGACGCCGTGGCCTATTTCGTGCTTGATGACTTGGAAAAAGTCGAGGGCGATGCCCGGTGGAATATCGAGAACAATCACGGCCGAGCCGACGTGCCTCGTCTGTCTAAACTGATGTATCTGGCGGTGCTCAACGAACAAGAGCCTGGACATGTCATCGCCGGTTTTGGGGTAGGGCAGTTCAAGGGAGGCACTCAGATGGCCCAGTCCGACTTCGCGCGCGAGTACGACTGGCTGCTCATGGGTTCTATCCCATACGTCTTTCACGTCTACATCCAGATGGGTGTCCTGGGATTGCTGATGTTCGTGTGCTATGCCGTCTTTTTGGCATGGAAGCGTCCGCTGGGGACTCAACGCGACGTGAACCTCCAACTGATGTTGCTGGCAGTTGCCTTGCTTGTCTGTCTCTACAATGACATGTTCCGCAACCTCGCCTTCTGCATCCTCTTCTTCACCCTCCTCTCCTCCTCATGGACCCGCCCCACCTCACATCCTAAAGAGGGGGAAGCTACATTCTCTACCAGCGTGCAGCATGGTCTAAAATTTTGAATCCTTAATTCTTAATTCTTAATTATTAATCATAAATTATAAATTATAAATTATAAATTAATCCTCTGGTCCCTGACCGAGCGCTTCGGAGCAAGCGCTGTGTCGCTGGTGGGCAACATCTTGCTCGCCGCCTTGCTCACACCCGATGACTTCGGACTAGTGGCGATGCTCGGCATCTTCACATCACTCGTCTATGCCCTCATCGACTGTGGCATGAGTGATGCCCTCTTGCGCGAACCGGCACCATCGAGGAGCGACTTCAACACCCTCTTCTTCTTCAACGTGGCGGTAGGTGTCGCCATCGCCTTGCTCTTCGTGGCATTGTCGCCATGGGTAGCGCACCTCTTCGGACGCGACGAACTGCAGCCCGTTATGGCAACGCTCGGAGCGGGAGCTGTTTTCAGTGGAATGGCAATAGCCCAGGCAACGCGCCTGCGCAGCCAGCTGAGATTCCGGCGAATGGCATTCATCAACATGGGTGCCATCTCTCTCGCACTTGCCGTCGCATTGCTCATGGCATGGCAGGGAATGCGCTATTGGGCACTGGTAGAGCTTCAAGTGGGCTTCTCCGTCTTCTACTGGCTGCTGTTGGTCATCGCCTCACGATGGCAGCTGCGATGGGAGTTCGACATGCCGCGGTTCAAGCAACTGTGGAGATTCGGAGCCAACCTGCTCGTCTCGACACTGGTCGTGCAACTCTCCCAGAATATCGTTGCAGCAGTCCTCGGGCGTTTTTACAGTGTCGCGCAGGCTGGCTACATGGGGCAGGCGCAGAAGCTGCAACAGGCTCCCGTTGCCGCCCTTGAAGGCGGTGTGAGCAACGCCACCTACGTCCAGGTCGCCAAGGAGACCGACCCCGAGAAACAGGATAAGGCCTACTTGCGCATGTTCCGCATCTTTACGCTCGTCTTGCTCATAGGGTGCGGACTGGGCATCGCGCTCAGCAGGCCCATCATCACCTTGCTCTTCCCTGACCGCTGGCTCCCCACCATCCCCTATCTGCGCTTGCTCCTGTGCTGGGCAATGGTCTATCCCTTGGGGGGCTTTATGATGGTCATGCTCAAGTTGCGCGACCGCACCGCCATCGTCCGTAACATCATCCTTGTCGAGCGCGCTGCCATTATCCTCGCAGCACTGTTGTTGTGGAAGTGGGGTGTAGCCGCCATGCTCGCTGCCTTCATCGCCATCTCGGCGCTAGCCGCCCTCTGTTACTTCTGGCAGTGCTCCCGCGTTTCCACTATCTCCCTCACCCGTTTCATCGTCATCTACTTCACACACCTCCTCCTCTCCGCCCTCATCACCCTCCCCCTCACTTACCTCACCTGGTAAGCTCAGCACCCTCTACCAGCGCTTCGCGCGTTCTTAATTCTCAATTCTCCATTCTCCATTCTCGATTATATAATAAGGTGTAAAGCCTTCGTGAAATTTTTTTTCAAAAAAATGGTCAAAAAATTTGGTGGGTTGAAAAAGTCGCCGTACCTTTGCACCGCTTTTCGCGAAAACGCGGGGAGCAGGAGAGATCCTTGACATGATTCGCGAACGATTTTTCAAGACGTAGTACAAGAGAGAACAAGGGACAGAATTGTCC
>JAEEJI010000107.1 GCA_016281825.1 Muribaculaceae bacterium | reverse complement strand
TGGTGGCGACTCGTCGGCGCATGAGGTGTCGATGCGCTCGGCACAAGGTATATCAAGCTGGTTTGACCGCGATCGTTACAACGTCTATCTCGTCGTGATAAGGAAAAACGACTGGCACGTGAACCTGCACGACGGCAGCATAGCACCTATCGACAAGAACGACTTCTCATTCAAGCACAAAGACAAAAAGGGAGAGAAGACCACCTTCGACTACGCCTACATCACCATTCACGGCACACCTGGCGAGAATGGCATCTTGCAGGGATACTTCGACCTCATTGGTCTGCCCTACTCCACCTGTAGCGTGCTTGTGGAGGCACTGACATTCAACAAATATATGCTCAACAACTATATGCGCCCCTTTGGCGTGACCGTTGCCGACAGCATCCTGCTCATCAAGGACGTGGAGCGCAACATCACTGAGGACGACATAGAGCGCGACCTTGGCATGCCATGCTTTGTGAAGCCCACCGATGACGGCTCAAGCTTTGGCGTTACCAAAGTAAAGGAGAAGAGCCAACTCGCACCAGCCATCAAGAATGCCTTCAAGCAGTACAACCAAGTAATGGTTGAGCGCTTCCTCGACGGCACCGAGGTCACCGTGGGCTGCTACAAGACCAAGACCAAGAGCGTGGTGTTCCCCGTCACTGAGGTCGTTACCGACAACGAGTTCTTCGACTACGACGCCAAGTACAACGGCCAAGTTGAGGAGATTACCCCCGCTCGCATCAGCCCTGAGCTCACCGCCGCCTTGCAGGCCGAGACTAGCCGCATCTACGACATCCTGCACTGCAACGGCATCATTCGCGTTGACTACATCGTCACCAAGAACCCCGACGGCAGCGACTGCATCAATATGCTCGAGGTGAACACCACCCCTGGCATGACAGCCACAAGCTTCATTCCACAGCAAGTGCGCGCAGCAGGTCTCGAGATGAGCGATGTGCTCACCGACATCGTAGAGAACCAGTTCTGAATCAATGCAGAATGCACAATGCATAATGCACAATGCATAATTGATTTTCCTAGCTATTCCTAGTCACTCCTAGCTATTCCTAGTCACTCCTAGCCATTCCTAGCCACTCCTAGCAATGATTATCGAGCCTTTTAATATGGCCAATATCGACATCGTGGCAACGATGCTTGCCAAGATGTGGGGAAAGGATATTGCCTGCGGCATTGAGCATAGTATCGAGTTTGCTCGCGAAGTGGTGCTCAACTTATTTCTAGACCCACAACTCGCGCTACAGGCTTGTGATGACGACGGCACAGTGCAGGCAGTAGCATTTGCCCGCATGAAAGACGATGTCAACACCTCAATGCAATGGGTTGAGGATTTCTTGGCCGACAAAGATGACGTGGAACGCAAACATGTGCTCGAGACCACCTGCTACCTGTTGCGCACTGAGCACGAACTGCTAAATCTAATGAACGAAGACAGCGCTAAGTTCTCGTTCTTGATAAGCTACAAGCGAGGTTATGCCAAAGCGCTGCAAGAGCGACTCACGCCTATGCTCATTGACCGTGGCGCGCGATGGACCTATCACATCACCGACAGCACTTGCAGCTGGCAATACTTCGACCATCACGGCTATGAGAGGGTGTATGAGGAACTCATTGAGCGCTTCAGCACTCCCAATCAACCTTACTACTGCTATATGTACCGCAAGCGCCTACAATAACCACTACTATGAACACGACTTCTATAACCCATAACGACAACCTCATGACAGGCAAGAAGGTTCAACTGTGGATTGACCTTTTCTTCTGCCTAGTGCTGCTGCCAGTGATGATCTACCTGCTGCCCATCGAGCGGTGGCTGGAGAACAACCTGATGTTTGTGTGCCTGCTCGTGACCTGGCTATATATTGTATATTTCGTGAATCGTGTGTTCACCATTCCATCTCTTTTCAAGAACCGCCAGCGTGTAATATGGGCGGTGCTTGTTGTGGTGGCGATGATTGGCATCACTTATCTGCTCTCGCAATACAAGATGGAGTTCCATTTCCAGCGTCAACCTGGTCAACCGCCAGGACCACCGCGCACCTTCTCTCCAATGAAGTTCCGCTTGCACCAGCAAGCAGTGTGGTTCCTCTTTGTGATAGTGATGACCTTCAGCAGCGCAATAGGACTGCTTGGGCAGCTCTATCGCCTGCGCGCTCGACGACAAGAGCTGGAGGTTGCCAAGAACAAAGCCGAACTCTCGCTCTACAAGGCACAAATCGATCCGCACTTCCTGTTCAACACTCTCAACACCCTCTACAGCATGGTGGTGACACAAAGTCCCAAGACCGAAGACGCCTTCATGCAGTTTATCGACATCACGCGCTACATCTACAACAATGCCAATCAAGACAGCGTGGCTGTTGATGACGAGGCGCATTACCTGCAGCAGTACATCGACTTGCAGCGTAACCGCTTGAACGAGTGCACTAAAGTTAATTTCAACTACAACAACGATGACAAGCATCCGGGACTCACCATCGCTCCCATGCTACTCATCACCTTTGTGGAGAATGCCCTAAAATATGGCGTGAGCACCAGCATTGACACGACCATCGACATTGGTATGCAAGTCGCTGACGGCGTGCTAACCTTCGCCACAAGCAACCCCATACGCATCAAACCAAAAGATGAGAACCACGTGGGCATAGGCATCGAAAACAGCCGCAAGCGCCTCAACCTTATTTATGGCAGCGACTATAGTCTCGACATCAACGATAAAGACAATCAATTTGACCTTACTCTTACCATTAACTTAAAACACCACAAACCATGAAATGCGTAGCAATCGATGACGAGCCAATGGCTCTGGAAGTTATCAAGAACTACTGCCGGCGAATGGACGACATGGAGCTCGACACCTTCACCAATCCCCTCGTGGGCATTGAGCACGTGAAGCGCACTCACCCGCAACTGCTCTTCCTCGACGTGAAGATGGGAGAGGTGAGCGGCGTGAACCTAGCCAAGGAAATTCCACAGGGCACTTTCTTAGTGTTTACCACCGCCTATGCTCAATATGCCATTGATGGCTTTGACCTTAATGCCGTTGATTTTCTGCACAAACCATTCTCTTTCAGTCGTTTTGAGAAGGCCGTCAACAAGGTGCAGCAAGCCATAAAACTAGTGAACTACAGCGCCGCACCTCCCCTTGAAGGTCAAGAGATTACCGTCAAGGTTGAGTACAAAAATGTTACTGTGCAGCTCAGCTCCATCGTCTACATTCAAGCGATGGACAACTATGTGAAAATCTTCACAGTAGATGGCCGAACTATAATCACCCAGATGAGCATGAAGGCTCTCGAGTCCATGCTTCCCGACAACGAGTTTGTGCGGGTTCACAAGAGCTACATAGTGCCACGGCACCGCATTGAGAGCTACTCACGCACCCAACTCACCCTCACCGGAGGCACCGAAATCCCAGTAGGACGCGCCTACGCCGACAAGGTTGCACAATAACAATAATAATCAAAAAATTATGCAAATCTAAAGTTGAACTTTAAATTTGCATAGAAACAGTTCAAAACAAATCCTATAAAATATACAACTATGACACCACTTGAAATAAGAAACAACCTGCTAGGTGAGAAACTTGTGAAGAACTTGAAGCGCCGCAACATCGAGGCGTTCTACTGCCCCACCGCGCAAGAGGCGGTGAGCAAAGTAATGGAACTGATTGCCGACGGAAGCAGCGTGACTTGGGGAGGCTCAATGACAGTGCGTGACCTAGGTATACCACAGGCGCTCAAGGATCGCGGCACTCTTGAGGTGCTTGACCGTGACGTGGTTAATGACAATGCAGAGAAGCAGCAGATGTATCTGCGCGCCTTCAGTGCCGACGTGTTCTTGAGTAGCGCAAACGCCATTAGCGAGGACGGAGTAATCGTCAATATCGACGGCAACGGAAACCGCGTGGCAGCTATCTCTTGGGGCCCTAAGAAGGTGATTTTCATCATTGGCCTCAACAAGGTGGCGCCTACCGTAGAGACAGCCATCGCACGCGCACGCAGCACGGCATCGCCCATCAATGCGCAGCGCTTCGACATTGCCACACCATGCCATGTTGATGGTGTGTGCCACAACTGCAACAGCCCCGAGAGCATCTGCAGCTACATCCACCTGCTTCGCAACAGCCGCAACCAGGGCCGCCATGTGGTAGTGCTCGTGGGAGAAGATTACGGTTACTAAATCATAGAAGGTGTGTCAAAACTCTGATTTTAATATAAACAACTGAATTATCTGAATTTTCTGATTTCTCAATGTCTTGACTGATAAGTT
>JAEEJI010000106.1 GCA_016281825.1 Muribaculaceae bacterium | reverse complement strand
CGCCTACCGTGCCACAGCGGCATGGAACTCTTTCAGCAAGATTGTCGAGGAGGCCGAGGCCGTCTTGGGCGACCTTACCGGTGACGGCCAGGTCGACATCTCTGATGTCAATGCCGTCATCAACATGATGCTTGGCAAGTCACCGCAGACCCCCGAGGGCGATGTCACTGGCGACGGCAACATCGACATCTCCGATGTCAACGCCATCATCAACATCATGCTCGGCAAGTAAAACCCTCGCCCCCCTCAGTCCTCCCTAAAGAGGGGGGAGGCTCAATGAGAATGATTATGAATTATGAATTATGCATTATGAATTGATTTAATTTTCCGGGCAAATCGTTGTAATAGTCTGCAAAAAGTAGTACCTTTGCAGACTATTTTTATGACAACAATTTAACACGACACGAATATGACCCAAAAAGCATTACTCATGATTCTGGACGGGTGGGGCATAGCACCTCCAACCCGCAGCAACGCGATTTTCTTCACCAAGACTCCCTACTGGGACTTGCTTTGTACAAAATACCCCAACACCCAACTCATGGCATGCGGCGAGGACGTCGGACTGCCCGACGGACAAATGGGCAACAGTGAGGTGGGGCACCTGAACATCGGCGCCGGACGTGTAGTCTACCAAGACCTCGTGAAAATCAACCGCGCTATCGCCGACGGCTCCATCATGCAGAACCCCGAGGTGGTCGCCGCCTTTACCCGTGCCAAGGAGACGGGTTGCGGCATTCACTTCATGGGCCTCACCAGCGACGGCGGCGTGCACAGCTCGCTCGAGCACCTCTTCGCCCTCTGCGACATCGCCCACAAGTATGAGCTGAGAAAGGTCTTCATTCACTGCTTTATGGACGGCCGCGATACCGACCCGCAGAGCGGCAAGGGCTTCGTAGCCCAACTCGAGGAGCACTGCGCCAAGAGCGCCGGCGTGGTCGCAACCGTCACCGGACGCTACTACGCCATGGACCGCGACAAGCGGTGGGAGCGCATCAAGGAAGCCTATGACCAACTCGTTGACGGGGTGGGGCGCAAGAGCGACAACATGACGCAAGCCATCCAGGAAAGCTATGACGAGGGCGTGACCGACGAGTTCATCAAACCCATCGTCAACACCACCGTCGACAGTCGCATCCTGCCGGGCGACGTGGTCATCTTCTTCAACTTCCGCAACGACCGCGCCAAGGAGCTCACCACCGTCCTCACCCAGCAGGACATGCCCGACCAGGGCATGCACACCATCGCTGACCTGCACTACTGCTGCATGACGCCCTACGACGCCACCTTCACCGGTCTGCACATCCTCTTCGACAAGGAAGACGTGTCCAACACCCTCGCCGAGTACTTGTCATCGCTTGGCAAGAAACAGCTGCACATCGCCGAGACCGAGAAATATGCCCACGTCACCTTCTTCCTTAATGGTGGCCGGGAAAAACCCTTCGAGGGCGAGGACCGCATCCTGGTCAACAGCCCCAAGGTCGCGACCTATGACCTCAAGCCCGAGATGAGCGCCTATGAGGTCAAGGACAAACTCGTTGAGGCAATCAAGACACAGCAGTACGACTTCATCGTCGTCAACTATGCCAATGGCGACATGGTGGGCCACACGGGCGTGTATCCCGCTATTCAGAGGGCTGTCGAGACCATAGACGACTGTGCCTATGCTACTGTCGAGGCAGCACGTGCCGCAGGCTACGAGGTCATCATCATCGCTGACCACGGCAACTGCGACAACGCCATCAACCCCAATGGCACCCCCAACACCGCGCACTCGCTCAACCCCGTGCCATGCATCTACGTCACTGACAACCAGTGGCGTGAGGACGGCACCCGCGTCGAACTGAAGCCTGGCCGTCTCGCCGACGTGGCACCCACCATCCTACAGATCATGGGCATCCCACAACCCGCCCAGATGACCGGCACCCCCCTCATCATGAGATAGGCATCTTCCTTCCCCTCCCCTTTTGAGAGGGGAGGGGGTAAGAGTGTAAAATATCCCAGTATTCCCAATATTCCCGGTAAACTATGAGACATTATTTGCTATATACGATTTTGCTTGTGACAACTGTTGCAGTGAGCGCTTCGAGTATTGACAGGTCTTGGAATAAGGTTCTGCCAGTAAACATCAGCGAAGTCCAAGAAGCTACGCCCGAAATTGAGGCGGCCATTTTTGCCCAACAGGCTCCCAGGCGGATGACCAGTCCGGCAACCAAGGCCAGCGACCTCGTCGGAGGCTACAACTGCGCATATAACTGGTGCGAGGATATCTGTGAGACTACCGACGGCATCCCCACACTCGTCTCAGGAAACAAGTTGGTGCGCATCTACGATGCCAACGACAGTCAGAAGTCTATCAAGATTGCAGGATTGTTTGACGCACCCGTCAGTGCCACCATCGACTTCACAAACTATGATGTGCCGCTGATTACTGTTGAAAACAACCCCATTGCCACCTACAACCAGTATGAGGGTGGGGGCTACTACACGCGAGGTGTGGGGTATTACGCTGCAGAAAATCGTTTCTATTTCACGCGCATCAGGGCTTGGGTATACAATAACGAGATTGAGTTGGTTGACAACATCTGGATTGTCAATGTCAAGACACTGACAGGCGGAACCAATACACTCTGGGGCTATGTATGGAAACCTGGCAGCTTGATGACACCTAACGACCAGGTTAACGGCGTGATGACCTATCACTTCGATGACTTCAACTTTGGGGCAGGAGTGACTATTAGCGAGAACAGCAACTATGTGGTCAGTGTCGGCAACTTTGCCGATGTGTCGGTCAACCCCGTCACCATCAAACTCAAGCGAGACAAGACTTGGGTAGCTGACATGGTCACGCTCTACACCACTGACAATGGAGCATACGTCCTCCATGGTACAAATGACGACAAAGAGTTCTTCCAACTCACGGGTACCGGCACAACCACATCGCTTACGGCAGCTACCGACTGGACCGCTGTGGTGTCGAGTGGTGAGTATTGGTTCGGGCAATGCGAACCTTTCACCATTCGGCTCTTTGGCGGACAATTTGTCTATCCAGGACAATCGGCTCCCATCCTTGGAGACCTCAATGATGACGGTGAGGTTGACGTGACTGACGTGAACATTCTTATCAACATTATTCTCGGCCAGCTGTCCCAATGTGATGGTGAACCTGACCTGAATGGCGATGGCTCGATTGATGTCGCTGATGTCAACATCATGGTCAACATCATGCTCGGGCAAGTTTAACAGCAACTGCCCATAAACAAGAAAACCATCGAGCATTCGAGAAATCGATTATTCGTGATAAATAACAATTCTAGATAGATATGAACAAGACAATGAAACGACTCATGCTCGCCGTCTTTGCGGCAGCATCCGCGCTCGTCCCCATGCAGGCCGAGCACCTGGTGGTCATCGCCGCCAACGACACTCACAGCCAGATTGAACCCGCAAGCGACGGACTTGGAGGCGTCTTGCGCCGACGCGCTATCTATGACCAAATCCGACGTGAGAACCCCAACACCCTAACCGTCCATGCTGGCGATGCCGTGCAAGGCACCGTGTTTTTCTCGCTTTATCGAGGAGAAGTTGAGTACTCGCTGATGGACTCGCTGGGTTACGACATGATTATCCTCGGTAACCACGAGTTTGACAACGGTATCGACGATATTGCCTACTACTACAAGAACATCCGAGCCAAGAAACTCAGCGCCAATTACGACATGAGCGGCACTAGCCTGGAGGGCATGTTCGAACCCTATGTCATCAAACGCTACGGTGACAAGCGCGTGGGCTTCTTCGGTATCAACGTGCAGCCCGCAGGACTCATTGGCGAACGAAACTATGCCGGCATGCACTACCTGCCGTCCATCGATGTGGCCGACGCTACCGCCAAGTATCTCAAGGAGGTGCAGAAGGTAGACTACGCCGTGATGATCTCGCATATCGGCTACACCAGCTACGATCCGGGAGAACCCAATGATGTGGACATCATCCAGGGTAGCCACTACATCGATGTGGTCATTGGAGGACACTCGCACACCACCGTCAAGCCCGGCACCGAGATGGCGACCGTCAAAAATGCCGACGGACGGCTCATCCCCATCGGACAGAACGGCAAGAGCGGCAAGTATGTCGCAACCTACGACATCGACCTGGAGACCGGCAAGGTGGACTACAAGCAGTACAAAGTAGATGACACCTGGGACGAGCCTGCAAAGGCATACACCGCCATGAACGCTTGGCTAGACCACTATCGTGCTGGCGTGGACTCCCTGATGAACAACCCGCTGTGCGAGTCGGTTCGCTTCATGAAGAACTCCAGCCCCGCGCTGCAGAACTGGGTCAGCGACATCACCATGGACATCATCAAACCGCTTTCGGGAATCAAGGATGTGCAGTTTGCCATCATGAACAAGGGCGGCATTCGCACCGACATGCCTCAGGGCACCGTTACCGAGGGATTGCTGATGTCGATGTTCCCCTTCGACAACCGTTTTGTCGTACTCGAGGTCACTGGACAGGATTTGCTCGACGCGCTCAAGGTGATGGCAGGTCGCGACGGTGACGCCATGAGCAAGGAGCTCAAGGTCACCTTCAATGCCAAGGGCGATATCACCTCGGCAAAGGTTAACGGCAAGAAGGTCGACCCTAAAAAGACCTACAAGATGGCCACCATCGACTACCTCGCAAACGGAGGGGACTACATGGTGTCGCTCAAGAACGCCAAAAGGCTCTATGTTGACGAGGTCAAATATGGTGACCATGTCATCAAGTATGCCAAGGATTTGGCAAAACAAGGCAAAAAAATCAATTCGACCGATGAGGTGCGAATGATGAAGAAATAAAAATGAAACAACGCAAAACTTTAGTTTTCCTGCTGACGCTCATCACGTTGGCGATGGCTGCGCGGGAACCTGTGCAGCCCACCATACTCGCCAAGGTCGACCAGGCCGCCATGGAGCGGTGGGTGGAGCAGACCATGACAACGCTATCGCCGCGAGAACGAGTGGCGCAACTCTTCGTCATGGCGGTGTCACCACGTGACAACGAGGGCACAAAGGCTGCTGTACGCAAATTGGTCGAAACCAACAAAGTAGGTGGACTCATCTACCACGAGAGCAACATTCAGGATCAGGTGGCAATTACCAACTACGCCCAATCGCTGGCGAGCATCCCCCTGCTGCTGACCATCGACGGCGAGTGGGGCGTGTCGATGCGATTGAAGAACACTCCGGTGTTCCCGCGAAACCTCTTCCTGGGAGCCATCGACGACGACAAGATGCTCTATGAGTACGGGCGAGAGGTGGCACGCGAGATGCGGAGGCTGGGATTGCACGTCAACTTTGCCCCCGTTCTCGATGTCAATGACAACCCGCGCAACCCGGTCATCGGCACACGCTCGTTCGGTGAGAACCCCGAGGAGGTGGCACGGCATGGCATCGCATACGCGCGCGGGCTGGAAGACGGTGGCGTGATTTCGGTGGGCAAGCACTTCCCAGGTCATGGCTCCAGCGAGGAGGACTCACACAAGACACTGCCCGTCATCAACAAGAAGATGAGCGAACTCAACACTTGCGAACTGGTGCCGTTCCGTCGATACATCGATGCGGGACTCTCGGGCATGCTCACCGCACATCTGTTCGTGCCGGCCATCGACAAGGACCTGTTACCCACAACGATGAGCAGCAAGTGTGTCAACGACTTGCTGAAAAGCAAATTGGGCTTTGACGGACTCATCTTCACCGACGCGCTCACCATGGAGGGTGCCAAGAAATACCTCAAGGGCTCGGCATGTGTCAACGCTTTGCAGGCTGGCAATGACCTCATGCTCATGCCGGCAAATGCCGACGCCGAGGTCGATGCCGTCATGGAGGCCATCCAGGCAGGCACGCTCAAGCAGAGCGACATCGACGAGCGGTGCCGCAAAATGCTGCGATACAAGTTCGCGTTGGGGCTGACTCAACGACAACAGGTGTCTGCAGCTCACATCGAGAGCGACCTGAACACGGCCGACGCCCAGGTGCTTATACGAAAGCTGCAGGCAAGCAGCATCACCGTCATCAAGAACCACAAGTCCATCCTGCCCGTTAAGAACCTGCAAAGCCGACGTGTCGCGTCGGTCACCGTTGGAGCCGAGAAGGGGCTGAAAACGATGTTCCACGACCGTGCCGACGACTATGCCGAGGTGACGCCCTACGATCTCAAGGCAGGTGAGAGCGCCGAGACGCTGGCACAGAAACTCAAGGATAACCGCTATAACCTAATTCTGGTGGCGGCACTCGCCGATGATGCCACAGCCATTGCGCAGGTCAAGGTATTGGTGAAGAAATGCGACAACTTGGTGTTGACTATTTTCAGCAAACCATACGACATCACGCGCTGGGGAGAGGTTATCACCAGTGGTCATGTCAAGGCGGTGCTATGCACCTATGAGAATACTGAACTGGCCGAGGACTATACTGTGCAGACCATCTTTGGCGGGAATGCGGCAACGGGCAACCTGCCAGTCTCGCTGCGTTGCGGCAGCAAGACCTACCATGCCGGGCATGGCATCCACTACGAGGCTTGCCGACTGGGCTACACCATCCCGGCCGAGGTGGGAATGAGCAATTACCTGTTGCACCAGATTGACTCGGTATGTCGTCTGGGTGTGCGTGAACGCGCCTTCCCGGGATGCCAGGTCATCGTGGGACGACACGGCAAAATCATCTGCAAGCGTTCCTACGGGGAGACTGACTTCGGTAGCGGCGTGGCGGTCAACGACAACACCATCTACGGACTTGCGTCGGTATCCAAGGCGACAGGAACGCTCAGCGCGGTGATGAAGGTCTATGACGACGGCAAGTTTAAGCTTGACGAACCCGCAAGCCGCGTCATCCACGGACTGCGCGACGGCGACAAGGAGGACATCACCTTCCGTGACCTGCTCTACCACGAGACGGGCATGCCGCCCTCATTGAGCATGTGGGAGATGATGATGGACAAGAACACCTATAGCGGCGCATTGATCACGAACGAGGCCGATGCCAACCACACCATCAAGATTATGAATGGTGCATACGGTCACAAAGATGCGCGACTGCGCACCGATATCCTCTCGACCACGCGCACCGACAAGTTCAACATCGCCATCGCCGACGGCATCTGGGGTGGACGCGTCACCTATGATTCCATTATGCAGCGCATCTATCACGCGAAGCTGGGTAAGAAAAAGTATCTGTACAGTTGCTTGAACTTCTGCCTGCTGGCTGATGCCGTCCAGCAGATGACGCACGCGCCGCTCAACTACTTTGTCAATAGTTACATCTTTGCCCCGCTGGGAGCGTACCACACGATGTACCGGCCACTCACCAAGTTCCCGCGTGAGCAGATAGCCTACACCGAGATGGACACCTACTTGCGGCGTCAGCACATCCACGGATATGTGCACGACGAACTGGCGGCGTTCTCCGGCGGTGTGCAGGGCAATGCCGGGCTGTTCTCCAGCGGCAATGACCTGGCGAAACTCTTCCAGATGTGGCTCAATGGAGGCACTTATGGCGGCGTGAGATTCTACAAACCATCGACCGTCGAGGTATTCACTACGCAGAAGAGCCCCAACAGCCACCGAGGACTGGGATTTGACAAACCCGTTGTGGGTGACCCCGAAGCCAGCAACACTTGCGCAGAGGCGACGCCCGAGACCTATGGACATACCGGTTTCACCGGCACCTGCTTCTGGGTAGACCCCAAGAATGACATGTTCTACATCTTCCTGAGCAACCGCGTGAGCCCCACACGTAACAACCCCAACTTTGGACGCATCAGCGCCCGAAGCCACATCCACTCTCTCATTTATAAAAGCATCAAAAAATGAAAAAACTATTTTTCGCAGCAATTGCCACCCTCCTGCTCACGGCATGCGACCCACAGGGAGGCAACTACAAGGTGACGGTCAATATGCCCGACGAGACCACCGACGGACAGACGGCTTACATCACTAGTTATGACACGGGCGACACGCTCAACCAGGGCACTATCAAGGACAAGATGGTGGTTCTCGAGGGTACGGTCGACACGACCTACATGGCACGACTGATTGTAGGTGACAAGCGCATGGAATTTGTCGTCGAACCCGCTGAAATTGCCATCAACTGGCAAGAACATAAGGCCATTGGAGGCTCGCTCAATGATGCCCTCAATGCCATCGGAGCCGATCTGGAGGCAATCTCTAAAGAGGCTGAGGGTGCGACACCAGAACAGTCGATGGAAATAGAAAAGAAGATGGTTGACCGCTTTTACAAGGCTTATGAGGACAACAAGGACAACGGCATTGGACCTTGGGCGTTCAATTACTACCTGATGTACAACGAGTTCAATCTTGAGCAGATGGACTCGCTCGTCAATGCCGCACCATCGCGTTATCGCGACCTCAAGCGAGTGCAGAGGGCCCTCAATGGTGCCAAGGCACTTGTCGCTACGGCAGTGGGACAGCCCTTCACCGACTTTGCCGATGCCAGCGGCGTGAAACTCAGCGACTTCGCCGGAAAAGGAAAATACACCCTGGTAGACTTCTGGGCAAGTTGGTGCGGACCTTGTCGTCGCGAGATACCCAACATCAAGGGACTCTATGACAAGTATAAGGATAAGATGAACTTCGTGGGTGTTGCCGTTTGGGACGATCCCGATGACACCAAGAAGGCCATGGAGCAACTCAAGATGCCGTGGCCCGTCATGGAAGGAGGTAAGAACTGGCAAGAGCCTACCGACCTCTATGGCGTCAATGGCATCCCTCACATCATGCTCATCGACCCCGAGGGTAAGATTGTCGCCCGCCAACTCGCCGGCGATCTCCTCATCCGCACCATCGACGACCTCAAACTCTAAACATCATTGCCAGCAATAAGACAAGTGTGCAGGTGAACATGTCACCTGCACACTTGTCTTATTGAAAAGGGATGCTATCCTTGCTCGTGCTGCAGCAGCCATTGCTTGCGGTCCACTCCGCCACCGTAGCCGCCCAGCGTGCCGTCAGACGCAATGACGCGATGGCATGGCACGATAATGCTCACGGGGTTGGCATGGTTGGCTTGCGCCACGGCGCGGAACGACTGCGGATGCCCGATGTGCTGCGCTTGCTCTCGGTAACTCTCGGTGGCGCCGTAAGGAATGCGTTGCAGTTCAGCCCATGCCAACTGCTGGAACTCGGAACCCACCAGATGGAGCGGCAGCGAGAACACGCGGCGCTCACCGGCAAAGTATTCCTCCAACTGCCTGCGACAATGGTCGAGCAGGGGAGTGCTGCTTGCAACAACGATCAAACCCAACTTTTTGCCCAATCGTGACAACTCCTCGGTAGCATCATGCATGCCTACCAGCAGAATGCCCTCCTCGCTGCATGCAAGCGTGAGTTCGCCAACAGGCGAAGGCATTGTCGTGTAGCACAACTGACCGCGATGCACAGGGGCAATACCCAACGATGCCGCACGACGCATCATCAGACCATAGGCCTGAGCATAGTCGTTCTGGATGTCACCCTCCAGGATGGCCTCCTTGATGACATCCTTGATTTCACCCACTTCGCGGCTGGGCTTCAGCCCAAAGGTGTCCATCACCTCTTGACCGTCGATGGGTGGTTGGAAGTTGCGCACGCGGTCTTTCTCCTCGATGTCGACCAGCTTCTGCTTCACCAGGTCAAAGTTCTCCTTGAAGCGTTTGACTCTCTCTTGATTTTTGCTGGTGATGTCGGCCTTGCACAGCGTCATCAGGTCATCGATGTCGTCACCCGCGTCAAACAGCAGGCGGCGCACTGCCGAGTCGGTCACCTCGTCCTCGACAAGCGCGATGGGACGCATGTGCAGACCCACAAGTTTCTTCACATACTTCATGTGCTCGTTCAGCGGCAGACGCATTTTTCCGAAAATCTTGGGTATCATGCGCTCGCCCACCAGATTGTGGTTGTGGAAGGTCCAGCCCTGCTGGTCGTCCCACCGTTTGCACACGGGTTTGCCGATGTCGTGCAGCAGTGCCGTCCAGCGCAGCCACTCGTTGTCGCTCGACGCAGCCACGTTGTCCAGCACCTGCATTGTGTGCAGGAAATTGTCCTTATGTGCGCGTCCGTTCATCACCTCAACACCCTTCATCGCGGCGAGTTCGGGGAAAATGAGCGGCAGCAGATCCGACTCGTCGAGCAGGTAGAACCCGCGTGACGGATGCGGAGAACGCATGATCTTCATCAGTTCATCAGCAATGCGCTCGCGCGTGATAATCTTGATGCGCTCGGCATTGCGACGTATGGCGTTCATCGTGTCGGGGAAAATGTCGAAGTCAAGCTGCGTGGCGAAACGCACTGCGCGCATCATGCGCAGGGGGTCGTCGCTGAACGTGATGTCGGGGTCCAGAGGTGTGCGGATGATGCGTCGCGACAAGTCGCCCATACCATCAAACGGGTCAAGCAATTCGCCGTAGCGGTCAGCGTTCAGGCAGATAGCCATCGCGTTGATGGTGAAGTCGCGACGGCGCTGGTCGTCATCGAGCGTGCCGTCCTCGACGATGGGATTGCGGCTCTCGCGGTGATAACTCTCGCGGCGGGCACCCACAAACTCCAGTTCCCAGTCGCGCGTCTTCACTTGTGCCGTGCCGAAGCTCTTGAATACGGCAAGGTGGGCACGACGGCCAATGCGTGATGCAATGGCAGTAGCCAACTCGATGCCACTGCCCACGGTCACAAAGTCCATGTCGTTGCTCGTACGGTCCAGGAAGATGTCGCGCACATAGCCACCCACCACATAGCACTCACGTCCCAACTCGTCGGCCACTGCGCCGACCAGATGGAACACTTCCTGCTCAAGATGAGCGGTTATTTTTGCTTGGTTCTTATCCATTTTAGCCCTTTCAAGACTGCAAAGTTACTATTTTATCCCCAATAAATCGTGTTTTTTGCCCCTTTTGGACGATTTTCTGCCACAAAACTTGGCTAATTCAACTATTATGTCTAACTTTGCAGTCGATTTTGAGTGACAACCAATCACTATACACAACTTTCACACGCCCGTTCGGGCAAATTTTTCCACAATTACATTATTAGATTGACAATATCCTGGCCATCGCCAGGCATACAAGAATAATGAGACATGACCGACATGTTCATTCTGATAATGCTTTTCACACCTATTTTTTAAATAATGTACAGTTTTAATGATTTGAACGAAATGAGCGACTCGCAGTTGCGAGACATTGCTCGTTCTATGGGACTGAAAAAGGTAGATGCCACCGATTCAGAGGTACTCATTTATCAAGTTCTGGATCAACAGGCCAGCGAGGCCGCTAAAACTCCCGAACCAGCACCTAAACGCAAACGCGGACGCAAAGCCGCCAATGAGGCAAAGGCTACGGAAGTGAAAAAAGAAGAAAAAGCAGAAAAACAAGAAGAGACTCAATCACAACCCGAGACTGAAGTCGCCGAGCCAAAGCCACGGAAGAAACGCGGACGACCATCGGCTGCCGAAAAAGCAGCCCGAGAGGCCATGATGCAGCAAGCCGAAAAGAAGGAGGCTGAGGCAAAACTCACCGAGGAACAACCAGCCGTGCAGGATAATACCGATAATACCCTGCAACCCAAGCGGCGCAGAGGACGCAAGGCAGCACAACCCTTGGACGAAACGGAGGCTCAACCCGTGACACTGCAGGAGCCAGTCCAACTCGAACAGCCTGTCGAAGCGCAGATCGAACCCACTGACAATGAACCTGCGGCACAGCCCGACCCAAAAACCGCTGAACCAGCACAACCAGTCAGAAAACCTGAGGTGTCGCTCGATTCGTTTTTCAACATGATCAGTGGCGCACCCACGTTTAAACCCCGCACACCAGAGGAACGTGAAGAGGCGGCAAGACGTGCAGAGGAGGAGAGAAAACGCGCGGCTGAAGAGGCTGCAAAAGCGCCAATCATCATCCAGGAACCCACCATCGTCAAGGAGCAGCCACAGAGCAAGCGCAACAAACGACGCCAGAAACAGCAGGCGCAGCAGCAGGCACTGGAACCATACGCCGACATGCCCTACAACTTTGAAGGCATACTCGACGGTATGGGCGTGCTCGAAATTATGCCTGAGGGCTATGGTTTCTTGCGCTCGAGCGACTACAATTATCTCACATCGCCCGACGACATCTATGTCACACAAAACCACATCAAGAATTATGGACTCAAGACGGGTGATGTCATCGAGTGTACGATTCGTCCGCCACACGAGGGAGAGAAGTACTTCCCGCTGTGCGAGGTATTGCTCATCAACGGGCGCACACCCGAGTATGTCCGCGACCGCGTGCCCTTCGAACACCTGGTGCCACTGTTTCCCGACGAGAAGTTCAATCTCGAGAGCGTGCTGCATCCCAACATCTCGACACGCGTCGTAGATATGTTCGCACCCATTGGCAAGGGACAACGAGGACTCATTGTTGCACCCCCCAAGACGGGTAAGACGGTTCTGCTCAAAGATATCGCCAATAGTATCTCGGAGAACCATCCCGACACTTATATGATGATTCTGCTCATCGACGAGCGTCCCGAGGAGGTTACCGACATGGCACGCAGCGTCAATGCCGAGGTTATCGCCTCGACCTTCGACGAGCCCGCCGATCGTCACGTCAAGATTGCTGACCTGGTGTTATCCAAGGCTAAGCGAATGGTAGAGTGCGGACACGACGTGGTAATTCTGCTTGACTCCATCACGCGCCTGGCGCGAGCCTACAACACCATCGCTCCAGCATCGGGTAAAATCCTTACTGGTGGTGTCGATGCCAATGCGTTGCAGCGACCCAAACGCTTTTTTGGTGCTGCACGCAACATCGAGGGAGGCGGCAGCCTGACCATTATCGCGACCGCACTCATTGAGACCGGTTCGAAGATGGATGAGGTAATCTTCGAGGAGTTCAAGGGCACCGGCAACATGGAGCTGCAGCTTGACCGCAAACTATCGAACAAGCGCATCTTCCCAGCCGTCGATGTGATGGCATCGAGCACGCGCCGAGACGACTTGCTCCTGCCCAAGGAGACGCTCAACCGCATGTGGATAATGCGTCGCTTCCTCAGCGACCGGACCTCGGTCGAGGCAATGGAGTTTGTCAAAGAGCGTATGGAACGAACCCGCAACAACCAGGAGTTCCTCGACACCATGCAGGATAAGTGATGGCACGCATCCTGGGCATAGACTATGGACGAAAGCGCACGGGAGTGGCAGTGACCGACCCCCTGCAGATCGTGGCAGGCGCGTTGGGCACTGTCCCCACCCATACGCTGGAGAAGTTCATCACCGACTATGTAGCGCGTGAGGAGGTTGAACTAATTGTTGTGGGACAGCCTCTGCAACTCAATGGCGAACCCAGCGAGAGCATGCGCTACATCACGCCATTTGTCAACCGCCTACGCAAGATTCTGCCCAACATCCCCGTCGTGATGTACGACGAGCGATTCACCAGCACCATCGCACATCAGGCGATGATTGACGGTGGCATGAAGAAGAGCGACCGACGTGACAAGGCGCGCGTCGACTCCATCGCAGCCACCATCATCCTCAACGACTACCTGATGTCTAGAAAAAAATCATAATTCTCCATTCTCAATTCTCAATTCTCAATTAGTATATGATTCTCCCCATCTATCTATATGGCCATCCGGTGCTACGCACTGAAACGAAAGAGGTGACACCCGACTTTCCCGAACTGGACAAACTCATCCAGAACATGAAGGAAACCATGTATGCCAGCGATGGCATAGGCATTGCTGCTCCGCAGGTCGGCAAAAGCCTGCGACTCATTTTTATCGACGTCGATGTTCTCAAGGACGATATGCCTGAACTTGCCGACAAACGCTTCGTGCTGATTAATCCGGTTATTACTGTCGACGAGACATCCAAGACTGTAAGCCGCGAAGAGGGATGCCTGAGCGTGCCAGGCATTCACGAGACAGTTACACGTCACGACCGCATACACGTCAAGTGGACCGACGAGAACTGGCAGGAGCACGAGCAAGACTTCGAGGGATTCCTCGCACGCGTGTTCCAACACGAATACGACCACCTCGAAAAGACCGTCTTCGTCGACCGTGTCTCGCCCATACGCAAGCAGCTCATCAAGGCTAAACTGATGAATATCGTCAAGGGAAAAGCTAAGTGCAGCTACCGCACTGTATGCTATAAGCCACTCAAGAAGTAGACACAAAAAAATAGTGAGGCACTTGTTTCACAACAAAACCTCACAAACCTTAAATCTAATACCATGAAAAACACACATGCAAATGTAAGCATTTATTCCTAATCTGCAATACTTTGTAGCTTTTCGTTAACAAATATTTTGCAAATATTGCCAATTTTAAGGAATTTTTGCAGGATTTGATACATTTTATAACCAGCTAGCCAACTAATAATTGAACTACGACGTTAAACCTTTCATTTTTCTAGTGGTCTTATTAACGTCGTTGTTGACAACAAACATAAGTTTAACTATAAACAAACAAAGAAAAGAAAAAATGAAAAAAGTCTTTTTAATGATTGCTGCTGCACTCATCAGCATGAGCGCTATGGCACAAGTACAATTCGGAGCTAAGGTTGGCTTTGACATGACTAACTTCTGGGGCGAGAATGTCCAGCACAAAATGAAGCCCGGTTACCAAGTAGGTGTGTTGATGGAGGCTAAATTGGCCGACAGGTTTGCTATCGCTCCCGAGGTTGTCTTCGCTGCACAGGGTGGAAAGTCTGAACTCTTTGGCGATTTTGATTTGCTTGGTATACATGTTGACGGAAAGGATGCGACTTACACTACCAATTACGTTAATGTGCCCGTCATGCTCAAGTTCTATGCGACCCCTAACTTCTCGATTGACCTTGGCCCGCAAGTGGGATTCAATGTCTACAGCAAGTATTCTGTTGAAGATGTTGATGACGCTGTTGATATGAAGGATCACACCAAGACTGTTGACTTTGGTGTAGGTCTGGGTGCTACCTACAGCCTGACTGAGAACGCTTTCGTTCAGGCTCGTTACACCATGGGTTTGACCAAGGCCTTTGAGAATGGCGAGGCTAAGAACGGCAACATCCAGGTTGCTTTCGGCTGGAAGTTCTAAAAGGACATATACAATTGATGATTAAAAACTAAAATCGGCTGGGCCGGTGCATGAAGCACCGGCCCAGCTTTATTTACAGCTTACAGCTTTTACAAAACTGACTAATCGCGCAGTTCAGGCAGTCGGGACGCTGAGCCTTGCACACATAACGACCGTGTAGCAAAATCCAGTGATGCGCCTTATAGCGCAGTTCGGTAGGGATGTGGCGCGTGAGGGCTTTCTCGACCTCCAACGGAGTTTTCCCGTTGGCAAGCCCCAGACGGTTCGCTACGCGAAACACATGGGTGTCGACTGCGATGGCTGCCTTGCCAAACACCAGACCCAGCATCACGTTAGCAGTCTTGCGGCCCACACCGGGCAACTGCGTCAGCGCCTCCATGGTATCGGGCACCTCGCCACCGAACTTCTCCACCAGCATCGCCGACATCTGCTGCAGGTGCAGCGCCTTGCTATTGGGGTAAGACACGCTCTTGATATATTGCAAGATATCATCCACGCTGGCCTGCGCCATCAACTCAGGGGTGGGGTAGGCGGCAAACAAAGCCGGTGTGACCATGTTCACACGCTTATCGGTGCATTGAGCCGACAGAATCACCGCAACCAGAATCTCAAACGCGTTGCTATACTGCAACTCCGTCGTAGGGTTCGGCTGCGTCCGCTCAAAGTACTCCAGCACCCCCTCATATCTCTCCTTAATCGTCATGTGTTTGCAAAATTTACCCCCTCTCCCCCTGGAGAGGGGGCAAGGGGGTGAGGCCGTGTATTAGTGTGCGCTCTTAAATTCATCCAAGAACCGCACGTCGTTCTCGCTGAACATGCGCAGGTCTTTCACCATATACTTCAAATTGGTGATGCGCTCGATACCTAGACCGAAGGCGTAGCCACTGTATACTGTGCTGTCGATGCCGCTGGCCTCAAGCACGTTCGGGTCAACCATGCCGCAACCCAAAATCTCGACCCAGCCCGTGTGTTTGCAGAAACCGCAGCCTTCGCCGCCACACAGCATGCAAGACACATCCATCTCGGCACTGGGCTCAGTGAACGGGAAGTAGCTGGGGCGCAGACGAATCTGGGTCTCAGGTCCGTACAATTCCTGGGCGAAGTGTAGCAGCACCTGCTTCAGGTCAGCAAAAGTCACGCCTTTGTCGATATATAGACCCTCAATCTGATGGAAGAAGCAATGGGCGCGGGCAGTAATCGCCTCGTTGCGATAGACGCGGCCCGGGCAGATGATGCGGATGGGAGGCTCGCGACGCTCCATGGTGCGTACCTGCACACTGCTCGTGTGCGAGCGCAGCACGATGTTGCGCGTCACGTCATCCTTGTTCTGCTCCACAAAGAATGTGTCCTGCATGTCGCGGGCAGGATGGTCGGCGGCAAAGTTCAATGCACTGAACACATGCCAGTCGTCCTCAACCTCAGGACCCTCGGCTAGCGTGAAACCCAGGCGGGTGAAGATGTCGATAATTTGCTTGCGCACCACCGACAGCGGATGGCGTGTACCCACCTCGGCAGGAAATCCGGGGCGGGTGATGTCTATCTTGTTGCTCTCTTTGGCTTGAGCCTGGAACGACTCGCGCAACGCGTTGATGCGATCGGTGGCGAGTGTCTTGATCTCGTTCAACTTCTGACCCAGTTCGCGCTTCTGGTCGGCGGGAACATCCTTAAACTCGGCAAAAAGGGCGGTAATCTCGCCTTTCTTGCTCAGATATTTGATGCGCAGAGCCTCTAAAGCCTCTTCGTTCTCGGCTTTCAGCTCGGCTAGCTGACCTTTTAAGGCCTCAATCTTTTCTAGTATCATATCGTGTCGTTTTGCTATTAGCCGACAAAGTTACTACTTTTTTCTTTACCCACCACAAACTTTCCCCACAAAGCACAAAAAATCCCCTCAAAGGAGGGGAAAAATTTATAGGTTAACAAACAAACGAGCTGTTCTGTGGGCCTCGGTTTCGCCGAGGCCAAATGAATGGTGAAAATGCTACTTCAGTCCACTGGTGTCGATGTCTCCGCTGCCGCTGATGGTTTCGTGATGCTGCTGGACTGAACCCGACAGGATGATTTTTCCTGAACCAGCAATCTCGCTGTTGGCCCGCTCGGCTTGGAGGGTGTTGTAGGTCACTTTTCCTGACCCCGCCACTTCGGTGTTTACCTTGCGGGCAGTTACTTGCTGGAAAGTGGCATTACCTGATCCAGCAACCTCAACATCCAAATCGTGGCAAGATAATTGTGATATGATAATATGACCTGAGCCCGCCAAGTCAACATTCAAGTCGTTGACAGTGAGCGCAGTCGTGACACTGAATGACCCTGAGCCCGCCAAGTCAATATCAGTGAGCGTGGGAGCTGTGACATATACCTTCACTCGATCTAAATGCGTGTTGATGCCAATATAGACACCATCCTTTATGTCGATGTGCAATTCCTTGTCCTTTACATAGATAACGAGTTTGTCAAAGGCCGCTTGTGGGGCTTCAACGCGTACGGTGCAAGCGCTGTCTTGCTCATAATACACCGACATTGCACCTGAGACGCCTATCTTGTCAAAGGTGTTCATTGATGTCACTTGATCAATTGCTGTCACTTCGGTCTCGTGGTTGTCACCGATGCTGATGTGCACACACGAACTGACCAACATCACTGTCAGAGCCAGAAGGCTCAAAGATTTCATTCTGTTCATATCTTTTTCTCTTTTTTATTATTAGACGCAAACAGGGGGCGAAAAGTTTCAGAATAATTGGTTTTTTTGAACAATTGGTGAGATCTTCGTAAATTTGCGCCCGAAACCACAGTCGGTCTCAACAAAGCAAACGCAAAAGGTTCCACTAAAAAATCTTAATAGGGCGCATAATGCAGCAAAATTGTGGTTATTGATGACAATAATGTGGGTTTTTGAGTACTTTTCTGCCTTATTGAACATTTTTTTTAGGCGCATTACAAGATATTTTCGTAAATTTGCACCCTGCATTGTGTGTCAAGGCCGCAATGCACTCATTAGATATTACTCTACAGCAACATAGATATGAAGCTTTTACAAGAAAAGTTGGCACGCTATCAGGAACCCCAGAAGGCAAAAGCTGCGGGCATATATCCTTATTTCCGTGCCATCGACAGTGAGCAGGACACCGAGGTGATGATCAATGGGAAAAAGGTGCTCATGTTCGGCTCGAATTGCTACACAGGACTGGTCAATCATCCCAAAATCAAAGAAGCTGCAATCGAGGCCATCAAGAAGTACGGCACGGGTTGCGCCGGCTCGCCATTCCTCAACGGCACACTTGATATTCACAAGCAACTAGAGCGCAAGCTTGCCGACTATGAGGGCAAGCCAGATGCCATGATTTACAGCACTGGCTTCGGGGTGAACTTGGGTGTCGTCTCGGCACTCACTGGACGTGAGGACTATATCCTGTGGGACGAGCAAGACCATGCATCCATCATCGAGGGACGCAGGCTCTCGTTCAGCAACTCGCTCAAGTACAAGCACAACGACATGGCGTCGCTAGAGGCGCAGCTGAAAAAGTGCGAGCCCGACCGAGTTAAACTCATCGTTACAGATGGCGTCTTTTCGATGGAGGGCGACGTTTGCAAACTTCCTGATATCGTTGATTTGGCTCACAAATATGACGCATGCATCATGGTCGATGAGGCACACAGTATCGGTGTGTTTGGTGAGGGTGGACGAGGCATTTGCCACCACTTCGGACTTGCCGATGAGGTGGACTTGATTATGGGCACCTTCAGCAAGTCGTTCGCATCACTCGGAGGATTCATCGCTACCGACGAAGTCATCACCAACTATCTGCGCCACCACTCACGCAGCTACATCTTCACCGCCAGCATTACGCCGGCATCGACTGCAGCAGTGAGCGCGGCACTCGACATTATGCTCTCCGAGCCCGAGCGACAGCAGCACTTGTGGGACATCACCAACTATGCGCTGAACGGGTTCCGCGAGATGGGATTTGAAATTGGGCACACCGAGACGCCCATCATTCCGCTTTATATTCGTGACAACAACAAGACGTTCGCCATCACGCGTGATTTGCTCAACGAGGGAATCTTCGTCAACCCCGTGGTCTCCCCGGCAGTGGCACCCAACGACACGCTCATCCGTTTTAGCCTCATGGCAACGCACACCAAAGAGCAAGTGACATTTGCACTTGAGAGAATCCAGAAGGTGTTCCGTTCTTACGGACTTGTGCCCTGATACAAGACGATTATACACTTATAATATGGTATACAAGTTTATTGTGGGCTCGGAAGAGTCTGAAAGTTTCAAACTTGAGATTTTGATTGATGCCGCCGACACATTCATGCGGCTGCGAAACGTGATCCTTGAGGCTGCGGGTTACGACAAGGATCAGATGGACTCGTTCTTCATCTGCGATGACGAGTGGAACAACGAGAAGGAAGTGACCTTCATGGATATGGGAACCGACAGTGACGAGGATATCTGGCTCATGGAAGAAACCCCGCTAGAGGAGCTGGTTGAGGATGAGGGACAGAAACTGAAATTTGTCTTTGACTACATGACTGACCGATACTTCTACATGAAGCTCAAGGAGACGATTCCTGGTCAGTCGCTTGTCGATCCCCTGTGCCAGCGCAAGGAAGGCTTGCCTCCCAAAGAGATGATTGACATCGAGGACTTCGTGACTGCCATTCCCAAGGTTGACATGAGCATCGAAGAGCTCGGTGAGGATTTCTACGGCGACGAGGCGTTCAACGAGGAAGAACTGTCTGAGTTCGATGAAATCAGCAGTGAGGACCTCTAGGTCGCACGCGTCAAAATAATCATTGACGAGGCTCACAAAAAGAGTCTCGTCATTTTTTTGAACAAAAACTTGCATATTTGGCACGATAGTTGTATCTTTGCTAAATAAATTGTTGCAACAATGAAAGAAACATTCATACAACTGAAAAAGTTGGCCGTGCGTGGATTCATGGCTGTCGGGGCATTGTTGGGACTCACATCGTGTCCAATGGGCCCACAACCCTGTGTGTACGGCCCCCCGCCGGGCATAGATAGTATTATGGATTCGATCAATGTGGTCAAAGTGGTTTATGGACCACCACCGGCGTTCAAGCAAGACTCAGTCCAGCCGATTGAGGATGTCTATGGACCACCGGTCGAGACACCCGATGACGAGGACATACACGAAAGTGCCGAAGAACAATGACCACGCACCAGATTGTCCAACTTGAGCGCACTCGTCGCGAGCGGCGATGGCTCGAGAAATACCATCCGTTGCGGCAACTGTTCTGGGAATGTACACTGAGGTGCAACCTGGCGTGTCGTCACTGTGGCAGTGACTGCCGAAAGGAAGCCATCGTTCCCGACATGCCATTGGAACATTTCCTCGCTGTACTCGATGATGTGGCTACGATGGCTGACCCGGCGACCGTACTGGTCAACACCGTTGGTGGCGAACCGTTGGTGCGACCCGACATCATCGAGTGCGGAGGAGCAATTACCAGCAGGGGATTCTCTTGGGGGACAGTCACTAACGGCGTGCTACTCGACGAGGAGATGCTGCAGCAGATGCTACAAGCAGGGCTTACGACTATCGCTGTAAGCCTTGACGGATTGGAACCCGAGCACAACTGGCTGCGAGGAAACTCGTTTGAAGGTGCTATGCGAGCCATCGGGTTACTAGCCCGTACAACTCGTCTCACATGGGATGTTATTACCTGCGCCAACCAGCGAAACTTCGAGACGCTGCTGCAGCTGAAACAACACCTCATTGCGGCGGGTGTCAAGAAGTGGCGAATATTCACCATCTTCCCGCAAGGACGCGCCAAACTCAATCCTGAACTGTTCCTCACCCCGGAGCAATACCGCCAACTTATGGAATTCATCGCCCAAACGCGTAGGGTGGGAGATATCAATCTCTCGTACAGCTGTGAGGGGTTCCTGGGAAAATATGAGGGAGTGGTGCGCAAGCATTTCTATCGCTGCGATGCTGGAACACAGACGGCATCGATCCTCGCTAATGGGGACATCAGCGGCTGCATGAGCATCCGTGCTCACTATGCGCAAGGTAACATCTACCATGACCGTTTCAGCGACGTCTGGAAAAATCGCTTCGAGCAGATGCGTGACCGGCGATGGATGAAGCACGATGAGTGCAAGAAGTGTAAGGCATGGGACTGGTGCGTGGGAGGACCCTTCCACCTGCGTGGCGACGAGGGTGAAATGCTGCACTGCAATTACCTCACTTTACAAAAAATCGAGTAATCGGGCGTTTGAGATTACTAATTCATCCTCGAGTGAGCGTGATGCGAGTCAAACGCAACACTATGTGGCCCTGCCCGTCAAGCAGGGCCACTTCGTTTTCGTTAATGCGCTTGCAGTACTCGGCACGCTCCAATGCCAGCAACAACGCAGTTTCGGCGCTCATGTCATCGCAGTGATTCTCGGTTGAGCGCAAGTCCTCAAACTGGATCGCAAAGTCCTTGTAGGTGTCGATCGTGATGATGCCGTTGATGACATTACATCCTGTTTGACCATGAAGGGTCTGCATCACAGGGTCAATCACAAGGCGCATATTGCGGTCGATGACGGTCTCGTTGTCGATCTCCTTGACAAGCCACGCGCCACCCAGTAAGTCTAGGTTCTGGCGCTTAAGCGTCATCAACACCGCGCCCTTGTTGTTCAACAGGTTCAGGTACTCCACACCATAGAGCGAAGTCACATTATAAGCACGCACCTCACCCAGCGTCTTCATGATAGACTTGTCACTTGTCACATTATGACAAGACTGGTCGGTGGTAATCATGTCGCTGAAACTGATGTTGTTGCCTTGGAGTTGGAAACGACCGTTTAGGCTGTTGCAACCATTGTTGCCATAAACCTTGTGATTCTGGAAATCTAGGTACAGGTAGGCGCGCTCGCGCGTAGCGATGGGTTTCTTGCGCATTGTCTCCATGTCCCACTCGCCATAGAGTTGGCTGGCTGGGTTGGTAATTACAATGGGCTCAGGTGTCGCCTCAACAACTTGAGGCTGTTCAAGCTGCACCTCGCGCTTTTGATACTTTTTATTCTTCTTGTCGCCCAAAGCCGTACTTGGCAGCAAAGCCAAGGCTGCGATGAGCAATATGGTCGTAAATTTCTTCATGAAGCTACGTAGTTATTGAATTCAACCTTCAAAGTTCGGAATTTTCCACAAATCACACAAATCATAGCGCCACTTTTAAGTTTTTTTGCTAATTTTGCAGCAATGATAACTAAAAAGAACAAATAACTGTTCTGTGGGCAATGGTTCCGCCTTTGCCAATCATCAAATCTCACAAGTAATAATAAACCTAATGAAAAAGAGAAGTTTAAAATACCTTTTGGCCTTATTGTTGATGGTCGCGTGCTGCACCACGGCTAAGTCCTACCAGTTGGCGGGCGATCATATCAGCACGGCATGGGCCGATAATATCAATGTCACCCAACCCTGGAACGAATACCCGCGGCCGCTCATGCAGCGTCAGCAGTGGCTTAACCTCAATGGGCTGTGGCAGTATGCCATCACCGACAAGGAGTCAGCAAAACCTATCGCCTGGCAAGGTGAGATTTTGGTGCCGTTTTGTGTTGAGTCTGCATTGTCAGGAGTTGGCAAATCACTCGATGAAAACCATGCGTTATGTTATCGCACTACTTTCCAGATACCTAAAAAATGGGATAAGAAACAGCGGGTGATGCTCAACTTCGGTGCCGTCGATTGGAGTGCCGAAGTATGGGTGAATGGAACAAAAGTGGGCGAGCACACTGGAGGCTATACGGCATTCAGCATTGAGGTTACCAATGCTGTGGTTCGCAAAGGCGAAAACGAACTGGTGGTTCGCGTGCTCGATGCCACCGATGTGGGTTACCAACCTTGCGGAAAGCAGCGAAGCAAGGCGCGAGGCATTTGGTATACACCCGTGAGTGGCATCTGGCAAACCGTCTGGCTAGAACCCGTGCCAAGCGCTGCATTCAAGAGCATCGTCTGTACACCCAATCTGAAGGACGGGACGGTGACCGTCAGGACTTGCACCGACGAGTTGCCAGGAAGCAAGACTGAAGTGCGTCTAATTAATCCTAAAGGCAAAGTGTTGGCAAGCGCCGAGGCCCAATCGTCGCCCGTGCTGACCGTGCCACAGCCTATCAATTTGTGGACCCCCGACACGCCCAATCTTTATGACATCGAGGTGTTGCTCAAAGATGCCAAGGGGAAAGTGATTGACCGCGTACGTTCCTACTTCGCCATGCGCGAGTTCGGCATGGCTCGAGACAGCGAGGGATTCATGCGGTTCACGCTCAACGGAAAGCCTATTTTCCAATTTGGACTACTGGATCAAGGATGGTGGCCCGATGGACTCTACACGGCCCCCTCACCCGAGGCGCTCTATTACGACATCGACAAAACCAAGCAATGGGGCTTCAACCTCATTCGCAAGCACGTCAAGGTTGAGCCTGAGTTGTGGTATGCCCATTGCGACCGCGTTGGCATCATCGTATGGCAAGACATGCCCAGTGGAGACTATGAACATGGACAACCCTGGGACGACTGGGGACACAGCTACTACCGCGGTGCAACCGTCTGCCAGCGAAGCCAGGAGAGCATCAACAATTATTATAAGGAGTGGGGTGAGATAATCGACCAATTTGGTGCGTTCGGTTGTATCGCTTCATGGATACCATTCAACGAGGCATGGGGACAGTTCAACACCTGGAGCGTGGTCAACTGGACCAAACAGCGCGATCCTTCGCGACTGGTCAACCCTGCGAGCGGGGGCAACCTTTATTGCTGCGGTGACATTCTGGATGTCCACCATTACCCCGAACCGATGTTCTTCTTCGCTGATCCCGACCGCGTGTTGGTCATGGGTGAGTATGGAGGCATCGGCTATCCGGTGACCGACCACACTTGGGTCAAGAGCGACAAGAATTGGGGTTATGTCAAGTTCGCCAGTTCGCAGGAGGTCACCGACACCTATGTCAATTATGCGCAGATGCTCATCGACCTGGCGCGCGAGCATGGCTACTCGGGAGCCATCTACACCCAGACAACCGACTGCGAGACCGAGGTAAACGGCATCATGACCTATGACCGTCGCGTCGTCAAGATGCAAGAAGACCGCTTGAAAACCATCAACCACCAAGTCATCAAAGCCTTCTAGCAGCGTGTTCCTAATTCTTAATTCTCAATTGCCAAAGGTCTGCTTGATAGCTTGCCCCGGCTTCGCCGACACGCAAGCGCAGCCTTTGGCGAGCTAAAGGTTCTTAATTCTTAATTCTTAATTAAAAAAAGTGTTTGCACCCGACAGTTGGCTCAATGTAGCCATGACATCATTCTGTGACTTCCTGTGGGCCTATTTCCTAATTGGCGCACTCATTTTGTGTGGACTTTATTTCACCATTCGCACACGCTTCGTGCAGTTCACGATGATTGGCGAAATGGTGCGTTTGCTTGCCGATGGCGCAGGAGATAAAAAACACCGACACATCTCGTCGTTCCAGGCGTTCGCAGTCTCGGTAGCCACCCGAGTGGGCACGGGCAACCTGGCCGGTGTCGCAACGGCAATTGCCATTGGCGGACCAGGTTCGGTCTTCTGGATGTGGGTAATCGCGCTTATCGGAGGAGCCACGGCATTCGTCGAGTCCACGCTGGCGCAGCTTTATAAGCGCCGTCTTGGCGAGTCGTTCATCGGCGGACCGGCATACTACATCCTCCATGGCATGCACTGCCGATGGATGGCGGTGCTCTTTGCCATACTGATCACTCTCACTTTCGGACTCTCGTACAACTCTATCCAGAGCAACACCATCTGCGGTGCGTTGAACCATGCGTTTGGCTTCGACAAACTCATCGTCGGTGTCATCCTTGCGACCGTGGGCACATTCATCGCCTTCGGTGGCATTCGCCGTGTCGCTCGTGTGAGCAGCATCGTGGTTCCCATCATGGCAATTGGTTACTTTATCCTCGCGCTGGTGGTTGTGCTGATGAACATCGACAAGATTCCTCATGTCTTCCGCTTGATTATTGACAGTGCGTTCGGATTGGACCAGTTTGCCGGCGGCGCGTTGGGCATCACGATGATGGCGGGCATCAAGCGCGGACTGTTCAGTAATGAGGCGGGTGAGGGTTCAGCGCCCAATGTCGCGGCAACTGCCCAAGTCACACACCCTGTCAAGCAAGGCCTGGTGCAGGCGCTGGGCGTCTATACCGACACGATTCTGGTATGCTCGTGTACGGCATTCATTATCCTCATCAGCGGACTTTATACCGATCCCAGCCTCAATGGCATCGCTCTCACACAGAGTGCTTTGAAGAGCGAGATTGGCAGTACCGGAACCATCTTTATCGCCATCGCGATTTTCCTGTTTGCCTTCAGCAGCATCATTGGTAATTATTATTACGGTGAGGCAAACATCCGTTTCCTCACCGACAAACCATGGGCCATTACCGTCTTCCGCATCTTCTCGGGCACTGTGATGGTGCTCTTTGGTGCAGTGGCGAGCCTAGAGATGGTATGGAACCTGGGCGATGTATGCATGGCTTTGCTCACCGCCTGCAACTTGGTGGCAATCGCCATATTGGGTCGCTACTCCTTCCGCTTGCTTAAAGACTATCGCAGTCAGAAGCGTGCGGGAATCAAGGATCCAGTCTTCCACGCTTCCACAATTCCCGAAGTCATCCCCGACCTCGATACTTGGACCGACTAAAACCGCGAAATAAGCTATTACAGCAACTGCCGGGCGATGGCGGCGCAGGCAGCAGCGTCGGCCAAGGCATGGTGATGGTTGCGCATCTCATAACCACACGCAGCCGCGACCACTTCCAGGCTATGGCTGCGCAGATGCCGTAGTTTGCGCCGTGAGACCTGTAGCGTACACAGGAAAGTGTAATCGGGGTAATCCATCTGATAACAACGCATAACCGCCTTCAGGCAGCTCTCGTCGAAGGCCTTGTTGTGCGCTACAAGCGGCAGATCTGCGATGCGTGGCGCTATTTGAGCCCACACATCGGGAAACAGCGGCGCATTGTCGGTGTCGCACCTTGTCAAGCCATGGACGCGCGTGTTCCAGTAATAGTAATAGTTCGGCTCAGGCTGAATCAATGAGTAGAACGTGTCGACCACAACGCCGCCACGCACCACAACCACACCCACCGAACATACACTTGTCCGTGCACCGTTGGCGGTCTCAAAGTCTATCGCCGCAAAGTCAGTCATTATTCATTAATTTAACCCGCTGTAGCAGATTCCAGATGCCGTCCTCGCTGAGTACGCCTCGTCGTAGGTCGCTAGGCAGCTGTCCTGCTTCATCGGCAGCGAAGTCAGCCTTCCATTCATCACTGCCCAGGTATTGCTCCAATACTCTGATATCGTCCTTTACCTCCTCGAAATGCTTTTGTGCATGCTCTAACTCGTCCACGGCTTGTAAGGCGCGATTCAAGCGATTCTCCATCGCAACTATACGCTCGACTTGGTAGGAATTGCCACTATGTGACAAGTGAGAGATGAAAGCAGAGACCACATCGCACAGTTGAGGAGACAGACGTTCAGCCATGCGTTCCATCGCCACGTCCTGCATCCACTGTGGCACTCCGAACAGGGCCTCAGCAATGGCCCCGGCAATGCAACCGATGGTATCGCTGTCGCCGCCTATTGACACGGCATTGCGCACCGCGTCCTCAAAGTCTGTGGCTTGCAGCGCACAAGCGATGGCCTGTGGCACACTGCCTTGGCAAGTGCCACCGTTACCCACGTTGTCCATTCCGTTCCAAGAGTAGCGTGGGCGTATCTCGTCAATGCTTAACGACAGGTCATAGCCGTAGTCACGCTCAATGCGTTCCTTGATGGCTTCTGCCGTGGCGCCATGCCGAGCCAGGAAGATGGCGAGTGCGGCGGCCTGTGCCCCCTTGATGCCTTCGGGATGGTCATGTGTGCATTCAGCCGAGCGCTTGGCGGCATCCAGAGTCTCCTCTTCGGTCTCAAAGAACCACCCGACGGGACTCACGCGCATCGCACTGCCGTTGCCGCAGCTACCATATGGTTTGGCCAGTCCGCGCTTGCTTCTTTGCACCCAACTCCAGAACCCGGGACCATAACTGCCCTTCGGGTCGGGGTAGGCGAGGGCATAGCGCCAGTAATAGTCGCCCACATCGCCGCCATGAAGCAGCCAGTCGGCCGTCGCGACCGTCAGAACACTGTCATCAGTCGGCTCCATACCGTCGGTAAAGATTTTAAACGCTTTCGTCTTGATATTGTCAAACTCATAAATCGAGCCAACCATATCTCCTATTATCGCTCCTATCATGATCAATTATGAATAAAGAATTTAGATGTTCCCAACACGTTGGAGTAATGCGAGCCTTTGGCTCGTATGAGAGCAACTCTACGTTAACCACCCAACAATACTGCAAAGTTAATGCTTTTTCCTGGATTTTCATTGCCCAGACCGAAGTTTTTGTCTATTTTTGCACAATAAAAAGTATGTTATGAAAAGAATTATGTCAATCATTGCTTTCGTTGCGACGATGTTTGTGACGTTAGCTTCATGTGGCCAAAATGGCCAACAATACAATCGACCCACTTGTGGAGGACCCGGTATCGGCATCGATACTGTTACCGCCGAAGCCAACTCCCTGCCTTGGCCAGTGACTGACATTGAGCTTGACAGTTTCTATATCTCTTTGCCCGAGGGATGGAAACTGGTTGACAAATTCGACAATGCGCTCAATGTCATGAATGGTACCATCGAGGACGATCTCATAAAAGGGCCCTATGTCACTGTCGAAGTCGTTGATGCCGATGGCAACACGCCAGAAACTGTTGTTAACGAGATGGTGACTGGCGCGAATGCCATCGCCCGCGACGATGTGGACATTCTCGGGTACACCTATAAGGTATGCACTTATGTTGAGGACGCCTACACCCACATTCTGCTCGTTCGCAAGCAGAGCAACAAACTCATCAAGTTTGACATCATCAATACAAACACTGAAAACCCCGACATTCGTTCCATCATCAACCAACTGGAACTGAAGTAAAATAATTGCTCCCTTTTTCCCGTTGTTCTTATGTCTAGAAAAAATGAAGCGAATAGCCTTATATATCTTTCTGGTCCTGGCGGCGCTCGTCGCACAGGCGCAGATCAATACCGAGCAGGTGTTGCGCATCGGCCGCAACTCGCTGTACTTTGAGGACTATGTCCTTTCCATTCAGTACTTCAACCAGGTCATCAAGGCGAAGCCCTTCCTTGCCGAGCCGTACTTCTACCGCGCCGTGGCAAAAATCAACCTCGAGGACTACCAGGGCGCCGAGGCCGACGCCACACTCGCCATCGACCGCAATCCGTTCATTGTAGATGCCTATCAGGTGCGTGGCGTGGCGCGCCAGAACCTGCACAACTTTGAGGGGGCCATCGCCGACTATGACAAGGGTCTTGAACTGATGCCCGAAGAGAAGATATTCTTGATGAATCGCGCCGTGTGTCATGACGAGTTGAAAAACTTTGACGAGGCGCAGGCGAGCTATGACCGCCTCCTCAAACTCGACCCGAAGAATGACCGCGCCTACCTGGGTCTGGCACACCTGAATCTGGCCCGCAAGGACTCGACGGCGGCGCTGCTCAACCTGGCGCGAAGCATCGAGCTCTCAAAGAACAACGCCAGCGCCTATGTCATGCGTGCCGAAATCGAAATGCGCTCACAACACGACTACGAGGCAGCCCTCGCCGACATGAACGAGGCCATCAAACTCGAGCCGAACTATGCGGGTTACTTCGTCAACCGTGCCTTCATGAAATATCACCTCGACGACTACTTCGGTGCCATGGCAGACTATGACTATGCCGTGAGCCTGGACCCGAACAACATGGAGGCGCACTTCAACCGCGCGTTGCTCCAGGCCGAGGTGGGGGAGAACAACAAAGCCATCGAGAACTTCAGCAAGGTGCTCAAGAGTGACCCGCAGAACTTCATGGCGCTATACAACCGCGCGATGCTCTACATGCGCACGGGACAATACCGCAAGGCCATTGCTGACATGGATAAGGTGCTCGAGAAATACCCTAAGTTTGAGGCGGGTTACATGGCGCGGGGAGGAGCGAAGCGACAACTGGGCGACCTCAAGGGCGAGAAAGCTGACTATGACCGTGCGCTTGCCATCTTCAAGAGCAAAAAGACGCGTGTGAGCGACTTCAACCCAGCCGAGGTCGAGACCGAGGCAGCCATCCAGCGTGCCAAGGAACGCGCCGAGATGGGATTTGTCGACGAGCCAGAAACCGAGGACGAGATCATGGAGCGCTTCAACACCCTGCTTACCGTCGCACCCGAGAACCCCATCAAGCCGGAGTATGACAACAAGCAGCGCGGACGCATCCAGAACAGTAACGTCGAGGTCGAGCCCGAGCCGATGGTGCTACTCACCTACTATGTGCGCGACAACAAACTCAACGGCAACACCTACTACATGCGCGAGGTGGCTGAGGTCAACGACAGCCGCCTCTTGCCTGCCACGCTTTCACTCGTCAGTGGCGACCAACGCTTGGGCGAGCAGGAGATAAACCGCCACTTTGCTAGTATCGAGTACTACAACAGTCTGCTGTCGGGTGCCAAGCCTCGCGCTGTCGATTACTTCGCCCGCGGCATGGATTACCTGATGGTGCGTGACCCCGATGCAGCTATCGCCGATGCCGACCGTGCCATCACTGCCAGCCCAGAGTTCACCCTAGCATACTTCTTACGTGCCAACGCCCGCTACATGAAGTACCGCATGGCGCAGAGTGGCGCAGAGGTCGATGAGGTTACCACCACCGATGTCAAGGCGCAGGCGATGCTCCACCAGCGTGAGGATGCCGAGGCGCTGCAGCAGATGGTTGCCGACCTTGACCAGGTGCTAAAGCGCTCACCCAAGAATGTCTACGCCCACTTTGACAAGGGCAACGCCTATATGCTCATGAATGACTACACAGGAGCCATCAGTTCCTTCACCAAAGCCCTTGAGGTCAAACCCGACCTCGGGGAGGCATACTACAACCGCGGACTGATGTATCTACGCCTAGGCAACAAGCCCCTCGGCATCGCCGACCTCAGCAAAGCCGGCGAGCTCGGCATACTCCCCAGCTACAACGTCCTCAAGCGCATGACCAAGTAAACCGCCTACTTCTTCCACACGAAGAGGCCCTCGGCGGAGGCAAGCATGTCGACCAGCTGAAGGGTCGCTTCGTCGGGACCATACAGCGTCATATAGGTGTCATCGCCATGCGCCACAATCATTGCATCGGCCGATTTTAGCAGCACGTGAATTGGCTGGCGGGACAGCACCCACTCGAATATGACGTCTGGCGATGGATGGTCTGTCCACTCACCATCGTACCCGCAAACGGCAATGTCATCATAGCAGTAAAGCTTCAGCAGAAGGTTGGCAAACTTTCGATACAACAGTTCTACCTGGGGATGACTCAGGTAGAACTTTTCTATCTCAAAATACTGCCCTTGGCCATTTGCCGGCACTTGTTTAGGCAGAATATCAATCAGCCAGTAAGGCCTTGCCAGATAGTCTTCAATGATGTGGTCTTTTCCCATGATCTTTT